>NZ_JBBUTG010000003.1:0-498890 GCF_038066555.1 Ideonella lacteola | reverse complement strand
CGACGCCGCCGGCCCATCAGATCGACCCCATAAGTGTTCACGTGTCCGACTCCTTCTAAGCGGACAGATGTTCACTACCAGGGCGCTGTCAGATCAACATGTGTTCCCTGGCTGCTTA
The DNA here is from genome assembly GCF_038066555.1 of Ideonella lacteola. NCBI lineage: Bacteria > Pseudomonadati > Pseudomonadota > Betaproteobacteria > Burkholderiales > Sphaerotilaceae > Ideonella > Ideonella lacteola. The sequence continues at coordinate 498,772 of NZ_JBBUTG010000003.1, read as the reverse complement.
CAAAGTATCGAGCTCACTCTGATGAACAGACTCACGCAACACGATCACCATGCGGGCGGAAATCAACGGCAAAACAGCGATCGCCCGATTCAGCCCCTAATCTGTTGCAACGGTTGCTCAAATCAAACTGTCATCTCGCCAACATGAGCGCGCCTTCATGGCCAAATGTATTAGGTAGGCGCCAACACTCTCGTCGCCTTGCAGGCTTCAAGCCGCGAAAACGCTCGATCCAATGGAAAAAGCCCAGCTGACATTCGCCAGCTGGGCATTTCGAATATTAGCCTGACGATGTCCTACTTTCACACGGGAATCCGCACTATCATCGGCGCAGAGGCGTTTCACTGTCCTGTTCGGGATGGGAAGGAGTGGGACCACCTCGCTATGGTCATCAGGCTTAACTTGTTGCCTAGCAGCGAGGAGGCTGCTGGGCCAATTCAATAGAGTCGAATCAGATGATTGCGTCGGCCAGATTTGGCACAACTATAAATTCTCACCCAGTCTACTTTGACGTTTATTGTACATCAAAGTTATAGGGTCAAGCCTCACGAGCAATTAGTACTGGTTAGCTTAACGCATTACTGCGCTTCCACACCCAGCCTATCAACGTCCTGGTCTCGAACGACTCTTCAGGGGGCTCAAGGCCCCGGCAAGACTCATCTTGAGACGAGTTTCCCGCTTAGATGCTTTCAGCGGTTATCTCTTCCGCACTTAGCTACTCGGCAATGCCACTGGCGTGACAACCGATACACCAGAGGTGCGTCCACTCCGGTCCTCTCGTACTAGGAGCAGGCTCTCTCAATCTTGCAGCGCCCACGGAAGATAGGGACCAAACTGTCTCACGACGTTTTAAACCCAGCTCACGTACCTCTTTAAATGGCGAACAGCCATACCCTTGGGACCGGCTACAGCCCCAGGATGAGATGAGCCGACATCGAGGTGCCAAACACCGCCGTCGATATGAACTCTTGGGCGGTATCAGCCTGTTATCCCCAGAGTACCTTTTATCCGTTGAGCGATGGCCCTTCCATACAGAACCACCGGATCACTTTGTCCTACTTTCGTACCTGCTCGACTTGTCAGTCTCGCAGTCAAGCACGCTTATGCCAATGCACTATCACCACGATTTCCGACCGTGGCTAGCGTACCTTCGAACTCCTCCGTTACGCTTTGGGAGGAGACCGCCCCAGTCAAACTGCCCACCATACACTGTCCCCATCCCGGATAACGGGACAAGGTTAGAACCTCAAACACACCAGGGTGGTATTTCAACGTTGGCTCCACGGCACCTAGCGGCACTGCTTCAAAGCCTCCCACCTATCCTACACAGATCTGTTCAAAGTCCAATGTAAAGCTACAGTAAAGGTTCATGGGGTCTTTCCGTCTTTCCGCGGGGAGATTGCATCATCACAAACATTTCAACTTCGCTGAGTCTCTGGAGGAGACAGTGTGGCCATCGTTACGCCATTCGTGCAGGTCGGAACTTACCCGACAAGGAATTTCGCTACCTTAGGACCGTTATAGTTACGGCCGCCGTTTACTGGGACTTCAATCAAGAGCTTGCACCCCATCATTTAATCTTCCAGCACCGGGCAGGCGTCACACCCTATACGTCGACTTTCGTCTTTGCAGAGTGCTGTGTTTTTAATAAACAGTCGCAGCCACCGATTCTCTGCGACCCCATTGGGCTCCGTTTGTACAACTTCACCTACTAGGGGCACACCTTCTTCCGAAGTTACGGTGTCAATTTGCCGAGTTCCTTCTCCAGAGTTCTCTCAAGCGCCTGAGAATACTCATCACGCGCACCAGTGTCGGTTTGCGGTACGGTCGTCTATAGCTGAAGCTTAGTGGCTTTTCCTGGAAGCAGGGTATCACTCACTTCGGAGGCAAGCCTCCTCGTTATTACCCCTCATCTAAGCTCGGCGGATTTGCCTACCGAGCACGACTACAGGCTTGAACCGGGACATCCAACACCCGGCTGAGCTAACCTTCTCCGTCCCCACATCGCACTATAGATCGGTACAGGAATATTGACCTGTTTCCCATCAGCTACGCATCTCTGCCTCGCCTTAGGGGCCGACTCACCCTACGCCGATGAACGTTGCGTAGGAAACCTTGCGCTTACGGCGAGGGGGCTTTTCACCCCCTTTAACGCTACTCATGTCAGCATTCGCACTTCTGATACCTCCAGCAGACCTCACGATCCACCTTCACAGGCGTACAGAACGCTCTCCTACCACTTGCTATTGCTAGCAAATCCGCAGCTTCGGTAACTGGCTTAGCCCCGTTACATCTTCCGCGCAGGACGACTCGATCAGTGAGCTATTACGCTTTCTTTAAATGGTGGCTGCTTCTAAGCCAACATCCTGACTGTTTTAGCCTTCCCACTTCGTTTCCCACTTAGCCAATTTTGGGGACCTTAGCTGGCGGTCTGGGTTGTTTCCCTCTTGAGTCCGGACGTTAGCACCCGGTGCTCTGTCTCCCAAGCTGTACTCATCGGTATTCGGAGTTTGCAATGGTTTGGTAAGTCGCCATGACCCCCTAGCCATAACAGTGCTCTACCCCCGATGGTAATACTTGAGGCACTACCTAAATAGTTTTCGGAGAGAACCAGCTATCTCCAGGTTTGTTTAGCCTTTCACCCCTATCCACAGCTCATCCGCTAGTTTTGCAACACTAGTCGGTTCGGACCTCCAGTGCGTGTTACCGCACCTTCATCCTGGCCATGGATAGATCACCTGGTTTCGGGTCTACACCCAGCGACTTGAACGCCCTATTCGGACTCGGTTTCCCTTCGCCTTCCCTATTCGGTTAAGCTTGCCACTGAATGTAAGTCGCTGACCCATTATACAAAAGGTACGCCGTCACCCTTACGGGCTCCGACTTTTTGTATGCATGCGGTTTCAGGATCTATTTCACTCCCCTCCCGGGGTTCTTTTCGCCTTTCCCTCACGGTACTAGTTCACTATCGGTCGATTACGAGTATTTAGCCTTGGAGGATGGTCCCCCCATATTCAGACAGGATTACACGTGTCCCGCCCTACTTGTCGCACGCCTAGTTCCACAATCGGCTTTTTTCATACGGGGCTATCACCCGCTATGGCCGGACTTTCCATTCCGTTCTGATAAACCAACTGCTAAAACGTGCAGGCTGTTCCAATTTCGCTCGCCACTACTTTCGGAATCTCGGTTGATGTCTTTTCCTCGAGCTACTGAGATGTTTCAGTTCACCCGGTTCGCCTCGCATGACTATGTATTCATCATGCGATACCCTAAAAGGGTGGGTTTCCCCATTCGGAAATCTCCGGATCAAAGCTTATTTGCCAGCTCCCCGAAGCTTATCGCAGGCTATCACGTCCTTCGTCGCCTGTAATCGCCAAGGCATCCACCACATGCACTTAGTCACTTGACCCTATAACTTTGACGTCGCTGAAGACGTCAGATCAAGGACTGGACCGATTACCCACGCTAGGGCAATCAGTTTGTGAGTATTCGCGTTATGCCGTTCTTCAAACTTGATTTTCAAGTTGAAGTCTGGTGACGCAATCATATGCCGCTGATGGCACGGTGCTGAGCGGGCCTTTACCCCCGATCAACTTTCCATCAGCAGCGCTGATTCGACTCTTTGAATTGTTAAAGAACAACAGCCAACTTTCGTCAGCAAACCCAAGCGCCTCACAGACGCTTGGGTTTGCTTTCGACAGCAGATGAGTGGTGGAGGATGACGGGATCGAACCGACGACCCCCTGCTTGCAAAGCAGGTGCTCTCCCAGCTGAGCTAATCCCCCACGAGATCATTCGTGTGGTGGGTCTGGTTGGATTCGAACCAACGACCCCCGCCTTATCAAGACGGTGCTCTAACCGACTGAGCTACAGACCCACGCATTCTTGAATGAACGCGAGCCCGGTGTCTTATCACGTCAGCCGGCTTGCTAGACAACAACCAAGGCCATCTTGACGCTCACCAGGCTCACGCTCTTCACTCACTGTTGTGTTCACAGCCGATAAGTGTGGGTGCAAGAATTTGAGTGCTTCTGTGACCTCAACTACGCTTTGCGCTGCAAGCAGCATCAAAGTCGCGTTTTGGTATTTCCAGAAAGGAGGTGATCCAGCCGCACCTTCCGATACGGCTACCTTGTTACGACTTCACCCCAGTCACGAACCCTGCCGTGGTAATCGCCCTCCTTGCGGTTAGGCTAACTACTTCTGGCAGAACCCGCTCCCATGGTGTGACGGGCGGTGTGTACAAGACCCGGGAACGTATTCACCGCGGCAAGCTGATCCGCGATTACTAGCGATTCCGACTTCACGCAGTCGAGTTGCAGACTACGATCCGGACTACGACCGGTTTTCTGGGATTGGCTCCCCCTCGCGGGTTGGCAGCCCTCTGTACCGGCCATTGTATGACGTGTGTAGCCCTACCCATAAGGGCCATGAGGACCTGACGTCATCCCCACCTTCCTCCGGTTTGTCACCGGCAGTCTCATTAGAGTGCCCTTTCGTAGCAACTAATGACAAGGGTTGCGCTCGTTGCGGGACTTAACCCAACATCTCACGACACGAGCTGACGACGGCCATGCAGCACCTGTGCGCAGGTTCTCTTTCGAGCACTCTCACATCTCTGCGAGATTCCTGCCATGTCAAGGGTAGGTAAGGTTTTTCGCGTTGCATCGAATTAAACCACATCATCCACCGCTTGTGCGGGTCCCCGTCAATTCCTTTGAGTTTCAACCTTGCGGCCGTACTCCCCAGGCGGTCAACTTCACGCGTTAGCTACGTTACTGAGAAGGAACCTTCCCAACAACCAGTTGACATCGTTTAGGGCGTGGACTACCAGGGTATCTAATCCTGTTTGCTCCCCACGCTTTCGTGCATGAGCGTCAGTGCAGGCCCAGGGGATTGCCTTCGCCATCGGTGTTCCTCCGCATATCTACGCATTTCACTGCTACACGCGGAATTCCATCCCCCTCTGCCGCACTCAAGCTTTGCAGTCACAAAGGCAGTTCCCAGGTTGAGCCCGGGGATTTCACCTCTGTCTTACAAAACCGCCTGCGCACGCTTTACGCCCAGTAATTCCGATTAACGCTTGCACCCTACGTATTACCGCGGCTGCTGGCACGTAGTTAGCCGGTGCTTATTCTTCAGGTACCGTCATCCTCCCGAGGTATTAACTCAGAAGATTTCTTCCCTGACAAAAGCGGTTTACAACCCGAAGGCCTTCTTCCCGCACGCGGCATGGCTGGATCAGGCTTGCGCCCATTGTCCAAAATTCCCCACTGCTGCCTCCCGTAGGAGTCTGGGCCGTGTCTCAGTCCCAGTGTGGCTGGTCGTCCTCTCAGACCAGCTACAGATCGTCGGCTTGGTAGGCCTTTACCCCACCAACTACCTAATCTGACATCGGCCGCTCCAATAGCGAGAGGTCTTGCGATCCCCCCCTTTCACCCGTAGGTCGTATGCGGTATTAATCCGGCTTTCGCCGGGCTATCCCCCACTACTGGGCACGTTCCGATGCATTACTCACCCGTTCGCCACTCGTCGCCAGGTTGCCCCGCGTTACCGTTCGACTTGCATGTGTAAGGCATGCCGCCAGCGTTCAATCTGAGCCAGGATCAAACTCTTCAGTTCGATCTTGAATTCGCTCAAAGAATTGAAGTGAACTTCACTTCCATGAGCATTTAAAGTCTTGCGACTCGCTTGATCTCTCAAGCAAGCACTCGCCTTCAAACACCCACGCTTATCGGCTGTTAGTTTTTAAAGAGCAGATCTTTCGATCAATCCAGCTTATCGCTGAAGGATGAGATCATAGCACGAACTCATCATTCAAAGATAAAAACGCCCGGAGAAACCGGGCGTTTTACTCGAATATTAGCCTGACGATGTCCTACTTTCACACGGGAATCCGCACTATCATCGGCGCAGAGGCGTTTCACTGTCCTGTTCGGGATGGGAAGGAGTGGGACCACCTCGCTATGGTCATCAGGCTTAACTTGTTGCCTAGCAGCGAGGAGGCTGCTGGGCCAATTCAATAGAGTCGAATCAGATGATTGCGTCGGCCAGATTTGGCACAACTATAAATTCTCACCCAGTCTACTTTGACGTTTATTGTACATCAAAGTTATAGGGTCAAGCCTCACGAGCAATTAGTACTGGTTAGCTTAACGCATTACTGCGCTTCCACACCCAGCCTATCAACGTCCTGGTCTCGAACGACTCTTCAGGGGGCTCAAGGCCCCGGCAAGACTCATCTTGAGACGAGTTTCCCGCTTAGATGCTTTCAGCGGTTATCTCTTCCGCACTTAGCTACTCGGCAATGCCACTGGCGTGACAACCGATACACCAGAGGTGCGTCCACTCCGGTCCTCTCGTACTAGGAGCAGGCTCTCTCAATCGTGCAGCGCCCACGGAAGATAGGGACCAAACTGTCTCACGACGTTTTAAACCCAGCTCACGTACCTCTTTAAATGGCGAACAGCCATACCCTTGGGACCGGCTACAGCCCCAGGAGGAGATGAGCCGACATCGAGGTGCCAAACACCGCCGTCGATATGAACTCTTGGGCGGTATCAGCCTGTTATCCCCAGAGTACCTTTTATCCGTTGAGCGATGGCCCTTCCATACAGAACCACCGGATCACTTTGTCCTACTTTCGTACCTGCTCGACTTGTCAGTCTCGCAGTCAAGCACGCTTATGCCAATGCACTATCACCACGATTTCCGACCGTGGCTAGCGTACCTTCGAACTCCTCCGTTACGCTTTGGGAGGAGACCGCCCCAGTCAAACTGCCCACCATACACTGTCCCCATCCCGGATAACGGGACAAGGTTAGAACCTCAAACACACCAGGGTGGTATTTCAACGTTGGCTCCACGGCACCTAGCGGCACTGCTTCAAAGCCTCCCACCTATCCTACACAGATCTGTTCAAAGTCCAATGTAAAGCTACAGTAAAGGTTCATGGGGTCTTTCCGTCTTTCCGCGGGGAGATTGCATCATCACAAACATTTCAACTTCGCTGAGTCTCTGGAGGAGACAGTGTGGCCATCGTTACGCCATTCGTGCAGGTCGGAACTTACCCGACAAGGAATTTCGCTACCTTAGGACCGTTATAGTTACGGCCGCCGTTTACTGGGACTTCAATCAAGAGCTTGCACCCCATCATTTAATCTTCCAGCACCGGGCAGGCGTCACACCCTATACGTCGACTTTCGTCTTTGCAGAGTGCTGTGTTTTTAATAAACAGTCGCAGCCACCGATTCTCTGCGACCCCATTGGGCTCCGTTTGTACAACTTCACCTACTAGGGGCACACCTTCTTCCGAAGTTACGGTGTCAATTTGCCGAGTTCCTTCTCCAGAGTTCTCTCAAGCGCCTGAGAATACTCATCACGCGCACCAGTGTCGGTTTGCGGTACGGTCGTCTATAGCTGAAGCTTAGTGGCTTTTCCTGGAAGCAGGGTATCACTCACTTCGGAGGCAAGCCTCCTCGTTATTACCCCTCATCTAAGCTCGGCGGATTTGCCTACCGAGCACGACTACAGGCTTGAACCGGGACATCCAACACCCGGCTGAGCTAACCTTCTCCGTCCCCACATCGCACTATAGATCGGTACAGGAATATTGACCTGTTTCCCATCAGCTACGCATCTCTGCCTCGCCTTAGGGGCCGACTCACCCTACGCCGATGAACGTTGCGTAGGAAACCTTGCGCTTACGGCGAGGGGGCTTTTCACCCCCTTTAACGCTACTCATGTCAGCATTCGCACTTCTGATACCTCCAGCAGACCTCACGATCCACCTTCACAGGCGTACAGAACGCTCTCCTACCACTTGCTATTGCTAGCAAATCCGCAGCTTCGGTAACTGGCTTAGCCCCGTTACATCTTCCGCGCAGGACGACTCGATCAGTGAGCTATTACGCTTTCTTTAAATGGTGGCTGCTTCTAAGCCAACATCCTGACTGTTTTAGCCTTCCCACTTCGTTTCCCACTTAGCCAATTTTGGGGACCTTAGCTGGCGGTCTGGGTTGTTTCCCTCTTGAGTCCGGACGTTAGCACCCGGTGCTCTGTCTCCCAAGCTGTACTCATCGGTATTCGGAGTTTGCAATGGTTTGGTAAGTCGCCATGACCCCCTAGCCATAACAGTGCTCTACCCCCGATGGTAATACTTGAGGCACTACCTAAATAGTTTTCGGAGAGAACCAGCTATCTCCAGGTTTGTTTAGCCTTTCACCCCTATCCACAGCTCATCCGCTAGTTTTGCAACACTAGTCGGTTCGGACCTCCAGTGCGTGTTACCGCACCTTCATCCTGGCCATGGATAGATCACCTGGTTTCGGGTCTACACCCAGCGACTTGAACGCCCTATTCGGACTCGGTTTCCCTTCGCCTTCCCTATTCGGTTAAGCTTGCCACTGAATGTAAGTCGCTGACCCATTATACAAAAGGTACGCCGTCACCCTTACGGGCTCCGACTTTTTGTATGCATGCGGTTTCAGGATCTATTTCACTCCCCTCCCGGGGTTCTTTTCGCCTTTCCCTCACGGTACTAGTTCACTATCGGTCGATTACGAGTATTTAGCCTTGGAGGATGGTCCCCCCATATTCAGACAGGATTACACGTGTCCCGCCCTACTTGTCGCACGCCTAGTTCCACAATCGGCTTTTTTCATACGGGGCTATCACCCGCTATGGCCGGACTTTCCATTCCGTTCTGATAAACCAACTGCTAAAACGTGCAGGCTGTTCCAATTTCGCTCGCCACTACTTTCGGAATCTCGGTTGATGTCTTTTCCTCGAGCTACTGAGATGTTTCAGTTCACCCGGTTCGCCTCGCATGACTATGTATTCATCATGCGATACCCTAAAAGGGTGGGTTTCCCCATTCGGAAATCTCCGGATCAAAGCTTATTTGCCAGCTCCCCGAAGCTTATCGCAGGCTATCACGTCCTTCGTCGCCTGTAATCGCCAAGGCATCCACCACATGCACTTAGTCACTTGACCCTATAACTTTGACGTCGCTGAAGACGTCAGATCAAGGACTGGACCGATTACCCACGCTAGGGCAATCAGTTTGTGAGTATTCGCGTTATGCCGTTCTTCAAACTTGATTTTCAAGTTGAAGTCTGGTGACGCAATCATATGCCGCTGATGGCACGGTGCTGAGCGGGCCTTTACCCCCGATCAACTTTCCATCAGCAGCGCTGATTCGACTCTTTGAATTGTTAAAGAACAACAGCCAACTTTCGTCAGCAAACCCAAGCGCCTCACAGACGCTTGGGTTTGCTTTCGACAGCAGATGAGTGGTGGAGGATGACGGGATCGAACCGACGACCCCCTGCTTGCAAAGCAGGTGCTCTCCCAGCTGAGCTAATCCCCCACGAGATCATTCGTGTGGTGGGTCTGGTTGGATTCGAACCAACGACCCCCGCCTTATCAAGACGGTGCTCTAACCGACTGAGCTACAGACCCACGCATTCTTGAATGAACGCGAGCCCGGTGTCTTATCACGTCAGCCGGCTTGCTAGACAACAACCAAGGCCATCTTGACGCTCACCAGGCTCACGCTCTTCACTCACTGTTGTGTTCACAGCCGATAAGTGTGGGTGCAAGAATTTGAGTGCTTCTGTGACCTCAACTACGCTTTGCGCTGCAAGCAGCATCAAAGTCGCGTTTTGGTATTTCCAGAAAGGAGGTGATCCAGCCGCACCTTCCGATACGGCTACCTTGTTACGACTTCACCCCAGTCACGAACCCTGCCGTGGTAATCGCCCTCCTTGCGGTTAGGCTAACTACTTCTGGCAGAACCCGCTCCCATGGTGTGACGGGCGGTGTGTACAAGACCCGGGAACGTATTCACCGCGGCAAGCTGATCCGCGATTACTAGCGATTCCGACTTCACGCAGTCGAGTTGCAGACTACGATCCGGACTACGACCGGTTTTCTGGGATTGGCTCCCCCTCGCGGGTTGGCAGCCCTCTGTACCGGCCATTGTATGACGTGTGTAGCCCTACCCATAAGGGCCATGAGGACCTGACGTCATCCCCACCTTCCTCCGGTTTGTCACCGGCAGTCTCATTAGAGTGCCCTTTCGTAGCAACTAATGACAAGGGTTGCGCTCGTTGCGGGACTTAACCCAACATCTCACGACACGAGCTGACGACGGCCATGCAGCACCTGTGCGCAGGTTCTCTTTCGAGCACTCTCACATCTCTGCGAGATTCCTGCCATGTCAAGGGTAGGTAAGGTTTTTCGCGTTGCATCGAATTAAACCACATCATCCACCGCTTGTGCGGGTCCCCGTCAATTCCTTTGAGTTTCAACCTTGCGGCCGTACTCCCCAGGCGGTCAACTTCACGCGTTAGCTACGTTACTGAGAAGGAACCTTCCCAACAACCAGTTGACATCGTTTAGGGCGTGGACTACCAGGGTATCTAATCCTGTTTGCTCCCCACGCTTTCGTGCATGAGCGTCAGTGCAGGCCCAGGGGATTGCCTTCGCCATCGGTGTTCCTCCGCATATCTACGCATTTCACTGCTACACGCGGAATTCCATCCCCCTCTGCCGCACTCAAGCTTTGCAGTCACAAAGGCAGTTCCCAGGTTGAGCCCGGGGATTTCACCTCTGTCTTACAAAACCGCCTGCGCACGCTTTACGCCCAGTAATTCCGATTAACGCTTGCACCCTACGTATTACCGCGGCTGCTGGCACGTAGTTAGCCGGTGCTTATTCTTCAGGTACCGTCATCCACCCGAGGTATTAACTCAGAAGATTTCTTCCCTGACAAAAGCGGTTTACAACCCGAAGGCCTTCTTCCCGCACGCGGCATGGCTGGATCAGGCTTGCGCCCATTGTCCAAAATTCCCCACTGCTGCCTCCCGTAGGAGTCTGGGCCGTGTCTCAGTCCCAGTGTGGCTGGTCGTCCTCTCAGACCAGCTACAGATCGTCGGCTTGGTAGGCCTTTACCCCACCAACTACCTAATCTGACATCGGCCGCTCCAATAGCGAGAGGTCTTGCGATCCCCCCCTTTCACCCGTAGGTCGTATGCGGTATTAATCCGGCTTTCGCCGGGCTATCCCCCACTACTGGGCACGTTCCGATGCATTACTCACCCGTTCGCCACTCGTCGCCAGGTTGCCCCGCGTTACCGTTCGACTTGCATGTGTAAGGCATGCCGCCAGCGTTCAATCTGAGCCAGGATCAAACTCTTCAGTTCGATCTTGAATTCGCTCAAAGAATTGAAGTGAACTTCACTTCCATGAGCATTTAAAGTCTTGCGACTCGCTTGATCTCTCAAGCAAGCACTCGCCTTCAAACACCCACGCTTATCGGCTGTTAGTTTTTAAAGAACACGTTGACAGCGATTTGCTTTCAACTCGTTGCGATCAGTGATCAGCAAAGAAGGTGGATTATGACTTGTTTTTAAAACCCTGTCAAACGCTCAACCTTTTGCGCTCTTCGCGCCGCCTTGTTTGGCCGCCCGACTTTCTGGCTGCTGCCTCGGGCAGCTACTCGAAAGTCACTGACCGCAGCGCGATCAGCGAAGCCTGCTACTATAGCAGTGAAAACTCGAAGCGCGCAAGCGCTGCGCGTCTTTCTCTTTCGGCAATCAATTAGCGGTGCCGATGGGGCCACCATCGAACCGATCTGACGTTGGCTCGACCTGAACCCGGGTCAGTGCGGCTTGGACTTCAGCAGTGCGACGCAAGTCTCCTGAGGAGAGTCGCTCGCGAGGACCGATGCAATCTGGGCCCGCAGCGCGCGGACATCCGCGCGCAACACCCGTTGCTTGATGGCAGCCACCTGCGCAGGGTGCATCGAAAAGCTTCGCAGCCCCATACCCAAGAGCAGTTCGGTGAACGCAGGATCCCCCGCCATCTCACCGCATACGCTCACGGCCTTGCCCGCGTCGTTGGCGCAGGCGATGGTTCGCTCCACCAACTGCAGGACTGCAGGGTGCCATGGGTCGTACAAGTGCGCGACAGCTTCGTCTGCCCGGTCGATCGCCAGGGTGTACTGGATCAAATCGTTGGTACCGATCGACACGAAATCGAAGTACCGCATCAGTGACGGCATCATCAGCGCTGCCGCCGGAATTTCGATCATCGCCCCCACCTCCACCTCGGTGAAGGGGACCGCGTCGGCTCGCAGCCGCTCCTTGGCCCGTTCGACGGCGCTCATGATCTGCGACACCTCACTCATGTGCGCGACCATGGGCACCAGGATGCGTACTTTGCCGTAGGCGCTGGCGCGCAGAATTGCCCGCAGCTGCTGGCCGAACATCTCTGGCTCTGCCAGACTCCAGCGAATCGCCCTCAGGCCAAGCGCCGGATTCAACGAGTGTTCGTGACGAAGCTCGTGGGAGGACATTCGATCAAGAGGCTTGTCCGCGCCCACGTCCACCGTGCGAATCGTCACTGGCAGGCCGTCCATGGCCTGGACCACCGCTCGATACGCCTGGAACTGCTCTTCCTCGTTGGGCAACTGCCCGTTGCGGTTCATGAACAAGAACTCGCTGCGGAACAGGCCGACGCCCACGGCGCCGGCCTCGATGGCAGCGGCCGCATCCGAGGGCATCTCGATATTGGCCAACAGGTCGATGACTTGCCCGTCGAGGGTGACAGATGGGGTGTGGCGGAGTCGATTGAGCTTGGCGCGCTCCAGCTCGATCTGCCGCTGACGAAAGCGGTATTCCTCCAGCACGATGGGCGACGGATTCACGATCACCACACCGGCATCACCGTCGATGATGACCCAGTCATCCTGTCGAACGATGCGGCTGGCCTCCCGCGCCCCGACCACCGCGGGGATGTCCATGCTTCGGGCCACGATCGCCGTATGTGAGGTGCGGCCGCCCACATCCGTCACGAAGCCTGTGAAAACGCTGCGCTTGAACTGCAGCATGTCCGCGGGCGCGATATCGCTGGCCACCAGAATCAGGGGATCTTCACCGGCAAAGTCGCGGGCGTTGGCGCCGTTGGTGTGGCTGTTGCCTGTGGTTTGCCGGGCCAGCGCCTTCAGCAGTCGTTCGACCACTTGCTCCAAGTCGGCCTTGCGCTCGCGGAGGTACTCGTCCTCCATTTCGTCAAACTGCCGAGCGATCACCTCCAACTGCGCCGACATCGCCCATTCGGCGTTGTAGTGCCTCTCGACGATCCACTGCTTGGTGGCATCGGCCAGCATTTCGTCGTGCAGCAGCATCAGATGCACATCCAGCAAAGCGACCAACTCGGCGTGAGCCTCCTCGGGCACTTCGCTTTTTAGCGCAACCAGTTCCGCCGCCACCTCGTTGCGCGCATCGCGCAGGCGGGTCACCTCGGCCTCAATCTGGTCGTTGTCGATGAAGTAGTGCGCGACGTCGACCCGGCTGGAGGCGACCAGCACCGCCCGGCCGATCGCGACGCCGCGCGACACGGGCAGACCGAAGACCTGGATGCTCATGGCTTCACTGTAGCAGTCGGTGACCCAGTCGTTGGCCGCCGAAACCCCAGGTGTCACGTCGACGTCACCGAGCGGTCACGCACGGGTCACGCGTGGCCCCGACGATCAGCGCCATCACGACGAAAGACGCTGTCATGAAGGAACTGCCGAATCCCACCATGCCGTTGGTGAGCCTCTTGAACCTGGGCTTTCGCCGTCAACCACGTGCGCCAGCCGTGCCAGAGCGCCGCGGCTTAAATGACACCCCGTCGCGCCACGAGCCCTCTCCAACTCCCACAGGATGGCACGCCACACCTCCGGTGGCAGCGCCAGAGCCGCAAGCCGCACGTGAACCGGAGTTCGAAGTGCTCTGGGCGCGCCACGCCGATGAGGTGCGCTCGGCACAGCGGCTGCGCCACGACGTCTTCGTGGGCGAAATGGGGGCTCGCCTCACTCCGCCGCCCAGCGCACCCGCCGGGCACGATGTCGACCTGTTCGACGATTTCTGCGAGCACCTGCTCGTTCGCACCCTCGCTACGGACGAGGCCCCCGCACAGGTCATCGGCACCTATCGGGTTCTGACGCCGACGGCGGCACGTCGCGCCGGTGGCTACTACAGTGAGACGGAGTTCGATTTGACTCGCCTGCGGCCGCTTCGCGACAGCATGGCCGAGCTGGGACGCTCCTGCGTCCACCCGGAGCACCGCTCGGGCGGCGTCATCCTGGCGCTCTGGGGCGCCCTGGCTGCGTTCATGAGTGCCAACCGCCTGGACAGTGTGGTCGGCTGCGCCAGTATCGGCATGCGTGACGGCGGCCACACGGCCGCCAGCCTGTGGCACAAACTGCAGGCGAGCCATCTCGCCAGTCTGGAGCACCAAGTGCGCCCAAGGCTGCCGCTGCCCGTTGACGATCTGGACCAGACGCTGGACGTCGAACCACCCGCGCTCGTCAAAGGCTACCTGCGCTGCGGCGCCAAGGTGCTGGGTGCTCCCGCGTGGGATCCAGACTTCAACACGGCAGATCTGCCGCTGCTCCTGCGGCTGTCCGATCTTCCGGCGCGCTACCGCCGGCACTTTCTCGGCGCCTGACGCCACCTCGCGCCCGAACTGGCGCGCCGGCGAAGCGGCATCACTGCCCTTCGCCGAACTTGTCGTCGATCAAACCGACAATCGCGTCCATCGCCGGCTGCTCGTCTGAGCCATCGGTCTCCACTTCGACCTGACTGCCCAGCCCTGCGGCCAGCATCATGACGCCCATGATGCTCTTCGCATTCACGCGCCGGCCGTTGCGGCTCATGAAGACCTCGCATTGGAAGCTGCCGGCCAGTTTGGTCAACTTGGCCGAGGCGCGGGCATGCAAGCCCAACTTATTGCTGATGGTGACGGTGCGTCGGATCATTCGTCGGAGAGTTTAGCGACTGATCCTGCGGCCGCTGTGGTGAAGCCGGCATGACGCCCTGACTCCCGCCCACCAGCGCCCGCTCGATCAGCGTTTCGATCGGCTGCTGGGCGTATGCCAGGGCGCGCCACAGCATCGGCACATTCAAGCCCGCGACCAGCCTCACGGCCGTGCCGTCGGCCACACGCTGTGCCGCATTGCAAGGCGTGGCGCCAAACACATCGGCCAAGATCAGTACCTCGCCGCGTGCATCGGCGGAACCGGCTCGCCCCACCGCCGCGCGGATTTCCTCCTCGGCGGTATCGGCTGACCACTCTGGCCACACATCGACCACCGACACGGTTTCGCTTCGGTCGGCGAACACATGCCGAGCGACCGCCTGCAAGGCAGTCGCCAACGGAGCGTGCGCAACGATCAACAGGGCGGCCATGCCCGATTATTGGGGATGACGCGCCGATTGCGGCGCTCAGGGCGCAAAACGCAAGCCGTCGAAAAAGGGCGCCTGGCCAGATTCGTCCAGCCGATCGCCGATCGCCGAGGCCTGGATCACCCAGGTGCCCCTGGAAAACACGGCCGTATCCATCGACAGCGACTGACCGTCCGGCCGGGTACCGTCGGCCCGCCAGCGGCCGGCCTGAGGTTGCGGCGTGGCTCCGGCGACGCTCCACGAGGCCAGTTGCCGCGGCATGGCCGGCCCGGTTGTCACCTTGCCCAACGAACCTGCGCGCAGTTCGACCAGGGCTGCAGGCACTCGTGAGGGGTCCTGCACATCCGCGATGCTCACCGCAAATGTCACCCCCGCCGCTTCGCAGGCGCTGAGCGTCATCTTGGTGGCGCGACCGCCGAGCGGCACATCGCGAGTCTGACTGACCGGCCGGCAAGGAAACGCCGCCGACAACCCTGGACCGTCGATCGAAACCTCTCGCCAGTCCAACGCGGGAGCGCAGGCCGACAGCCCGCCGGCCACCGCAGCGGCGCCAACCCGCCACGCAACGAGCAACCCGTGTGTAACGACCAGCGGGACATGTTTTTTCATCGGCTGCATTATCCTGACCCGCGCAATCGCGAAGAAATTCACGAAGAACGCCTGCCGCGCCGCTCGCCCCCCGTCAGATATGGGATGGACTGAACTGTCACAAACGGTCACCATTGCCGGCAAGAAATCACGCCCGGTACACGAGATCGGGGCCTTCGTTGCAAAGAATGCCTCGGCAGACCACAGGCCGGAGCGAGGGGCCCTTGATCGGCGAACACCACCCTTGCCATGAACGCGCCAGACAAACTTCCCAACCACATGCGAGCCGCGAATGGCACCTGGCCGCCCGAAGGCCAGGAAGAACACTACCGCGCGCTCATTGCCCAGATCGGCAGTGAAATCGGTCTGTCGCTGTCCAGTGCGCTGGAGCGCGTGACCGCGCTGGCGACCACCGGCAAGATCGACCGGGCCGGCTTGAAGGCCCTGCGCGACGAGATCGAACTGGCCCGCCGCATCGGCATCATGGGCCAGCAGTTGGCCCGTTTTGCTTCCGGCCGGATCCGCCAATCGCCCGAAACGCTCAGCCTCACCCAGATGACGCGCGACGTGCTGATGCAGCGTGGACGCGAGATCGGCGCTCGCGGCATCGAGCTGCGGCAGTCGATGCGCCCGATCGATGTCATCGTCGATGCCACGCTGTTGCACGCCCTGCTGCAGGCGCTGGTCGACTGGACCCTCGAGCACGCCGTCGACACGCTGGAGTTCCGCATCGACATGCGGCCCTGGCCACCCCACGCCCGGCTGAGCTGCCACTTCAGCCACCGCCCCGCCGCCGAGGTCGACGGCGATGTCGTGCGCAGCGACGTCGACACCCCCATCGACCAGCTGGACACGATGAGCTGGCGCCTCGTCCAGCAGATCGCGTGGGCGCTGAAGCTGGGCCTCGACCGCACCGACGGTCCGGAAGGCGTGACCGCGTTGACGATCGAATTTCCGCAGACGGTGAGCGAGCAGCTCGAAGGCGTCACCGCGATCGAGATCGATCAGGGCTTCGGTGTGTCGGACAACTCCAAACCGTTGGCTGGCGCCCAAGTGCTGGTGTTGGCCGGCCGGCGCGATTTGCGCACCGACATCCGTGAGGCCACTCGCCACATGGGCTTGGTGGTCGACTTTGTCAGCTCGGTGGATGAGGCGGAGGAGTTCTGCCGCGATGCCCTGCCCCAGGCCTTGATCTTCGAATCGGCGTTGGCCGGCATGCGTTTCGACAAGCTCCGGGCCAGTATCGAAGCCGAGATGCCGCACTTCGTCTTCATCGAGATCGCCCAGGAAGGCAACAGCTTTGCCTTGTCGACGGAAGGCCAACGCCAGCATGCCACCCTGGGCCGGGATGCGGTGCTGGCCTCGCTGCCTTCTGCGCTGATCTTCGAGCTGTCGCGCTCCATGTAGGCGCACAGCACGTCTGGCAACCACAAACGGCGGGCTCGGTGCCCGCCGTTTTCATGTTGAGGCGCGCATTCCAGGGCCTGCGAGCCCGGCTGCCCCCAGCCCCCCCCGGCCGTCAGCCTCCGCCGAACACCTTGCTGAGGATGTCGCTGCCGGTGCCGATCGGGTCCTTGCGGATCTTCTTTTCTTCTTCGCCGATCATCCAGTAGAGACCATCCAGCGCCTTGCGGGTGACATAGGTCTGGACGTTGGCGTCTTCTTTTTTCACCAATCCCAGCCCGCTGGCTTTGCCCGCGACCGCGTTGTACTTCTCCGCCAACGACACCTTCTCGGTGGCTTCCGTGACGATGGGCAAGAAGCGCTCGCCCAACGGCTCGCGGGTCTTCTGGGAGAAGTAGTCGGTGACGGACGTGTCGCCGCCGCGGACGATCTTGACCGCATCCGCCACGGTCAACGACTTCACCGCGTCCAACAGCAAGGCCTGCGCCTGTGGAACCGCCGCTTCGGCGGCCCGGTTCATCGCCGTGATGAGCTCATCGACCTTTTTTTGCTGGCCCGTGAACTTCAAGATCTGAGCCGCATCTTTCAAAAAGCCCGGCAGCGGAATCATGACCTTCGGATTCTTCAGGAACCCGTCGGTTCGACCCAGCAGGCTGACTGCGGAGGTGGCGCCGCGCTCCAGCGCCGTCTTCACGCCCAGCGAGGCATCGCCTTCGCTGAGCAGATCGCCCAACGCAGCCCGTGCTGCCGGACTGAGCCCCGCACCGGCCGCCAGCAGGGCCGCGGCCACCGTCGTAAACTGCCTTCGCTTCATTGATTGACTTTCATGGACATTGACCGACGCCGCCATCTTGCCCGGTCTCTGGGGCTCGTAGCAACCGTCCCGCTCGCCTCTTGGGGACTGGCGGGTTGCTCCTCGCGCCAAAGCGCACCCGACGTGAGCTACACCTTGCTCGATGGTCGGCAGGCGCAGCTCAAGGGACAGCAGGGCAAAGTGATGCTGGTGAACTTCTGGGCCACCAGTTGCACCACCTGTGTCGCCGAGATGCCGCAGATCATCTCGACGCACGAGAAATTTAAATCGCGCGGCTTCGATACGCTCGCGGTGGCGATGAGCTACGACCCACCCGCCTATGTGGCCAGCTTCGCCGAATCACGCAAGCTGCCTTTCGGGGTGGCCATCGACAACACCGGCGCCGTCGCTCAGGCCTTCGGTGAAGTACGCCTGACGCCCACCACCTTCTTGATCGACAAAAAGGGCGGCATCGTCAAACGGTATGTCGGCGCGCCTGACTTCGCGGCGCTGCACGGTCTGATCGAAGACCTGCTGAAAGAGGCCTGATCAAGCCGCGCCGGCCACGCCGGCTTCCGCCGCCTGTTTGTCGGCGTGGTAGCTCGAGCGCACCATCGCGCCCACGGCGGCGTGGCTGAAGCCCATCTTCTGCGCCTCGGTCTCGAACATCTTGAACGTATCGGGATGCACGTAGCGGCGCACCGGCAGATGGTGGCCCGACGGCGCCAGGTACTGGCCGATCGTGAGCATGTCGACACCGTGGGCGCGAAGGTCGCGCATGACATCGAGGATCTCCTCGTCGGTCTCACCCAGGCCCACCATCAGACCGCTCTTGGTCGGGACATCCGGCACCGCTTCCTTGAAGCGCTTGAGCAGGTTCAGGCTGAACTGGTAGTCCGAGCCCGGCCGAGCTTCCTTGTACAGGCGGGGCACCGTCTCCAGGTTGTGGTTCATCACATCCGGCGGCGCCGCCTTCAGGATGTCCAGCGCCCGGTCCATGCGACCGCGGAAGTCAGGCGTGAGGATCTCGATGCGCGTGGCGGGCGATTGCTCCCGCACTTGCCGGATGCAGTCGACGAAGTGCCCGGCGCCGCCGTCGCGCAGATCATCCCGGTCGACGCTGGTGATCACCACGTACTTCAGTTTCAGCGCCGCGATCGTCTTGGCCAGGTTGGCCGGCTCGTCGGCATCGAGCGGGTCCGGGCGGCCATGGCCCACGTCGCAGAAGGGGCAACGGCGAGTGCACTTGTCACCCATGATCATGAAGGTGGCCGTGCCGTGGCCGAAGCATTCACCGATGTTCGGGCACGACGCCTCTTCGCACACGGTGTGCAGCTTGTGCTCACGAAGAATCTGCTTGATCTCGTAGAAGCGCGTCGTGGGCGAACCGGCGCGCACGCGGATCCACTCCGGCTTC
The DNA here is from genome assembly GCF_038066555.1 of Ideonella lacteola. Classification (NCBI taxonomy): domain Bacteria; kingdom Pseudomonadati; phylum Pseudomonadota; class Betaproteobacteria; order Burkholderiales; family Sphaerotilaceae; genus Ideonella; species Ideonella lacteola. Next base: position 479,334 of record NZ_JBBUTG010000003.1, on the reverse strand, counting down.
TTCAGCACCTCGCCCGCCGGCACCACCTTGATCGGGATGCGGGCGGTCTTGGCCTGGGCCTTCTGCTTGGCGGTGGCGTCGTAGTCGGCGCCAGACTTGGCTTCGTGGGTGGTGTTCTGCGTGGCCATGGAAGGGTCCGGTTCAGCGGCTCAAAATCAGCGGCTCAGGTGCACAGAGAGCCGCTCGGCCCACTGGCCCGCGACAACTTCAGGGTTTGCACGGATGCCCAGTGTAGCGAGGTCGACCGTTTGCAGCCCTGGGTAGCCGCACGGATTGATGCGACGAAAGGGCTCCAGATCCATGTCGACATTCAGCGAAGCGCCGTGGTAGGTACAGTGGTTGCTCACTTTGACGCCGAGCGCGGCAATCTTGCCCAGCCCCTCGAACATGTCGCGCCGCGGGCCGGTGGGCAACCCGGTGTGCAGCGGATCGTTCAAGTTGACATACACGCCCGGCGCCCCCGGCACCCGAAAGCCGATCACGCCCCACAGGTCCAGCGTCTGGATCAGCGAGGTCTCCAGCCGGAATACATATTCCTTGATGTAGATGCCCAGCCGCTTCAGATCGACCAGCGGATAGGCCACCACCTGGCCCGGCCCATGGAAGGTGACCTGCCCACCGCGGTTGGTGGGCACGACCGGGATGTCGCCCGTCGATAGCAGGTGTTCGGGCTTGCCGGCAATGCCCTGGGTGAAGACCGCCGGGTGCTCGACGATCCACAGCTCATCGGGGGTGTCGGCCCCCCGCTCGGCGGTGAATCGACGCATCGCGTCGTAAGTTTCCTGGTACGGCCGCCGACCCAGTGACTTGCACTGCAGCGGGGACTGGGCGATCTCGGACATGCCCCGAATTGTCGATCACCGCCCGCATGGCCCCGCTCAGAGCGGGGCCTCGGGTTCAGCGTAAGGTGAATGCCGTGCCAGACCAAGGGCCCATCCCGGGAAAGGACACCATGAGCAAACTGTCGATCGCGCTGCTGGCTGCAGCCTGCTTCGCCTGCCCGCCGCTGTCGGCGGAGGAGTTGACCCCCGCCGAGCGGCATGCGGCGCTGACGCATGCCGTCGCGCTGTACGAACGCGGTGAGTGGGCCGCCGCCCAGATGCACTTCGTGGCGCTGGTCAATGCGGGCGATCCGGCGGCCGCGCACAACTTGGCGGTGATGCACCTGCGCGGCGAGTTGCCCGACGCCAGCGTCGCGCGTGCCTGCGAACTGCTGATGAAGGCGGCCTCGCAGGGCTTTGTGACGGCACAACTGGCGCTGGGCGAGCTGTATGAAAGCGGCCGACTCGGCACCCCAGACTTGACCCAAGCGCTCGCCTGGTACGAACGCGCCGGTGAATCCGGCAGCGTGGATGCGCAGGTCGCCGCGGGCACCGCCTACTTCATGGGCCGAGGCACAGCCCCCAGCGCGCCGCAGGCCGCCGAGTGGTACCGGCGCGCGGCGAACGCGGGCGACGTGGGTGCGCAGTACATCCTGGGCTCGATGTACGAAAAGGGTGACGGCGTCTCCGCCGACCTTCGGCTCGCCCGCTACTGGTACGCCGCCGCCGCCCGGCAAGGCGACGAGGCCGCCCCGGCGAAGCTGAAGGACATCGACGCTCGGCTGTCTTCGCCATGAATGCCGGCAGCCGCCGCGCGCGCAGGCGGGCGGGCGCCGGCCGGCGATCAAAGCACGACTTTGACCATCGGGTGGGTCGACAGCGTGCGATACAGCTCGTCCAGCTGTTCGCGGCTGGTGGCGGTGACCGTGATCGTCACGCCGAGGTAGTTGCCCGCTTTGCTCGGCCGCGTCTCCACCGTACCCGCATCGAAGCCGGGGTCGAACTGCACGGCGACCGCGACCACGGCCTCGACAAACCCCTCGACGTGGGCACCCATCACCTTGATCGGAAAGGCGCTCGGGTACTCGATCAGTGATTGCTCGGGCGGAATGTCAGGCATCAGAGATACCGGCTCGTGAGGGCCGGGCAGAGAAATTGAGAATCGCCACCCCGGACATGGGGACGGCAGGGACGTCAGGCCATGCACATGGGGACCCGGGCGACGAACGCAAGGGTGCTCCACACGCCCCACCCAGACGACTCAGACGGATTGCTCACGCTTGGCGCGTTGGTAGGCCTCGTACAAGCGGCCGTAGACCGGCCCAGGCTTGCCGCGCAACGCGCCGTGCCCCACGGGATCCCCGTCGAGCCGCGTCACGGGCAGCACCTCACGCCCCGCTGAGCTGAGGATGACCTCGTCAGCCGCCAGCACGTCGGCCTCGCTGATCGGCCGGAGGTTGAAGGCGATGCCCTCTTCCTCACACAGCTCGCGCAGCAGGCCCACCCGAATGCCTTCCAGCACGTGCTCGTTCATCGGCGGCCCCAGAAGGGCCCCCTCGTGCACGATCCAGACATTGCTGGACGAGCCCTCGGTCAGCCACGGCCCACCTTGAGGGCCATCGCGGAACAGGATGGCTTCGGCAGCGCCCTGATCGGCCGCCAGTTGCCGCGCCATCACATTGCCCAGCAGCGACGTGCTCTTGATGTCGCCGCGTTCCCACCGGAAATCTCGCGCCGTGACGCACGCCACGCCCTGGTGCCTCACCTCAGGGGGCACCGGCTTCATCGGATTGCTCATGATGAAGACCGTCGGTACCAAGTCGACCGGCGGCACATGGTCACGCATGGCCACGCCGCGAGTCACCTGCAGGTAAAGCATCTGGTCGTCGGCAGCCTGCCCGCCCACCACACGTCGCAGGCGGGTCAGCCAGTCGTCTCGGGAGGCCAGCCCTGGCAAATCGGGAAAGCGCAGCTTGTCCAGATTGCGATGCAGGCGCGCCAGGTGCTCGTCGAATCGGAACAGGCGACGGCCGTAGACGGGAATGGCCTCGTACACGCCGTCGCCAAAGATGAAGCCGCGGTCCATCACGCTGACCTTGGCCTGCGACAGCGGCAGCAGCTCACCATTCAGATCACACAAGGTGTCGGGCAGCGCGCTCATCAGGACCTCCGGTACGGAACCCCAGGCGGAAACACAAGCGCGAGAGACCTCGCGCCCCCGCAGATTACTTGATCCACAGCCGAATGGCATCCCAGGCGCGGCCGAAGATGCCGGCCTGCGGCACTTCGTCGGCCACCACCAGCGGCAGGGCCGCCACCGGCGCCCCGGCGGCGGTGGTCACCTTCAGCGTGCCCACGCGCTGGCCCTTGGTCAATGGCGCCACCAGCGGATCGGTGCGTTCGATCGAGGTCTTCAGTTTGTCGCCTTCGCCCCGAGGCACAGCGACGAAGACGGGGCCTTCGCCCACGAGTTTGGCCTCGTTGACCTGGCCTTTCCACACCGGCACCGTGGTGATCGGCTTGCTGTTGTCGAACAGCTTGACCGTGTCAAAGGCCGTGTAGCCCCAGTTCAGCAGCTTCTGGCTTTCGTTGGCCCGCGCCTGCATCGAATCCGTGCCCATCACCACCGACAGCAGCCGGCGCTTGCCGTTGGGAAACTCGCGCAGTGCCGACGACACCAGGCAATAGCCCGCCGCATCGGTGAAGCCAGTCTTCATGCCATCGACGGTGGGGTCGCGGCGCAGCAGCAGGTTGCGGTTGTCCTGCCGGATGTTGTTGAAGGTGTATTCCTTGACCGAGTAGTACGGGTAGCGGTCGGGGAAGTCGAGGATGATGTGCTGCGCGATCACCGCCAGATCCCGCGCCGTGCTGATGTGGCCCGCCTCGGTGAGACCGGTCGCATTCTTGAACGCGGTGTTCTTCAGCCCCCAGGCCTGCGCCTGGCGGTTCATCATCGCAACAAAGTTGTCGACCGAGCCGCTCACGCCTTCGGCCAGCGCCACCGACGAGTCGTTGCCCGAGACGATGATGGTGCCGCGCAGCAGCTCATCGACGGTGGGCGTCATCTTCGGATCGATGAACATCAGCGAGCCGCCGCCCTTGCGCTCGGCCCAGGCCCGTTCAGAGACCGGCAGGCGCTGATCCAGCGTGAGCTTCTTGTCACGCAAGGCCACGAAGGTGAGGTAGGCCGTCATCAACTTGGTCAGCGAGGCGGGCTCGGCCGGCGCATCGGCATTGCGCTCGGCCAGCACCTGGTTGGCCGTCATGTCGATCAGCAGGTAGCTGCGGGCGGCGATCTCAGGTGGCTGCAGCGGCTGCGCCAGGGCGTTCAGCGCGAGGCCGAGGCTGGCCGCGGCCAGGCAAAGGGAACGGAGAAGACGAGACATCGAAGCAAAGGAGAACAAGAGTGAAAGACGGACTCGCCAACGGCGGCGAGGTTCAATGTCTGCGCAGCGGCTGATCGGTGGTGTCCGATCAGCGGTGCCAGGCGCGCACGACGATGGATTTCAGCAGCGTGAGCTGGCCATGGAAGAAGTGACCGACGCCGGGCATCACGATCACCGGCAGGTGCTGCGGCCGGGCCCAATCGAGCGTGGCCTGCAACGGCACGACATCGTCCACCTCGCCGTGCACGACGATGGTGTCGGCGGGCACCGGCGCCACCTCGAAGTTGCGCGTGGCGGGCCCGACCAGCACCAGGCGCTCGGCCGCTACCCCAGTGTCGGCCAGCCGCCGGGCCGCTTGTGACGTGACGTAAGCCCCGAACGAGAAACCCGCCAGCGCCAGCGGCAGCGCCGGGTCACGCTGGTCGGCGATCACGGCCAACGCATCGTCTATCTCACCGCGGCCTTCGTCCCAACTGCCCTCCGAAGCGCCGGTGCCCCGGAAGTTGAAACGCACCGCCCGGTAGCCCAGCTGGATGAAGGTGCGCGCCAGCATTTGGGCCACCTTGTTGTCCATCGTGCCGCCGTGCTGCGGATGGGGATGGCAAATGACTGCCACACCCCGCACGGGCACCTCAGGCGCCGGGAGATCGATGGCCAGTTCCAGCGCGCCGGCCGGCCCGGCGATGCGAAGCCGCTCGGTGTTCGAATTCATGCCCCAGGCCCCGGTCAGCGGCCCACGTCGGGCGCGAGCATCAGGCGCTCGACCGGCCGGCCATTTTTCAGGTGAGACTCGACGATCTCGTCGATGTCATGCTGATCGACGTAGGTGTACCAAACGCCCTCAGGGTAGACGACAGCCACCGGCCCCCCGGCGCAGCGGTCGAGGCAGCCTGCCTTGTTCACGCGAACACCACCGGGCCCGGCGAGACCTTCGCTCTTCACCCGCGCCTTGCAATGGGCAAACCCATCCTGCGCGGCGTGCTGCATGCAACTGGCTTCGCCGTTCTCGCGCTGATTGAGGCAGAAGAAGACGTGGTGCTTGTAGTAGCTCATCGGCAGATTGTAAAAGTCGGCCTCTGGCGGGCGGCGCCCTGGCGCGGACTCGTCGTCATCGCCGAGGGGTTTCAATCGTCGCGGGACGGCCGCGACCCCAGGTGGATCGCCAGCCACAACAGGGCTGCCACCGGCCACAACCAGCCCACCCATTGCGCCAACCCGTGGAAGTGGATGAAGCGCCCCTGCTCCCAGCCTTGCAGGCTCAGCGCGAAATACGGGTCGGACGGTGCCTGCGCCACCAGCATCATGCCGGCGGAGACGGCTGCCACGCCCAGCACCGCGGCCAATGCCGCCGGGGCACGCGTCAACACGGCGCACACCAGCAGCGCCAGGGCACCGGCAGGCAGCACCACCGGCGTCATCCACGCCAAGGCATGGGCCGGCCCGAAATTCAGCGCCGCAGACAGGGTGGTCGTCGCCAGTCCCAGCACGGCGGCGCCGAGGGCCATCACGATGCGCCGCCAGCCGGGCCGCGTGACCACGAAGGCCAACAGACAAGGCGCCAGCAGGCCCAGCGCCATGCCCAGCGCCTCCGGCAGCGCCGACAGCTGACCCGCCGGCGCTGGCGAATCGGCCAGCCAGGCCACCAGATCCTCGGCCCCCCGCACGTCCACCAGCGCCTCCATGAGGCCGTCTTGCAGACGTGCCCAGCTCGGCCCCAGGCCCAGCGGCATCGGCGTCGGAAAGAGCAAGCCCAGCGGCCACGCTGCCAGAAGCGCCAGCGCCCCGCCGCTGCGGCGGATGAACCAACGGTCGCGCGCCTGTTGCCAACGATCGAGCCACCCCAGCCACAGCGCCAGGGCCGAAAGCGACGCCCCCGCCACCGCCCCGGCCGTGTTCAGAGCCCAGTCCAGACGCGAAGGAAACCGCTGCGGCAGGAACTGCTGGACAAGCTCCATCGCAAACGACAACAGCGAAATGCTGACCACCGTGAACAACCAGCAGCGGCCGGAACGCCCGCCACCGCGCACGCAGGCCGCATGGGTGAGCCCGGCGATGGGGATGTAGCCGAGGTAGTTGGCCCAGATGTCAAACTTGTAGCGCCACGGCGGCAACGGCAGCTCGAACAGCTCCCACACCGACAGATCACCCGGCCAGCGCCACCCGCTGAACGGATACAGGCTGGCATAGACCACCACCGCCACCGCCAGCCACGCCAGCGGCAAGGCCGAGCTGTGATGGCGCCGCACCCCCGCCGCAGGCTGCACCGCTGCGCGCCCCCGCGTCAGAACGGCTTGACCACGACCAGCACGACGATCAGCGCGAACATCAGCACCGACACCTCGTTGAACACCCGGAACCACCGCTCACTGCGGCGATTCTTCAGTTGTTCGAACTTGCGCAGCATCGACAGGCAGGCGTGGTGATAGCCCACCGCCGCGAGCACGACCACCAGCTTGGCGTGCAGCCAACCGTGACCCGGCCCCCGCCACACCGAAAAGCCCAGCCACAGCCAAAGCCCCAGCAGCAGGGCAGGCACCATCAGGATCGTCGTGAAACGGTACAGCCGGCGAGCCATGAGCAGCAGGCGCTCGCGCTCGGCATGGCTGTCGAGCGGCACACTGGCCAGATTCACAAAAAAGCGCGGCAGGTAAAACAGGCCGGCAAACCAGCTCGCCACGAAGACGATATGGAAGGCCTTGACCCAGAGGTAAGCACCAGTCATGAAACGATTATGCGGGCCGGTTCGCCCACCGACGATGAACCCGCCCATTGACGGGCCGCCGGCACTCCAGCGAGCAGGCCGCAGGGAGGGTCGACGCGCCCACCGGGACCGCATCGTCAACTGAATCGGGAAGGCGATTCAAGCGCCCAAAGAAAGAGCCCCGGCCAAGAGCCGGGGCTGAAAAGCCTTGACGCTGTCATCACGTAAAGGCACCTGCTCAGGGAGGAAAAGCAGGGAGAAACGCCCTCACGGGCATCGCTCAAGGTCGACTTTAACACCGCCTGCTGGCTCTGTACCATAGGCGTCAACCTCAATTTATGGCCGCGATTGCCGCGTTTTCAGAGGTATTTGGCACTTTGCGCGGCCAACCCTTGCCGCCCCCGCAACCCTTCTTCGCTGTCCCCTATTCATGCTGCCTGCTTTCCCCACCAGCCGCCCGCGTCGCATGCGCCGCGACCCCTTCAGCCGAGCCATGGTTCGGGAAAACGTTGTCACCGCTGCTGACTTGATTTACCCCGTGTTCATGCTCGATGGCGAAAACCGCAGCGAGTCCGTCGCGAGCATGCCCGGTGTCGAGCGCCTGAGCGTGGATCGCCTGTTCGCGAAGGCCGAGGCCTGCCTGTCTTTGGGCGTTCCGGCGATGGCCCTGTTCCCGGTCATCGACCCCGGCCTGAAGACGCCCGACGGCCGCGAAGCCACCCGGCCCGATGGCTTGGTGCCGCGTGCGCTGCGGGCGCTGAAGCAGCGTTTTCCGGAGTTGGGCTTGCTGACGGACGTGGCGCTGGACCCGTTCACCAGCCATGGCCAGGACGGCCTGCTCGACGAGCGCGGCTACATCCTCAACGACGAGACGGTGGCGGTACTGTCGCAGCAGGCGCTGGTGCAGGCGCAGGCGGGCGCCGACATCGTCGCCCCCAGCGACATGATGGACGGCCGCATCGGCCACGTCCGCCAGACGCTGGAGGCCAACGGACAGATCCACACCCGCATCATGGCCTACAGCGCCAAGTACGCGAGCGCGTTCTACGGCCCCTTCCGGGATGCGGTGGGCTCGGCCAAGAACCTGGGCAAAAGCGACAAGAAGACCTACCAGATGGACCCGGCCAACAGCGATGAGGCCCTGCGCGAGGTGGCGTTGGACATCGCCGAGGGCGCCGACATGGTCATGGTGAAGCCCGGGCTGCCCTACCTGGACATCGTGCGCCGGGTGAAGGATGAGTTCCGCATGCCGACCTTCGCCTACCAGGTCAGCGGGGAGTACGCGATGGTGAAGGCCGCGGCGGCCAACGGCTGGCTGGACCACGACGCCGTGATGATGGAATCGCTGCTGGCCTTCAAGCGCGCGGGCGCCGATGGTGTGCTGAGCTATTTCGCCCTCGACGCAGCCCGTCTGCTGAAGCAATCGGCCTGATCGGCCCCGGTGCAGGTACAAGGCCGCGGATGCGCATCTTTCACATCACGGGCGAGCAGTTCAAAGAGCTCTCCGACATGCCGGCCGAATTGCCGGCGCACGGCTTCTTCTGGATCGGCAGCGGGCGCCGCGAGTTCGAGGTGCAGCGCGAGGCCATTCAGGCGGGCCTGCAGCGCTGGGGCAGCGGCGGGCTGGTCGATCTTCATGTGAGCGACCTGCTCAACAACCAGCTGCCTTCGCATTTCGAAGACACGTCCTGGTACGACATGCTGGTCTTCCGCCGCCTGGCCGCCACCGCGAGCGGCAAAGCGCTGTTCGTGGACGACAGCCATGGCACGCTGGCCTCGGCCCAACGGGCGCTCGAAGCCATCGACACCAGCCCGGTGGGCTTCGTGGTGTTCGACCGGGTGCTGCTGACCGTGCACCCGACCGATTGCATGGTGCGCGAGTTCTTCGCCAACCGGCTGGCCCAACAGGCCACGGAAGGCGACCTGCGCGGCACCGCCCGTCTGCCCGCGAGCCCGGCCGACCTGATGCTGCGCATGGTCAACCACATGGTGGACAGCTATCTGGACCTGCGAAGGTTGCTGACCCGGCAGCTGACCACCCTGCAATCCGAGCTGCTCAACCCGAAGGGCCACTTCCACGATTGGCAGATCCTGCTGTCCAGCCGCAACACGCTGCACATGCTGGAAGACACCTGCGAAGACCAGCGGGCCGCCATCCAGGAGTGGATCGACGCGCTGGACGAGTGGCCGAACGAAAACAACGAGAACGGCAAGCGTGAGCGCGAGCTGCTTCGCGTGCGTTCGCGTGACGTGCTCGAGCACATCGAACGGGTGCTCGCCCATGTGAGGCGGCTGGAATCATCGGCCGAGGCGGCGGTGCAGATGCATTTCTCGGCCCTGAGCCACCGCACCAACGACATCATGCGCACGCTGACCGTGCTCACCGCCATCTTCCTGCCGTTGAACCTGATCACCGGCATCTTCGGGATGAACTTCGACATGATCCCGTTGACGCACGCGGTGACGGGCTTCTGGGTCGCCCTCGGCATCATGGCGACCACCGGCATCGGCCTGGGCGCCTTTTTCTGGCGCAAGCGCTACCTGGGCACACACGTGAGGCCATGAGCCTCCACAGACGATCGACGGCTGCGTCCGTCGACGCAGCGCCGTACCTCAGCGACGCCGGCGGTAGGGGTCTTTCAGGCCCAGCCCGAGCAGGATCTCGGTCTCGCGGGCTTCCATCGCCTCGGCGTCTTCGTCGCTCGTCTCGTGGTCCCAGCCCTGGGCATGCAGGGTTCCGTGCACCAGCAGATGGGCGTAGTGGTCTGCCACGGGAATCCGCAGCTCGCGGGCCTCACGGGCGACCACCGCAGCGCAAAGGATCAGATCGGCGCTGACCACCGGTTCCTGGCTGTAATCGAAGGTCAGCACGTTGGTGGCGTAGTCTTTGCCGCGGAACTCGTGGTTGAGCTGCCGGCCTTCGTCTTCATCGACGATGCGCACGGTGATCTCGCCCGGCAGATCGAGCGCCGAGCGCACCCACCGCGCGACCCGGTGGCGCGGCAAATGCTCGCGGTGGCGGGCGTCCGCGAACTGCAGGCTCAATGACAGCGGCGGCCTCGCTGCGCGGCTCATGTCGGATCTTTCTGCCGGGCCTCGTAGGCCTCGACGATGCGCGCCACCAGCGGATGCCGCACCACATCGCCCGAGGTGAAACGCGTCATGGCGATGCCCTTGACACGCTTGAGCACCTCCGCAGCATCCACCAGACCGCTGGGCATGCCGCGTGGCAGGTCGATCTGGCTCACGTCGCCATTGACCACCGCCTTCGAGCCAAAGCCAATCCGCGTCAGGAACATCTTCATCTGCTCGGGCGTGGTGTTCTGCGCCTCGTCGAGGATGACGAACGAATGGTTCAACGTGCGGCCGCGCATGAAGGCCAGCGGTGCGACCTCCAGCAGGCCCTTCTCGAAGGCCTTGGTAACGCGGTCGAAGCCCATCAGGTCGTACAGCGCGTCATAGAGCGGGCGCAGATAGGGATCGACTTTTTGGGTCAGATCACCTGGCAGGAAGCCCAGGCGCTCGCCGGCTTCGACCGCCGGTCGCGTCAGCACGATGCGTTGCACCCCGCTTCGCTCCAAGGCGTCCACCGCACAGGCCACCGCGAGAAAGGTCTTGCCGGTGCCGGCGGGCCCGATGCCGAAGGTGATGTCGTGCGACAGGATTTGCCGCAGGTACTGCACCTGGTTGGGTGTGCGGCCGGTGAGATCGGCACGGCGCGTGTGCAGCACGATCTCGCCATCCTCACCCGGCGCCGTCGCCGCGGCGGCCTTGGCCGGGCCACGGCGCAGGTCGTCCAGCGCCAACTGAAGCGTTTCCGCATGAATGGGCTTCTTGGCCCGCTCGTACAGCGATTCCAGCAGCGCGAGGGTGCGCTCCGCGTCCCGCTTGGAACCATCGATCTTGAACGCGCCCTGGCGGCGCGTGATCGCCACCGGCAAGACCGCCTCGATGGCGCGCAAGTGCTCGTCCAGTGCACCGCACAGATGCGAGAGCCGCGTGTTGTCGAGGGGAGAGAAGGTATGGCGAAGGATCAAGCCAGGGCCTGCAGGTGAATCGCGAAAGCCGGGGATTGTGAGCCAAACGATAATCCGCCGCCATGATCGGCCGTCTCTCGGGTTTGCTTGCAGAAAAGTCACCACCACTGGTGATGGTGGATGTCAACGGCGTCGGTTACGAGGTCGACGTCCCGATGAGCACCTTTTTCAACCTGCCCGGGCTGGGCGAGCGGGTCAGCCTGCTCACCCATCTGGTGGTGCGGGAGGATGCGCACCTGCTCTACGGCTTTCTGACGGTGGCCGAGCGCAGCACCTTCCGAGAGCTGATCAAGATCTCGGGTGTCGGCCCGCGCACGGCGCTGGCCATTCTGTCCGGCCTGTCGGTGGCAGAGCTGTCGGCCGCGATCTCGCGACAGGAAGGTGGCCGGCTGCAAAAGGTGCCCGGCATCGGCAAAAAGACCGCCGAACGCCTGCTGCTGGAGCTCAAGGGAAAGCTGGGGCCGGACCTGGGCGCGCCAACCGCCCAGGTGGCCACCGACGCCCAGGCCGACATCGTGCAGGCGCTGATGGCGCTGGGCTACAACGAGAAGGATGCGTCGGCCGCGCTGAAGAAACTGCCGGCAGACGTCGGCGTCAGCGAAGGCATCAAGCTGGCGCTCAAATCCCTCGGCTGACGCCGCACCGGGTCACTGCCCCAGCGCCTTGATCGGCAGCTTCAGCTCCAGGGTTTCCTTCTTGCCGCCGGCGGTTTCGATCGTCAGCACCAGCGGCAGCTGTTCGCCGCCCTTGAGCTGCTGCTTCAGCCCCATCAGCATGACGTGGTAGCCGCCGGGCTTCAGCTCGACCGATTTGCCGGCGGGCAGCTCCAGGAACGGAACGGCGTTCATCTTCATCACGCCGTCGACCGTCTTCATCTCGTGGATCTCGGCCATGCCCGCCCACGGTGACGACACGCCCACCAGCCGGCCACCTTCGGCCGACGTGATTTGCATGAACGCGCCCGAAGCCGGTTGCCCGGGCACCGTGCCGCGGACCCAGGCGTTGGCCACGTCCGTGGCTGCGAGGGCAGGGGCCGACGCCACAGCGAGCCAGGCAGCGACGGTGGCGATCCGGTAGTGCATCTTCTTCATCATCAGAGCTCCATCAAGAAAATCAGAACGAGTGGGTCCAGCCGAAGGCCAGGCTGTAACGCGGGACGAGTTGGATGCCGTTGACCTGCTGGTAGACCGGCGCCTGGACGACAGCGTAGACCAGGTCGTCGTGGCCCGCCGCCACGCTGACGCCGGGTGAGAGGTTGAGCGTCCGGCTGCCACTGAGCTCGGGCTCGGCTTCTTCACCGCTGTCACGCGCGCGCTGGCTGTAGTTGGCCTGCAGCATCAGGCTCCAGACCGGTGACATCGCGTGAGACCAGCCGGCCGATAGGTCGACACGGTTCCCCGGCCGGTAGCCTGCCCGCTCTGCCAACGCATGGGTGGCGGTGGCCTGCAGGGTCAGAGCATCGGCCAGCCCAAGCACCCAGCGGGCCGACGCCCCCACGATCAGATCGGTGGTGCCCGTGCCGGGCTGCAGCGCCCGCTCGGCCACGCTGCCGTCACCGTTGGCCACCGAGTGCGAGCCCGTCGCCAGCTTCAGCCCGCCGGCCAGTGCCCAGCCGACATCGCTTTGCGGGGCGGCGGGCGCCTGCCAACGCACCAGCGCCTGCACATCGCCCACCCGGCTGAAACGCCACTGTTCATGCGCGCCCAAGGCGCCCGTGTCCTCGTCGATCAGGTCATGCGCATGGTCGCGGTGCAACGTCGGCACGCGCAGCGCGAACGACCACTGAGGACTCACCGCATAGTCAAGCGTGGTGACCAGCGTCTGGTTGCGGGTGTGGCGCTCCACCGCTTCTTCATCTTCCGGCAGGTCGTCAGCCGAAATCGCGTGGGTGCCTTCGCGCAAGCGATCCTGCGTCAGGCTTTCGTAGCGCAGGTCCACGCTCCAGCCCAGGCGATCCCAGGTGCCGAGGGCGAACCGGTCGTTCAGAAGGTTGCAAGAGGCTGCGCCGCACGAGGCTTGCGCAGCGGGTGGCGCCCATACCGCCAGCAAGGCGGCAGCGGGGATGGACAAGCGCAGGAGGGGCCGGCGCAGGGTTCGGGCATTCATCGGTGCATCTCCAGCTGCGACGATCACGTCGTACGCAGCGACGCGCCACGCCCGCCCCTCGGGTGCCAGGCACGTGGGCAGGTCGGTCGGTGGCGACAGGTTCGGTGTGCCGCAGCGCGGGCTGCAGCATTCGCTCAGCGGGTGTTGACCCGACGGCCAGACCCGATCGGCGGCCAGGGCCCGACAGCGCATGGCGGATGGCGCCGCCGAGCGCAACGCTGCCTTTCCGCCCCTGTGCCTCAGGCCTGGCTGACGACGAAGGTGGCGGCGCGAGGAGGTGCCCGCGGCTGGGCAGCGGCCCAGGCAAACAGGGGCCGCGGCGCCTTGAGGAACAGTGGCGGCCGATCGGCCCAGCGTGACGGCACCGGCAACGCGCCCGCCATCGCAGGCGGCGGCGCCATGTGGGCGGCGATGCCACACAGTGCGCAGTGGTCGAGGTGGATCACCACCGGCATCGCGGGCGCGTTGCCACCCGCCGCATCGGGCGCCGCCGCGGCGCGCAGGCCCAGCGGCGAACAGATGTCGGCCCAGGTGGAGCCGCCCTGCCCGGCCGCCCACCAGCGCGACAGCGTCGGCACCACCACGATCGCCAGGATCGCCACGAAGGCCAACCAGGCGAAAGCGCGACGATGGTGACGAACGTGTTGCACGGCGGGCAGATTGTAGGTGGCGCCCCTGTTCCGCCACGGGCGCCAGCCACGATAATGGCTGTATGTCCATCCAGACCGACGACTTCGGCTTGCCCGAGCGCACCGCTGCGCGTGTGGTGACGGCCAGCGCCGCCACGCCCCAGGAAGAGGCGCTTGAACGTGCCCTGCGCCCCAAGGGCCTGGCCGAGTACGTCGGCCAGGCCAAGGCGCGCGAGCAACTGGAGATCTTCATCGGCGCGGCAAAGAAGCGCAGCGAGGCGCTGGACCACGTGCTGCTGTTCGGGCCACCGGGCCTGGGCAAGACGACGCTCAGCCACATCGTCGCCAACGAATTGGGCGTGAACCTGCGTCAGACGAGTGGGCCGGTGCTCGAAAAGCCCAAGGATCTGGCCGCCATCCTGACCAACCTGGAGAAGAACGACGTTCTCTTCATCGACGAGATCCACCGGCTGTCCCCGGTCGTCGAAGAAATCCTCTATCCCGCGCTGGAGGACTACCAGATCGACATCATGATCGGCGAGGGCCCGGCGGCCCGCTCGATCAAGCTCGACCTGCAGCCGTTCACGCTGGTGGGCGCCACCACACGCGCCGGCATGCTGACCAACCCCTTGCGTGACCGTTTCGGCATCGTGGCGCGGCTGGAGTTCTACACACCCGCCGAGTTGGCACGCATCGTCACCCGCTCGGCGGGCCTGCTCAACGCGCCGATCGACGCCGCCGGTGCGATGGAAATCGCCCGCCGCTCGCGCGGCACACCCCGCATCGCCAACCGCCTGCTGCGGCGCGTCCGAGACTATGCCGACGTGAAGGGCACGGGCCACATCGACAACGCCATCGCCGACGCCGCGCTGAAGATGCTCGACGTCGATCCCGTGGGCTTCGATGTGATGGACCGCAAGCTGCTCGAAGCGGTGGTGCACCGCTTCGATGGCGGCCCGGTCGGCCTCGACAACGTGGCCGCAGCCATCGGCGAAGAGCCGGGCACCATCGAAGACGTGATCGAGCCCTACCTCATCCAACAGGGCTATCTGCAACGAACGCCGCGCGGCCGCGTGGCCACGTTGATGGCCTACCGGCACCTGGGCGTCACACCGCCACAACGGCAGGGCGGAGATCTTTTCGCCGGCGGCGACGTCGCCCCTTGAGCCGCGCCGCCCGTACTCCAGTGCGGGCCAGCGATGCAGCGATGCGTGGCCCCTTTCTGCGCGCCTTCCCGCAGGGTTGATGGCCGACGCGACTCCTTTGCGTCGCGTGAACGGGCCCTAGCCTGAAGGGTGCATACCCCTCACACGTTAGGTGCTGTCAAGCGCCGGATCGAAGTTCACATTGGCTGCCGGGCGCCCCGCGCCCGCGCACTGCCGGATGTCGTGGCGTGCGTCCTCCACCCTTGAACCGCCACGGAGATCCCATGAAACTCCTTCATACCTGGACAAGGCGCCTGGCCGCCACCTTGCTGGCCGCGGGCCTCAGCCCCATGGCCCACGCCTACTACTGGACCAGCGCCGGCTCCACCGGCACGCTGGACGAGACCACCGCCGCCACCGACGTGCTGCCGTCGCAGGTGACGATGAGCGGCCCTTACGCCACGCTCAAGAGCACCGCCACACTCAACGGTCTGTACGTCATCCGCTACAACGTGACCGACGTGTTCGACAAGCACTACACCTTCACGCCCACGCTGGAGATGCGCTTCCTGGACAGCAGCGACACCACGCGCGTTCAAGCGGTCTTGCGGGCCTACAACACCGCCACCGGCGTGCTGCGCACCGTGGCCTCGCTGGACAGCAACAGCTTCCCGGCGTCCGGGGCCTACCAGACGCAGATCTCCTGTTCCACCGCAAACCAATGGTTCAACGACTTCCTCAAGGAGGTCTACTACGTCGAAGTCACGATGAGCCGAAGCGCCACCACCGGCTCGGCCTCCGTGGCCTCGCTTCGCATCGACGAGTGCGTTTGGTGACATGGAGCAAGCCCGGCCCCCGACGGCCGGGCCGTGCTGCCTGCACAATGCAGGTCGCCCCGTGATCACCGAGCGACCGATTGACCGCACCTACCGATTCACTCGAAGACCGTGAACTGGTCGAGCGCTGCCGGGCTGGCGATGCCAACGCCTGGACAGCGCTCGTGGCCCGCTACCAACGCCTCGTCTACGCCATCGTCATCCGCATGGGGCTGGATGAACACGTGGCGGCGGATGTGTTCCAGGCGGTGTTCGAGAAGTTGGTGCAGCATCTGCCCAAGCTGCGCGAGCCCGATCGCCTGCAAGCCTGGGTGGTCACCACCGCCAAGCGTGAGGGCCTGGCGGCCCGGCGCCACGGCCAGCGGCAGGTCTCGATGTCCCGCCCGGACGACGAGAGCGACAGCCGCCCCGCCGAAGAGTGGGATATCGCAGACGACAGCCCTGGCGCCGAGCAACAACTGGACGATCTGCAACAGCTGCACCGCCTGCGCCTGGGGCTCGACCGGCTGGACGAGCGTTGCCGTGAGTTGCTGCTGCTGGTTTTTCGCGACGACGAAGAACGCGTGGGCTACGATGAGGTGAGCCGGCGCCTGAACCTGCCGGTTGGCAGCATCGGGCCGACCCGGTCGCGCTGCCTGGGCAAATTGCGCAAACTGCTGCCCTGACACATTGCTCGTCATCGGCTTGTATCAGAACGATTCCCCGGCCCTCTGTTCCGCATGCCCGCCTCCACCACCCCCGATCCGCTCCAGTCGCTTGGCGATGCCGAACTGCTGGCCCGGCTGCCGCTCGCGGCGGCCCTGCCCGATGCGCCGGCCCACTGGCAGCAACGCGCGTTGGCGGCCTGGCGCGCTCCCGCCGCCGTTCGCACCGGGGGCGTGCCGTGGGCTGAAGCGGTGCAGGCGCTGCGCGAGCGGGTGATGGCCGTGCTCAGTTTCGACAGCTGGGCCACGGCGCCCCTGGCGGCGGGGCTGCGCTCCACCGGCTCGACCACCCGCCAGCTGGTGTTCAGCGCCGACGGCCGCGACGTCGATCTGCGGATCACCCCCCAAGGCGGGCGGTTTGCGGTCAGCGGCCAGGTGCTGGGCCCCGATGATCGGGGCACGGCGTCGATCGCTGCTTTGCCGGCGGCTGGTGGCGAGCCGGCCGGCGAGCAGGCCCACGAGATCGCCCAGGAGGTGGCCCTCGACGAGTTCGGCGAGTTCCGCATGGCCGAGCTGGAGGCGGGCCGCTACCAGCTCACCCTGCGTCTGAGCCAGCACGAGTTGGTGCTGCCGGCCTTCGACGTCGGGGACAGCGGCCCGGCCCGCCCGGGCGACGCCCCGCGTGACGGGAGAGGCCACGCTGGCTGACGGCGCCGCCCCCCACCCGGCCCTGGTCGAACAATGGCTCGACGAGGGCCTGGCCACGCCACCGATGCTGGACGTGGCCACCGCCTGGGCGCTGAAAGACGCCTGCTACGCCGCCTGGAACACCGAGCCTCGGCGAGCCGCCCAGGCGGCGCAGCTCCTGGCCGTCGGCGCCGCCGCCCTGCCGGCCGACACAGCGGCCGACGACCGCCGCGAAATCGGCGCCCTGGCCGCCTGGACCGGCGGCATTGCCGCCATCACCCGCGGCCAGATGGCCGAGGCCGTGGCCGCATTCGATGCCGCAGCCGAGGCCTTGGGCGCGCTCGGCCAGCCGGGCCCGGCGGCCCAGACCCAGGTGCCTAAGATCATGGCCTTGGCCATGCTGGGCCGCAATGCCGAGGCCGTGGCCTGCGCCGAGAGTACCCAGGCCGCCTTCGTGGCCCAGGGTGATGTCAGAGCGGCCAGCAAGGTCAGCCTCAATCTCGGCAGCCTGCACCTGCGGCACGACGAATACGGGCGCGCTGCCGTGCACTACCGCGACGCAGTGAGGCTGTTTGCCCGGGTGGGCGATCGGGAGCATTCGGTGATGGCCGACATCGGCCTGGCCGATGCCCTGACGGCCCTGGGCGATCTGGATGAAGCCGAGCGCATCTATGCGCGGGCCCGTGTGCGTGCGGCGGCCCATGCGCTGCCCGTGCTGCAGGCCATGGTGGACGAGTCCATGGCGATCCTCGATCTGTCTCGCGGGCGCTTTGGCGAAGCGCTCGCCGGCTTCGAGCGCTCACGCGCCGGCTATGAGCGGCTGGACATGCCGCAACACCTGGCCATCGCCGAAAAGCAGCTCGCTGACGCCTACCTCGAATTGCACCTGCTGCCCGAGGCGGA
Source organism: Ideonella lacteola (assembly GCF_038066555.1). Taxonomy (NCBI): domain Bacteria; kingdom Pseudomonadati; phylum Pseudomonadota; class Betaproteobacteria; order Burkholderiales; family Sphaerotilaceae; genus Ideonella; species Ideonella lacteola. The sequence continues at coordinate 461,439 of NZ_JBBUTG010000003.1, read as the reverse complement.
TGCGCTGTTCGGCCTGGCGCTTCAGAAGTTCGAGGCGCTGGACATGCCCAACGACTTGGCATGGACGCTGGCGCAGCAAGGCCGCGCCTGGGCGCTGCTGGGCCGCAGTGAAGAGGCCGCCGCCCGCTTCGATGCGGCGCTGGCCTTGTTCACGGCCCAGGACAACCAGACCGGCCGCGCCGCGGTGATGCTGGCCCGCGCCGAGCTGGCGCTGGCCACCACCGACACCGGCGGTGCCTTGAGGGCCTTAAGGGCCTTGGAATGGGCAGGAGCCGCCAAACAGGCCTACCAGACGTCGGTGTCGGGGGATGGCGCGATGCGCGCGGCCCTGGTTCATGCCCAGTCGCTGGCGCTGACGCAGCAACCCGAAGCCGCGCGTGACGCGTTCAGCGCCGCCCTCACCCAGGCTCGCGAGGGCCGGCGGCTGGCGGCCGAGGTGCGGGCGCTCGCCGGTCTGGCCGCTGCTCGCCAGGCGCTCGGCGAGCACCTGCAGGCGCGCGAGGGCTTTCTCGCCGCGGTCGCGCTGTTTGAAGAACTGCGTCAGGCATTGCCGGGCGATGACGTGCGCAGCGCCTTCCTGGCCGACCACCTGCAGCCCTACCGCGAGCTGCTTCGCTACGCCTTGCAAGACCACGAGGCGCATCCGACGCCGGCGCAGGCCACCGAGGTGCTGCGGGCCGCTGACCGCTTCCGCGCCCGCACGCTCAGCGAGCGCCTGGCCGGTGGCCGCGAGCGGACGCGAGATGACGACGACACCGCGGCCGCCCTGCGCGCCCGAGTGAGCTGGCTCGCCCGCCGCGCCCACGGCCTGGAAGACGACGACGACACCCCCTCGGCCACGCTGCTCGACGAACTGCACGACAGCGAGCAGCGCCTGCTGGAGCATGTGCGACGCCAGAGATTGACGTCCGACGTCGCCGGCACCCTGAGCACACCGGCCCCCTCCCCCCCCGCACAAGTGGGCGAAGACGAAGCGTTGGTCGAATACGTGGTGCTCGAAGACGAGCTGCTGGCCTGCGTGCTGCAGCATGGCGAGGTCACGGTGCACCGCCGGCTCGCCCGCTGGGGTGATGTGACCCAGGCCGTGCAGGCGGTGCAGTTTCAGCTCGATGCGCTGGCCCACGGTGCCCAGGCCATCGGGGCGCACCTGGCCACCCTGACGCGACGTTGCGAGGCCCGACTGGGCCAATTGCATGCCCTCGTGTGGGCCCGTCTGAACGACGCATTGCCCGGCGCGCGCCGCGTGCTGCTGGTCGCCCCGGCACCGCTCAGCAGCGTGCCCTTCAGCGCCCTGGTGGCGGCCGCCAACCCGCCCGGCACACCGCCTCCGGTCGAGTTCGCCTGGGCGCCCAGCGCGGCCAGCATGCAAGCCCGCCGCATGGGCGACCGGCTCCCGCCGAAGCCCCGGATGCTGGTGCTGGGCGAATCGAGCCGCCTGCCCCATGCAGCGGTCGAAGCACGTACCGTGGCGGCGATTTTCGACGGGGCTGCACTGCGGCTGGACGCCGAAGCGCGCGTCAGCGTACTGACCGACGAGGCGAGCCGGGCCGATCTGCTGCATCTGGCCTGCCACGCCCAATTCCGTGCCGACAGCCCCGGCTTCTCGGCGCTGCACCTGCACGACGGCGCCCTGACCGCCGAACAGGTTGAAACGCTGTCTCTGCGGGCCACGGTGGTGGTGCTCAGCGCCTGTGAAACGGCAGGACGAGACAGCGTGTCCGGCACCCGGCGCGGCGACGAGTGGGTGGGGCTGGTACGGGCGTTCCTGCTGGCGGGCGCCGGCCGGGTCGTGGCCAGCCTGTGGCCGGTGGATGACCAGGTCACCTGCAGTTTCATGGCCCTGTTTTACCGGGCCCTGGCCGCCGGCCAGACGGCGGGCGAGGCCCTGCGGACCGCCCAGCAGGCCCTGCGTCAACAGCATCCGCATCCCTTCCACTGGGCGGCTTTCGCCCTGTACGGCGGTTTCTGAGCGCGACGCCCGGTAGTGACTTATCACCGCCAGGCCCCCCGAGCAGTTCACAAAAGCTTCAGGTTCCGCGTCGGCCGGGGTGCCCCAAAATTGGGCAGCTGCGCTAACCTCGGTGTATCAATCTGGTGGGGGCACGCTCTGTTGCGGGTAACCGCCCGCCACCAAGGTGCCGCATGACCTCTTTCTCCTCCCCCTTGTCCCTTCGCCCCACCCTTTCCCCCCTGCACCGCCTGTCCCGCCACCTGTCCCGCTCCCTGCTGGGGCTGGCCTGCCTGGCGGCACTGGCCCCGTCCGCACACGCCAAGGGGCCGAAAGACCCTTACCTCGACGGTGAAGTGCTGGTGCGCCTGCACACCACCGCGGGCTTGGCCCCGCTGCTGACCAAGTACCACTTGGCCGTGGTGGCCCAGTCTGGCGCGCGGCCGATCTACCGTCTGTCGGTGCAGGACGGCGGCAGCGTCACGGCCAAGGTGAAAGCCCTGCTGCTGGAGCCGGAAGTGATTGCCGCCGAAGCCAATGTGAAACCGCAAGCGCCCGAAGCCCGCAAGAATGCGGTGTGGGCCATCGGCAGCGAAGTCGAGTACCGCGAACAGTGGGCACCCGACGCGATTCGCCTGGCCGACGCGCATCTGCTGAGCGAAGGCGCCGGCATTCGCGTGGCGGTGCTCGACACCGGCGTTGACCCCTCCCACCCGGCCCTGGCCGGCAAGCTGTTGCCGGGCCGCGACTTTGTCGATGGCGACAACGACCCGCGCGAAGAAGGCAGCACCGACAACGGTGGCTTCGGCCATGGCACGCACGTCGCGGGTTTGGTGGCGCTGGCCGCGCCCGCGGCGAAGATCATGCCGATCCGCGTGCTCGACCCCGATGGGCGGGGCGATGTCTGGAAGCTGGCCGATGCCCTGGCTTACGCGCTCGATCCGGATGGCAACCCCGCCACCGATGATGGCGCTCACGTCGTCAACATGAGCCTCGGCACGCTCGACCGCACCAGCATCCTCGATGCCGCGATGACGCTGGCGGCCTGCGCGATCCCGAAGCCCACCAACGACCCGGCCACCGATTTCACCGACCCCGGCTACGACAAGGACAAGGCGCGCTGCGCGACGTCCCAACGCGGGGCCGTGATCATCGCCGCCGCCGGCAACGATGGCAGCCGCGACGCACGCCAGTACCCCGCGGCAGAGAACGTCTATGGCCTGCTGCCCATAGGCGCCACCGCCGCCAACCACCGCTATGCCGCGTTCAGCAATACCGGCTCGTGGATCGACGTAGCCGCCCCTGGCGACCACATCACCAGCTCGGTGCCCGGTGGTCAGTACGGCACCTGGAGTGGCACCTCGATGGCCGCACCGCTGGCGGCGGGTGTCGCCGCGCTGGTGCGCTCGCGCTCACCGAAACTGAACCCGGTGGATGTCACCCGCCGGCTGGAGCGGACCGGCGCCGCCTTGTGCGGCAACGTGAAGGCCGTGCAGATCGACGCCTGGGCCGCCCTGAAGAACAAACCCGCGCCGGATCTGTCCTGCCTCTGACATCGACGCACCGACCTCTCCCGCACACAGCACGGGCCGCGAAAGCGGCCCGTTCCTTTTTGGGAACCAGCGTGACCGTCCGAGGGTGCGAGGTGAGCACTGCAGCGAAGTCAAGGAGGAGGCGGCGGCCGGCGGCCGTCGCCGGGGGACATGAGCGAAAGTGCTCCCCTCGGACCCTCCGCCCGCGCCGCCCTCCACCCCATCTCGCAATCACACCCGGGTCCTACCCCACCCGCCGCAGCAGTCCGATCGTTGCCGATCGCACAGACAACCTCGACCTGCATGGCCCCAAGCGCCCAAAAAGAACAAGGCGGCCCGCAGGCCGCCTTGTTCATCGAGCGAGTCGCGTGCTGTTCGATCAGCGAGCGCGGCAGGTGACGGTCTTGGTGGCGACGACCTTGCCGCCGGCGTCCAGCAGCGAGCCGGTGGCCGTGCCGCCGACGATGAAGTCCTTGGCGATCGGGGTGGCACCTTGCTTGATGTCGCGCTTGTTGCTGTCGAAGTCGAATTCGACTTCGTCGCCAACGGTGTGCTCCACCGGGCTCTGGGCGGTGTTGCTGCCCGAGCTGAAGACGGCAGAGTAGTTGCCCGAAGCCAGGTTCTGGCCATCCACCGAACCGCTCGAACGGCCGGCGCGGGTTTCACACTTGACGCGGATGGTGGCCGCAGCGGCGTCGACCGACACGACGCTCAGGGCGGAAAAGGCGGCGATCAGGGCCAACGAACGGTTCAGGGTCTTGCTCATGGTTTTCTCCGGTGTGGTTGCAGTGGGCCGAGGCCTTCGCTGCCCCGGTGACCCACAGAGCGGCCGCCGCGCGCCCTGATACGCCAGCCGTCGAAAAAATCTGCAACCGCGCGCCGCGGCCTATGTCGCCAGCGGTGGCGGCGAGCACGCCTTCCCGGCCATCCACAGCAACGCGAGCACCGCCACCGATGCGCCCAGCAGCCCGGCGAACGGCAACGTGTGGGCCCACCACAGCAGCACCAGCGTGCCGACCATCGCTGCGAGAAACAGGGTCACGGCGGCCACCTGGCGCGCCTTGGACAGCGGCGGGTCATAGGGCTGGCGGTGCAGATCGAACGGCTCACCGGGGAACATCACCGCCACATCGGCCGGCCGCCAGCCGGGCGGCGCCGCCCATCGCTTGAGCTTGTCGGCCCATGAACGGGTGTGCCACACATCGCGCAGGATCTCGCCGTAGAAGCTCCAGTTCGCGACGATCGGGTTCCAACTGCGCAATGGCTTGATGGTGCCGTAGACGCACGGCTCGGCGTCGTCTTCCTCGATGAAGCTGCCGAACAGCCTGTCCCAGATGATCAGGATGCCGCCGTAATTCTTGTCGAGGTACTTCTCGTTGACGGCATGGTGCACCCGGTGGTTGCTGGGCGAACAGAACCAGCGGTCGAACCAGCCGAGCTTGCCAATCTGCTGGGTGTGCACCCAATACTGGTACAGCAGGTCGACGAGGGCCACCACGCCGAACACCAACGGCGGGAAACCGATCACCGCCATCGGCAGGTAGAACACCCAGCCCGCGATCCAGCCGCTGGAGGTCTGCCGCAGCGCGGTCGACAGGTTGTAGTCCTCGCTCTGATGGTGAATGGAATGGGCCGCCCAGAACAGCGCCATCGTGTGGCCGAAACGGTGCAGCCAGTAGTAGCAGAAGTCGTAGGCCAGCAACCCCAGCCCCCACACCCACCACGCATCGGTGGGCAGGCGCGTCAACGCCGCATGCTCATACACCCAGGCATAGAGGCCAATCGCGGCCAGCTTGGTGAACAGCCCCACCACCTGGCTGAGCATGCCCAGACCGATGCTGCTGATCGCATCGGCCAGCCGGTAGGTGTTGCGCCCTCGTCGCCAGCCGACGAACCACTCGATCGCGATCAGGCCGAGAAAGACCGGCGTTGCCAGAACGATGACCTGGGCGGGCTGCATGCGACGATGATGCGGCCAAGCGGCCGGCCCGCGGCGGCCGCCCTGGGGAAAGCCCGCTCGGGACGATCGCGAGCCACCTCGCCCTGCGGCGCGCTCAAAGCTCGTCGAGCGCGCGGTCTTCCAGGTGTTGGACGTCCGCCCAACCCACCAGCGTGAAGCCTTCGCCGGTGTAGAGCAGGCGGTTGACGCCCGTGTTCGCCAGATCCCAGGTGCGCGGCGCGTTCAGCGGGATGCGCGAGGCGGCGCGGTACAGGCAATCCAGCACGCCGCCGTGGGTCACCAGCAGCAGCGTGCGGCCAGGGTGGGCGCGCGCCAGCCGCTCGGCGGTGGCCACGCAACGGTCGTAGAAACCTTGCAGCGTTTCGCCGCCCTCAGCGCCGAAATCCGGTTCGCGGCGCCGCCAGCGCGCGCTTTCCTCCGGCCACCGCTGCTCGACTTCGGCATAGGTGTGGCCTTGGAAGACGCCGAAGTGCCGCTCGCGCAGGCCGGTGTCGGTGGCCAGCGGCAGGCCGGTGCGGTCGGCCACCGCCTTCGCGGTGTCACGGGCACGCAGCAGATCGCTGCTGACGATGGCATCGAGCCCCTCGTCGGCCATCGCCTCGCTCAGGCGGCGGGCCTGCTCCTGGCCATTGGCATTGAGAGCAATGTCGATCTGGCCTTGCAGCCGGGTGTCGACGTTCCAGGCCGTCTCGCCATGGCGGACGGCAATGATTCGGGTGATGTCTTGCACAGGGTTCGGCGATCAGGCGCGGACAGGGGGCCGGAGGGCTAGGGCGTTTTCACACGACCTAGGCGACGGGGCTCAGACACCCCAGGTCACCGGCTGATCGGCGGCGTGCGCCCGCTTGAGCATCTCGACCAGCGGCCAGGCGCGCTGGCGCAGCGAGATCGCGTCGCGACCGGCTGATGCGGCCTGACCCTCGTCGGGCTTCTCCGAAGCCGCACGGGCCTCGTCGTCCGCCTTCACCGCGTCGGCCAGGGCCTGGATGGCCGCCGGCATCTGCGCGGGTTCGATGATGCCCTTGGGCGTGACGTCCTTGCCGATCAGGCCCAGAACCTTGTCGCCGGTCGGGCCCATCATGATGACGTCGCCCGCGGCCTTGCTTTTGAACTTGTAGATCATGGCCCGCCGATCATCGCACGCTGGCGAAGCCGTGCCGGGCCTGTGGATCAAGGCTTGACGCGCGCCAGCCCGCCGGATGACTTCTTCTCATGCGCCAGCCGCGCCGGCACACTGGCCGCGTCCAGCGGGCGACTGAACAGGAAACCCTGCCAGCCCGAGATGCCCAAGGCCAACAGCGATTGGCGATGCGTTTCGGTCTCGACGCCTTCGGCGTACACCGCCAGGCTGCAGGCCCGCGCCGCGCCAGCGAGCGCGACCGCCAGCCCGGCCTCCGGCGTGGCGCCGCGGGCCAGGCCATGCACCAGATCGCGGTCGAGCTTCACCGCATCGAGCGGGAAGCGCCGCAGCAGGTTCAGGCATGCATCGCCGCTGCCGTAGTCGTCGAGCACCAAGTGCACACCCAATTCACGCAATGCACGCAGTTGGGCGCGGGTCAACTCGGGGTCGGCCTGCAGCGCGGCTTCATGCAGATCCAGCTCCAGCAACTCGGCCGGCCAATCGGCCACTTGCAGTGCGGCCTCGACACGGCGGGCCAGCCCGGGCTGCAGGCACTGCCACGAACTCAGGTTCAGCGACACACGCCAGACGAAGCCGGCGGCTCGCCACCGCGCCGCCTGATGCAGCGCATGCTCCAACGCCCAGTCGTCCAGCGCCCCGGCCAGGCCGGCACGGGCGGCCAGCGGCAGGAACTGCGCGGGCGGCAGCAAGCCATGCTCGCCATCGTGCCATCGCAGCAACGCCTCGATGCACTGGACGCGGCCCGACACCGCATCGATGCGCGGCAGATAACGCAATCGCAGCGACTGGCCCGCCCCACCTTCGCGCAAGGTGCGGTGCAGGCGCGCGAGACGCTGCCCGTCATCGGTCGCGTCGAAGGCGTGCACGCGCCAGGCCGACGATCCCGCATGACGCGCCCGCTCCATCGCCTTCTCGGCGTGGTCGAGCAGATCTTCCGCGGACAAGCCCGCCTGGGGGTAAGCCGCGATCCCCACCGAGACCATCAAACCCGTGGTCGCCAGCAGACCATGGGCCGTGCGACCCTGATCAACGATGCGCCGCGCGAGCGCCTCGGCCGACGCTTCGCCGCATTGCCGCAGCAGCACACCGAAGCGCGCCCCGCCCAGCCGAGCCAGCTGATGCTGCACCGGCACCAGGGCCCTCAAGCCTTCAACCACATCGCCCATGGCGCGCACCTGCCCCTCGCCCTCGAGTGCAAACAGGCTGTCGCGATCGAACTCGATGCACAGCAGCGCCATGGGCGTGCCATCGCGCCGCGCCAAGCCCACGGCGTCATCGATCTGCGCCACGAAGCCATTGCGCTCCGGCCAGTGGCTGGATTCATCGCGCACGCCGCCGCGCTGCAGACGCGGCGCGCCGCGCCGCTGTGGGTTCAGCTCCCGAAACGAATACACGCGCCCGATCGGGCGGCCCCGGCTCCACTGCGGCTGGATGTGGCGCTCCAGCCGGGCGCCATCGAGCAGGTGCACCGTGTCCACCGCCGACAACAGCGCATGCGCCTCGATCTCGGCGAGTCGCGCCTGGTAGCTGGCGGGCGCCACGGTCTGCGCGCTCATCCAGCGGTGGATGGCCTCGTCGTCACGCTCTGCCAGCGCCGATTCCGGCAGTGACCAGAGCGCCGCGAAGCGCCGGTTGAAGGCCTGGATGCGGCCCTGAAGATCGGTCACCAGGATGCCGTCGGCGGTCGACTCCAAGGTGGCACGCAATTCCGCCAGCAGAGAGTCGCGCTGGCGCTCGGCACGGTACTCCTGGCTGCGATCCCGGAGCGTCACCAGAAACCCCCCGGGCATCTGGCGCCCTGGCAACGGCGTGCCGATCGGCATGATGCGGCGATGCGCCCAGACGATGCGCCCGTCGGGCCGCGTCAGCTCGGTCTCGCTGTTGAGCGCCACCACGACACCGTTTTGCACATCGGCCCAGAAGGCCGCGTCTTCCAGTGTCGTCAGCAGGCTGTCGGCGCGGCGGCCCGCCATCTGGCCCCGATCGACGCCGAACCAGTCGGCCGCCGCCTGGTTCGCGTGCAGCACCTGCCTGTCGTTCGCATCGACAAGCCAGGCCGGATCGTCCAGCATGTCGAGGAGTTCGGCACGCGCACTCGTCTGGCCGGTGAGCCAGGCGATGCCGGCGTCGGATCCGCTCATCACAACTGCTCTTCGACGGTCGGCGTGGCCGAGACATCGAAAAAGTACGCCACACGTTGCCGGGGGGCCAGCACCTCTGCGGCCCGTGCCGGCAGCTGGCTGGCGCGCAGGCTGCGGCGGATGCCGAGGTCGGGGCACTCTTCCAGGTTCAGGTGCAACGCACGCCCGTCTCGGGTCGGGTCGCACACGCGCACGTGGGGCTTGAGCGGGCGGGCCGAATTGACCGAGGTGACCATGGCGTAGCGGTCGTCCGACAGCTGCACCAAAGACCCCGGCGGGTAGATGCCCATCATGTGGATGAAGCCGCTCAAGATGGTCGCGTCAAACTTGTTGCGCGACTGGGCAAACATGCGCGACAGCGCCTCGTGCGGCGTGAGCGACTTCGACGGCGTTGCCGCGTTGCACAGGTTGTCGTAGTAGTTGACGAGCGAGACGATGCGCGAGCCCACCGACATGCGCTCGGCCGTCACGCCCTTGGGAAAGCCCGAACCATCGGCCAGCTCGTGGTGTTGCGCCACCACCAGCAGGGCGCCCGGGGCCAGGCCCATGCGGCGGCCCTGGGTGATGCCGAAGCCGACATGGTCACGGTACAGCGACGCTTCGGCGGAGGTGAAATCGTCATGCGGCAGGCGCACCCGATCGGGCAGCTCGATCTTGCCCATGTCGTGCAGCAGCGCACCGGTGCCGAGATCCGCCATGTCGGATTCGCTGAGCTTGAGCGCACGCGCCAGCAGCAGGGAAACGACGGTGACGTTGATTGCATGCGCCGAGTGGCGATCGCCGACGGGCTCGCCCAGCACACGCACACACAGCTCGGCATCGATCAGCATCTTGTCGAGCAGGGCACGCGCCAGCGCCTGGGCGCCGGCACGGGCGCGCTCGGGCTCGCCGCCGATCGCGTCGTTCACGCGGCGCAGGTCGCGGCAGGCTTCCTGGTATTGACGCTCGCACACCCGCAAAGAGGCCGCCTCCGCCTCGGCACGCGCCGCGGCGAGCCGCCGGGCCCGGGCCGCGGGGTCTTCCGGCGCGGACGAGATGACGACGATCGGCTCCTGCGGCGGCGCCTCCGGCACCGGCGCCTCGTCACCAGCCTTCGCCGTGGTGGCCGGCTCGGTGGGCAGATCACTGCGCTCGGGGCTCCAGCGCAGCTTCTTCAATCCGAGCGAGCGGATCGTCTGGATCTGCTCTTCGCTGCTGATCTTGAAGCTCGACAGTGGAAACGGGTGCGACATCCACCCGCCGTCCAGATGAATGAACATGCCGATGCGCAGGTCCTGCGGTTCAACAGTGCTGGTCATGTCGCAAATCGTCCCTGAGATCCTGGCAACGTCCGGGGTCTGTGGTTGGTGGAATCCGGTACGCCGCTGTTGGTGACATCGGCGCGAAGCGGCGCGGGTCGCGCCAGCCCGCACCGGGCCTCACACCGTCAACATCGGCACGCGTTCCGACCAACTTGAGCGTGGGGTCGGCGTGCCGCTCACACCTGCTTGCAGATGCCGGCCCGTTCGCGGCACGCGATAGCATCGCCCCACGCTGAAACAGCCACTTTTGTTCAACACTTCACGTTGGCCGCCTTTGGCGACCACCTCCACCATGACCCACGCCTACATCTGCGACGCGCTTCGCACCCCTTTCGGCCGCTATGGCGGCGCCCTGTCCTCGGTGCGCGCCGACGATCTCGGTGCGGTGCCGATCCGCGCGCTGATGGCCCGGCACCCGAACCTCGACTGGACGGCGATCGACGACGTGCTGTACGGCTGCGCCAACCAGGCCGGTGAAGACAACCGCAACGTCGCGCGCATGTCGGCGCTGCTGGCCGGCCTGCCGGTCGATGTGCCGGGCAGCACCATCAACCGTCTGTGCGGATCGGGCATGGATGCGGTGGGCTCGGCCGCTCGCGCGATCCGTGCCGGTGAGGCCGAGTTGATGATTGCCGGCGGTGTCGAGAGCATGAGCCGCGCGCCTTTCGTGATGCCCAAGGCCACCACGGCTTTCGCCCGCGACAACGCCGTCTACGACACCACCATCGGCTGGCGCTTCGTCAACCCGAAGATGAAGGCGCAGTACGGCATCGACTCAATGCCCGAGACCGCCGAGAACGTGGCCGCGGACTTCGGCATCTCGCGTGAAGACCAGGACAGGATGGCGCTGGCCTCGCAGCTGAAGGCGGTGGCGGCGCAGCAGCGTGGCTTCTTCGACGCCGAGATCGCCCCGGTGACGATCACGCCGAAGAAGGGCGACCCGATCGTCGTCAACCTGGACGAGCACCCGCGCGAGACTTCGCTCGAAGCGCTGGCCAAGCTCAAGGGGGTCGTTCGGCCGGACGGCACGGTGACCGCCGGCAACGCCTCGGGCGTGAACGACGGTGCCTGCGCGCTGCTGATGGCCAGCGAAGGGGCCGCATCGCGTCACGGCCTGGTGCCCCGTGCGCGGGTGGTGGCGATGGCCACCGCCGGCGTGCCGCCGCGCATCATGGGCATCGGCCCGGCCCCGGCGGCGCGCAAGGTGCTGGCGCTCGCCGGCCTGTCGCTGTCGCAGATCGACGTGATCGAGCTCAACGAAGCCTTTGCCGCCCAAGGCCTGGCGGTGCTGCGCCAACTGTCGATCGCCGATGACGACCCGCGCGTCAACCCGAACGGCGGCGCGATTGCGCTGGGCCACCCGCTCGGCGCCTCGGGCGCCCGACTGGTGACGACCGCGATCAACCAGTTGCATGCCACGGGCGGCAAGCGCGCGCTGTGCACGATGTGCATCGGCGTGGGCCAAGGCATCGCCCTGGTGCTCGAACGCGTCTGACGCGCATGGCGGCGAGGCGGACGACGCTCTCGCCCGCGCGCCCTTAGACGGGCGCGCCGCTCGCCGCCGCGGGCGTGGCCGGCTCGGCCGGCGTGCCCGCCGCAGTCGGCGCGGACGCCGGCGACCCCGCGGGCTGCTCCGCCTCGACGCGCGCTTCGGCCATCGGTGCCGGCGCGGCCTCTCCCGGCAGGTTCAGCCCCTCCAGCAGCTCCGCAATCGCATCGGTGGCATCGGCGATCGAGGCGTGGGTGAGTTGCTCCACCGGTTGTGGCCGCGCCAGCAGGAAGCCCTGGAATTCATCGCAGCCCTGGGCCCGCAGCGCCTGCAGTTGGGGCTCGGTTTCGACACCCTCGGCGTTGACGCGGATCTCCAGCGAATGCGCCAGCGAAATGATCGACTTGACGATCAGGTTGACCTTCTCGTCGCTGCCCAGGTGCTGGGTGAACGCGCGGTCGATCTTCACCTTGTCGAACGGGAACCGCCACAGGTAGGCCAGGCTCGAATAGCCGGTGCCGAAGTCGTCCATCGCGATCGACACGCCCATGGTCGACAGCGCCCGCAGCGTGCCGAGCACCTGCTCGGTGTTGCTCATCAGCAGCGACTCGGTGATCTCGATCTCCAGCCGTGACGCGGGCAGGCCGGTGTCGTCCAGCGTCTTGGCCACCAGCTCGGCCAGATCGTCGTGGCGGAACTGTGCGGCCGACAGGTTCACCGCGACGGCCAGGTTGTCGGGCCAGGTGGTCGCTTGCGCACAGGCGGTGCGCAGCACCCAGCGTCCCAGCGGCCCGATGAGCCCCGTGTCTTCGGCGAGCGGAATGAACTCGGACGGCGGCACCGGCCCGCGCTCGGGATGGTTCCAGCGCAGCAGTGCTTCGTAGCCGGTCAGCGTCTTGCCGTCGGGGCCCCACAGGGCCTGGTAGTTCAGGCTGAGCTGGGTGCCGCTGCCGATCGCCTCACGCAGGTCGCGGGTGAGCTGGCGCCGGGTTTCGAGCCGCTCGTCGAGCGAGGCGTCGTAGAAACTGAAGGTCGACCGGCCGGACGCCTTGGCGCGGTACAGCGCCAAGTCGGCCTTGTGCATCAGGTCTTCGTCGTTGTCGGCGTCGGTGCCGAAGATGGCGGCCCCCACCGAGCAGCCGCAGATCACCGTCTGGCCGCCCAGCTCGTACGGCCGGCCCAGCGATTCGACGATGCGCTCGGCCAGGCGGGTCACCGCATCGGGGCCATCGACGCCCGTCTGCAGCAGGGCAAATTCATCGCCCCCCAGGCGCGCCACCATGTCGCCATGGCGCACCAGGTCGCGCAGGCGGGCGGCCACCTGGCGCAACACCTCATCGCCGGCCGCGTGGCCCAGGCTGTCGTTGATGTCCTTGAAGCGATCGAGGTCGATGCACAGCACCGCGAAATCCGGCCCGCCGCAGGTCTGGCGCCAGGCGGCCTGGCGCAGGGTCTCGCCAAAACTCGCCCGGTTGAGCGAGCCGGACAACGGATCGTGCCGCGCCAGGTACCGCAGCCGCTCATCGGCCAGGCGGTCGCGCCGCCACTGCCGCCACACCAGGTGGCCGACGATCGCACCGGCGATGGCCAGCAAGGCAAACACCGTGGCGGCCACCCGCATGAAGGCCTGCCGGATGCGCCGCTCGCGTTCGACCTGGTCGACGTAGACCTCCACGACGCCGAGCACCTTGCCGCGCCGCAGCACGGGCACATAGGCTTCGCTGTACACCGCGGGCCAGCCGGCATGCGGGCTGCGCTGCAATTCGATGACGGGCGAGCCATCCACCACCATCTGCCGCACCTCGTCGTTGCCCTCGCCCGCGTCGTGCACCTTCTCATCCGGCCCGGCGGTGCCGGTCAGCTCGTCGGAGGTCAGCACCACGTGGCCCTGGCGGTCGTAGAGCTTGAAGCGGAAGACCTCCTGCGCCTGCAGCACCGTGCGCAGTTGCTGCCTGGCGGCCTCGCGCGCCGGGCCGCCGTCGAAGATGGTGTCGAGTTCAGGCACCGAGGCCTCCACCAGCCGGGCCCAGGCCATCGCCGTCTGCTCGGCATCACGCTCCAGCAGGTGGCCGGCGCTGGTGCGCAGCAAGACGGCCAGCAGCGCACCCGCCAGGCCCAGGCCGACCAGGCAAAGCAGCAGCAATCGACGCTGGTGAGACAAGAACTTCATCGGTGGCTTTTCCGGCGCCTGCCGAAACGGTGGCGCTTGCTACAGGCGACCCACGCGCCCGAATGGCGCGCTCATCGACCCGTTTTCGGCGCGGCCCACCGCCGGTTGAGGGTGGCGAGCCCGCCGCGGCAGTGGCATGCGCCGCGGAAAACGGGCTCAAGCGCCCGGCGGCGTGGCCGATCGCGAGGCCACCACCCGGGCTCGTCGCGGCCTGCGGGGTGGGGAGGCATGACGCCCCTCACGCACTCAGAGGCTGAGAGTTTTTCGGCGGTGCCCGAAAGGGGCACCCAGGCGACCCGGATCGAGGCGCAAAGCACAGCCATAGCTCGGGCTATGGCGAGCATTTGCAACGAAGAGCCGGGGCGTTTGGGGGTTCCAGACGGGCATCGGCGAAAGACTCTCAGCCTCAGCCCTGGTGGGCCTGTGCGCGCCAGGCGCTGGGCGACATGCCGCACAGGCGCTGGAAGAAGCGGGTGAAGTAGCCGGGGTCGGCAAAGCCCAGGTCCATGCCGATGCGTTTGACACTCTGGTGGGTGTAGGCGAGCTGGCGCTGCGCCTCGAGCGCGATGCGACCATGCAGCACATCGAGCGCACTGCGGCCCAGTTGAGCCTGGCATATGCGGTTGAGCTGGGTGGCGCTGATGCCCAGCTCGCCGGCCAGCGAGGCCACGCTGGGCTGCAGCCTGAATCGCGCGTCGACCAGTGCACGGTAACGCGCCAGGTGCGCCGGCGCGCCCGCTGGTGTGCCGGCAGACAGCGTGGGCTGCGCGCGCGCCAGGGCCAGCAGCAAGCGCGTCATCGCCGCGTCGATGGCGGCCTGGCGCCAGCGCTCATGCCCGGCGAATTCGGCCGCCAGTGCCTCCACCGCCAGCGCGGCGTCACGGGGCGAGCCCAGAGCCCGCGGCGCGTCGCCGTCGCCCGGCCCCCAGGCGAATGCCGCCGGGCGCTCGAACACCGGCCACAGCGCGGCGTCGCCGGCCAGAAGCTGGCGCACATGCGGCTCCTGCGCGGTGATGACCCACCCATCGATGCCCGGATCGAAGGCGAAGCCATGGGCCGTGGTGGCCGGCACCGTGACGGCGGCGGGGCCGACCAGCTTCGTCGCGGCGCCATCGAGCCAGGCCCGCGCACGGCCCCGAGCGATGTACAGAATTTGAAAGAGCGCTTCGTGGCGGTGGGGTTGGATTTCCCAATCGTGCAGCCGGCTGCGTGACGAGATCGTCTCCACATGCAGCCGCTCGCCGACCGATGACAGACCAGCCTCCCCATAGAGCTGGTAAGACGGCAGCGTGGCGCCGGCGCGGCGGCCGGCAGTGGGGGCTAGCGCAGATTCAGACATGTTCGAATTGTGCAAGCCTTGGCCGAAATTCTCCATTGTCGGCAACACCCCTGCAGCCTACGCTGGCGGCTCTTGCAGTCCAGGAGCGCTCGCCCATGAATCCCACAACCCGCACCCAGGTGGCCATCATCGGCGCCGGCCCCGCCGGCCTGCTGCTGGGCGCGTTGCTGCACCGGCACGGCATCGATCACGTCATCGTCGAGCGACAAACGCCTGAGTACGTGCTGGGCCGCATCCGGGCCGGCGTGCTCGAGCAGGTCGCCGTCGATCTGCTGGACGAGGCGGGTGTCGGCGAGCGCATGCACCGCGAGGGCCTGCCCCACGATGGCTTTTCGCTCAGCTTCGACGACCGGCACCACCGCATTGATCTGCACGGCCTGACCGGCAAACGGGTGATGGTTTACGGCCAGACCGAGGTCACGCGCGACCTGATGCAGGCCCGCCGCAACGCTGGCCTGACCACCGTGTACTCCGCCGAAAACGTGCGGATCGAGGGTTTCGACGGCGTGCGGCCCACGCTGCGTTACGCGCTGGAGGGCCGCGCCCACGCGATCGAGGCCGATTTCATCGTCGGCTGCGACGGCTTCCACGGCGTGGCGCGCGCCAGCGTGCCCGCCTCCGCGATCCAGACCTTCGAGAAGGTCTACCCCTTCGGCTGGCTGGGTGTGCTGGCCGATGTGCCGCCGGTGCACGAGGAGCTCATCTATGCCAACCACCCACGCGGCTTCGCGCTGTGCAGCATGCGCAGCAAGACCCGGGTGCGCTACTACGTCCAGTGCTCACTCGACGATCACGTCGAAGACTGGAGCGATGCCCGCTTCTTTGCCGAGCTGAAACGCCGGCTTCCGCAGGCCGATGCGGCCCGGCTGATCGAGGGGCCGTCGATCGAGAAGAGCATCGCGCCGCTGCGCAGCTTCGTCGCCGAGCCCATGCGCTTCGGCCGGCTGTTCCTGGCCGGCGATGCGGCCCACATCGTGCCCCCCACCGGTGCGAAGGGTCTGAACCTGGCCGCGTCGGACGTCGGCCTGCTCAGCCGCGCGCTGGCCGAGCACTGCCGAGGTTCGGATGCCGGCATCGACACCTACTCGCAGCGCGCCCTCGCCCGCGTCTGGAAGGCCGAACGTTTCTCGTGGTGGTTCACGTCGCTGATGCACCGCTTCCCCGAAACCGGTGATTTCGGCCGCCGCATGCAGCATGCGGAGCTGGACTACCTGGTGCAGTCCGAGGCGGCCATGCGGTCGATGGCCGAGAACTACGTGGGGCTGCCGCTCGACGCGTAAGCGGTCACGACCCGCGCGGCGCCGCGGGTTTCCATCGGGCTTCCTACAATGGCGCCCATGAAGCCGACCCCTGCCTACACCCGCGGCGCCGCATTGCCCGCCATCCTGGCCCAGCGCATCGCCATCATCGATGGCGCGATGGGCACGATGATCCAGCGCTACAAGCTGGGCGAGGCCGACTTCCGCCATGAGGGTCTGAAAGACCACCCGAAGGATCTCAAGGGCAACAACGACCTGCTGGTGCTGACTCGGCCGGATGTGATCGCCGAGATCCACGGCCAGTACCTCGCCGCCGGCGCCGACCTGATCGAGACCAACACCTTCGGCGCCACCTCCATCGCCCAGGAAGACTACGGCCTGGCGCACCTGGCGCGCGAGATGAACGTGGCGGCCGCCCGCCTGGCGCGCGCCGAGGCCGACCGCCACAGCACACCCGACAAGCCGCGCTTCGTGGCCGGCGCACTCGGCCCGACGCCGCGCACCGCCAGCATCAGCCCGGACGTGAACGACCCGGGCGCCCGCAACGTCACCTTCGACCAACTGCGGGATGCCTACAAGGAACAGGCGCAAGGGCTGCTCGAAGGCGGCGTGGATCTGTTCCTCGTCGAGACGATCTTCGACACACTGAACGCCAAGGCCGCCATCTTCGCGCTCGACGAGCTGATGGAAGAGACCGGCGAACGCGTGCCGGTGATCATCTCGGGCACGGTCACCGATGCGTCGGGTCGCATCCTTTCCGGCCAGACGGTCGGCGCCTTCTGGCACTCGGTGCGCCACGCGCGGCCGCTGGCCATCGGCCTGAACTGCGCACTCGGTGCGGCGCTGATGCGACCGTACATTGAGGAGCTGTCCCGCCTGGCGGATGACACCTACATCAGCTGCTACCCGAACGCGGGCTTGCCCAACCCGATGAGCGACACCGGCTTCGATGAGACGCCGGAAGTGACCGGCGGGCTGATGGAAGAGTTCGCCAAGAGCGGCTTCCTCAACATCGTCGGCGGCTGCTGCGGCACCACGCCCGACCACATTGCAGCGATTGCCCGCCGCGTGAGCACCTACCGGCCCCGCCACCGCAACGACCCGCTGCTGTCGCACCTGGTGGCACAAGCCGCATGAAGCAAGCGCTGTTGGTGATCGATGTGCAACGCGGGCTCTTCGAGCCGGCGCCGCACGAGGGCGAGGCGGTGATCGAGCGCATCAACCGCCTGGCCGATCGAGCCCGTGACGCGGGCGTGCCGGTGGTCTACATCCAGCATGAAACCCGGCAGGGGGCGCTGGCCCATGGCTCAGCGGGCTGGCAACTGGCCGAAGGGCTGCAGGCCCGCGAGACCGACCACCTGGTGCGCAAGACGACGCCCGACTCGTTCCTGCGCACCGACCTGGCCGAGAAGCTCTCGGCCTGGGGCGTCGAGCAGGTGGTGATCTGCGGCTATGCGTGCGAGTTTTGCGTTGACACCACCACCCGCCGTGCGGCCGCCCTGGGCTATCCCGTCATCTTGGTGGCCGACGCCCACACCACGCACGACAAGCCGCACATGAGCGGCGAACAAATCCGAGCGCACCACAACGCCACGCTGCCGAACATCAGCAGCTTCGGCGTGAAGATCTCCGCCGTTCCCGCGGACGACGTGGTGTGGTGAGCCCTGGGGCTGGGCGGCGCGCCCGGCCCTTCCGCGTGATGCGGTCGCGCGTCAGGCGACGCGCGACATCAGCGGCGACAGCCCGCCCGGCACCATCTTCTGCAGCGCCTCGAGATTGGGCTGCACGCGCACCTCGCCCGACGGCACGCCGGCTTCCACCTTGAACTTCGGCATCGCGGTGTTGCGCACCGCCGGCACCGCCAGCGGCAGTCCTTCGCGATTGACCAGGCTGATGACCGTCAGAGGCGCGGTCGGGTGGGACTGGCGCTTCATCACCAACGCGATCTCGCCGCAGGCCAGCTTCACCCAGGCTCCCGGCGGGTGCAGGCCGGTTTCGGCGAGCAGGGCCTGACCGGCTTCATCAGGCAGCCCGCCTTCGTCGAAGAAAGCGGCCTGGGCCGCCGCCTTGGCCGAGAGCGCGGCACGGTTGCGCCGTGTCGACAAACGCGCGGCATAGCGGTCGGCCCGTTGGATCAGCCGAGCCAGGCGAATCGCCGGCTCCAGCTTGGCGAGCGGGCCATTGGGCGCGTCATGGTGGTGGCGCATGGCGCCCAGCCACAGCGGGTCGTCCACGTCCGCGGCCTTCAGCATCTCGACGCCGCGCAACGCATGGGCGTCGACCTGAGCACGCTGCATCGGGCTCAGCGGCTGCGCCTGGCGCACCAGCTCTTGCTGCAAGGTGGTCATGCCGACATTCATCGACAGGGCGGCACGGGTCAGCGGGCGGCGCCATTCAGACTGCCAGCCCGGCAACCGTGGGCCCGCCAACGCACACAGCAGCATCACCAGGATGGCGTGATGCGTCGGGTAGTTCTCCGGCTGGTGGCCGGCCATGTGGATGAAGCGCAGCAGCGTCGCGTCGACATGACGCTCCAGGCGTTTGAGCATGTCGTCGGCGAGCTCGTCCAGTCGCGGCATCCAGCGCGCCGCCCGGGTGTCACCCAACAGCACGCGGGCTCGGCTTTCCAGGTCGGGCCACTCCAGCGGCGGCTCGACCAAGGGGGCGGGCTCGGTGGCGCGCTGGTCGTACTCTGGCCGCAGCGCGGCGATCTCGCCCAGCGTGGCGTCACCGGAGCGGAACATCTGGTCGACCTGCGCATTCAGCTGCCGTTGTGCGAGGCCCTTCTCGGCATCGTCGATGAACAAGGCCCGCGCGAGCAGATAGCCCAGTTGCTGCCGATCGGCGATGGGGGTGCCGCGCTGCACCAGCACGCGACCGTTCACGTCGCGCAGCGAGAAGGGCAGCGGGAAGCCGGGCTCCAGTCCGTCAGGGGAGATGGGAACGAGTTTCATGGTCGCGCAATCGCCACCGCCCGCACAAGAGGCGGACGCGGCTATGGCGCTTTTTCGACCGAAACGCGTGGGGCTTGAGGGCCGGGCGAGGAAAGCCGCCTGTCAGCGTGCGCCCACTGCGCAGCTATCGGCCAGTGGGATTGCTCCCCCGTCCTGACGCGGGCGGCGCCAGGGTGCCGTCTTCCTGCAGGCGCATGCCCACGGGCGGCGCCACCAGTCGCAACAACACCTGGTCGTCGGCGGGCGGCGCCGCGGCCGCCACGCGCCAGCCGGGCACGCCGCGGTTGGCCAGTTGGGTTCGCATGGCGGCCACGCGTTCGGCCGAGCGAGGGCCGGCAGGCGCCGCCGCCTGCAGCTTGGCGGTGGGTTGCCGCTTCAGGCTTTGAGACACCTTGTCCAGCACCGCCAACAACGGCGCTTTCGGTGCCACCGCCGCCTGGGCGCTGCCGGCACCGCCGCCGGGCTGGGCCGTGTCAAAGGCGTACTTCATAGGCACGCTCAAGCGCACGCTGCCATCGCGCTCACCCACCACCTGCACTGGTGTGCCGGCAAACAGCTCGGTCAA
This sequence comes from Ideonella lacteola, assembly GCF_038066555.1. Taxonomy (NCBI): domain Bacteria; kingdom Pseudomonadati; phylum Pseudomonadota; class Betaproteobacteria; order Burkholderiales; family Sphaerotilaceae; genus Ideonella; species Ideonella lacteola. Next base: position 441,640 of record NZ_JBBUTG010000003.1, on the reverse strand, counting down.
CCATTTGGCCTCGGCCGCCAACGGCGAATCGCCCGGTGAAGGCGGCTTCACGGCGGGGGCAGGCGCTTCGGGCGCCGGCGTTGTGGCCACCGGCGTGGCGGGCGGCGAGGTCTGACAACCCGGCAAGCCGGCGGCGAGGGCCAGTACGGTCATCCAGAAGCGAAAGCGGGCGGGCTCTGCCGAGGTGGCGCTCGGGCGGCGCTGCGGGTATCTCTCCATGAGCCGATTGGAGCAAACGCGGCACCTGACAAAGTCCACGAGCTGTAACAGCGGTCAGCCGTGGTAAGCCCTCGCTTGCGTAGAATTCAGGCACCGTCCGAGGAGCGTTGCGACGGCCCGTCGGCACAGCGATCGCGTGCGCCGCGCGGCCGCCAGGCTCGGCACGGGCACGCCGCAGGTCCATCCGTCCTGCACCGTGCTTCAACGGCGCTCACCCGGGTCGTCCAGCGACCGTCGCGGTGAGTCGTGGCGGCCCGCGGCCCGTTTGTCCCGACTCCGCCCCGACGCCATGACCGACCGAACCACGCAAGCCGCCGCCGCCTCGCCCGTCAACCCGCCCCCGATGCGGCTGTCGGGGCTGGAGCCTGTCTCGATCGGCGCCGGTTCGCTGTTCGTGAACGTGGGCGAACGCACCAACGTGACCGGCTCGAAAGCCTTTGCGCGGATGATCCTCGCGGGCCAGTATGAAGAGGCCCTGGCGGTGGCGCGCCAGCAGGTGGAAAACGGCGCGCAGGTGATCGACATCAACATGGACGAGGCCATGTTGGACAGCCAGGCGGCGATGGTGCGATTCTTGAACCTGATCGCCGGCGAGCCCGAGATCGCGCGGGTACCGATCATGGTGGACTCGTCCAAATGGAGCGTGATCGAGGCGGGCCTGAAGTGCCTGCAAGGCAAGGGCATCGTGAACTCGATCTCGCTGAAGGAAGGCGAAGCCGAGTTCAAGCGGCAGGCCACGCTGGTGCGCCGCTACGGCGCCGCGGCCGTCGTGATGGCGTTCGACGAGCAAGGCCAGGCCGACACCTTCCAGCGCAAGACGGAGATCTGCGATCGGGCCTACCGCATCCTGGTGGACGAGGTGGGCTTCGCGCCGGAAGACATCATCTTCGATCCCAACATCTTCGCCATCGCCACGGGCATCGAGGAGCACGACAACTACGCCGTCGACTTCATCGAAGCCACGCGCTGGATCAAACAGAACCTGCCGGGCGCGAAGGTGTCGGGCGGCGTGTCGAACGTGTCGTTCAGCTTCCGCGGCAACGAACCGGTGCGCGAGGCGATTCACACGGTCTTCCTGTACCACGCGATCCAGGCGGGCATGGACATGGGCATCGTCAACGCCGGCATGATCGGCGTCTACGACGACCTCGATCCGACCTTGCGCGAGCGGGTGGAAGACGTGGTGCTCAATCGCCGCAAGGATGCCGGCGAACGGCTGATCGAGATCGCCGAAAGCGCCAAGGGCGCGGCCAAGGATGATTCGCAGCGGCTGGCCTGGCGCCAGGCGGGCGTCAACGAGCGCCTGAGCCATGCGCTGGTGCACGGCATCACCGAGTTCATCACCGAAGACACCGAAGAGGCGTGGCAAGCGATCAAGGCCGGCGGCGGCCGCCCACTGCACGTCATCGAAGGCCCGCTGATGGCCGGCATGAACGTGGTGGGCGACCTGTTCGGCGCGGGCAAGATGTTCCTGCCGCAGGTGGTCAAGAGCGCCCGTGTGATGAAGCAGGCGGTGGCGCATCTGCTGCCCTACATCGAGGCCGAGAAGGCGGCGATGGCCGAAGCCGGCGGTGATGTGAAGCCCAAGGGCAAGATCGTCATCGCCACGGTGAAAGGTGACGTGCACGACATCGGCAAGAACATCGTCACCGTCGTGCTCCAGTGCAACAACTTCGAGGTCGTCAACATGGGGGTGATGGTCCCGTGCCAGGACATCCTCGAGAAAGCACGCACCGAAGGCGCCGACCTGATCGGCCTGTCGGGCCTGATCACCCCCAGCCTCGAAGAGATGCAGCACGTGGCCGCCGAGATGCAGCGCGATGCGTGGTTCCGCGACAAGAAGATGCCGCTGCTGATCGGCGGCGCCACCACCAGCCGCGTCCACACGGCGGTGAAGATCTCGCCGCACTACGACGGGCCGGTGGTCTATGTGCCGGACGCCTCGCGCGCGGTCGGCGTGTGCTCGGAGTTGTTGTCCGAGGAGCGCTCGACCACTTACGTGGCCGAGCTGCTCGCCGACTACGAGCGGGTGCGCCAACTGCACGCGGGCAAGAAGGCCACGCCGTTGGTGCCCCTGGCGAAGGCGCGAGCCAACAAGACGAGGATCGACTGGAGCACGCCGCCCGCCGCACCCCGCTTCATCGGCCGCCGCGTGTTCAAGCAGTACGACCTCGCCGAGCTGGCCGCCTGCATCGACTGGGGGCCCTTCTTCCAGACCTGGGATCTCGCCGGCCCGTATCCGGCCATTCTTCAAGATGAGGTGGTGGGCGACGCGGCCCGCAAGGTGCTGGCCGACGGCCAGGCGATGCTGAAGAGGATCATCGATGGCCGGTGGCTGCAGGCCCATGGCGTGATGGGCCTGTACCCGGCCAACACGGTCGACGACGACGTGATCGAGGTCTACACCGACGAATCACGCCAGGAAGTGCTGTTGCGCTGGGCCCCTCTGCGCATGCAAAGCGAGCGTCCCGTCATCGACGGCGTGGCGCGCCCCAACCGCTCGCTGGCCGACTTCATCGCGCCGAAGGGCACCCAGCCTGACTACATCGGCTTGTTCGCCGTCACCGCCGGCCTTGGGGTCGACAAAAAGGCCGCCCAGTTCGAGGCGGCGCACGACGACTACAGCAGCATCATGCTCAAGGCGCTGGCCGATCGGCTGGCCGAGGCCTTCGCCGAGCGCCTGCACCAGCGGGTGCGGACCGAGCTGTGGGGCTATGCCGCGCAAGAGCAGTTGTCCAACGAGGAACTGATCGCCGAAAAGTACAGCGGCATCCGCCCGGCCCCCGGCTACCCCGCATGCCCAGACCACGGCGTGAAGGCCGACATGTTCCGGGCGCTGGCCTGCGACGAGATCGGGATGGGCCTGACGGAAAGCCTGGCGATGACGCCGGCGGCGAGCGTGAGCGGGTTCTACCTCGCCCACCCCGAATCGACCTACTTCAACGTGGGTCGCGTGGGCGAAGACCAGCTGGGCGCCTGGGGCAGCGCGCTGGGCTTGTCGGACGATGCAGCACGGCGCCGGTTGCTGTCGGTGATCGACGGCAACCCGGGTGCTTCGGCATAAAAGCTGGCGTTGAGCTGCGACTCTCGCACGAGGTAGGTGCGAAAGCGCTGGAACAGGTCGACATCCACCGGGCCCGGATCAGCCCAGAAGCTGTCCAGGGGCCCCGGGTGCACCAAGCCTTCGATCGCATACATGCATTCGCCCAGAGGGATCACTGGGGTGCCGTGGTACAGGGCCTGCAGGCCGGTGGTGCTGTTCACCGTGACCACCCCGGTCGCGTGCTTCAGCAACGTGGGCAGGTGTTGATCGTGGATGTAGTGCACGCGTTGCGCAATGCCCAAGCGCTCTGACTCGCTGGCGATCAAGCCGGTGTAGTCGTTGTAGGGGCGATCCAGCGGGTGATGCTTGAACACCAGAAGTTGGTCGGCCGGCGCATGCTGCGCAAACGACACCAGCACCTCATGGATGAACGCCGCGACATCCTTGTAGGGGGAGTGGCGCCGGATCTGGCTGTCGTTGTAGACCTGCAGGGGCACCAGGAAGAAGCGCTTGTGCTGTTCGGGTGCCGCGAGAAAGGCCTGCATGTCGCGCTCGGCGAAGCGGTACCACCACTTGCGCCAAGCCCCGTGGGCCCACTTCACACCTTGACGAAGCGGCGCAATGGAGCGGTGATGCCGGTAATGCGGGTAGCGCGAGTGGCCGAGCGAGCGAGCCAGCGAATAGGTGATCGCGGCACCGGCGACCTTGCTGAAACTCTGCCCGGTCGGCACCGGCGAGGGCACCGGCTCGGCGTTCAGCTGGCGGTAGAACGCCGGGTCGCGCGGGATCGGCGACGCGGCGTTCACGCCGCCCACTTCCAGCGTCACGTAGTCGGGCCGCACATAGCCTTCTTCGAACACGAACACGGTGACGCCCAGTTCGCGGGCCTCATCGATCGCGATCTGGTGCATGTGCCGTGACTGGCCGAACAGCACGATGGCGTCCAGGCGCAGTTCGGCGATCAGCTTGCGCACCTGCGCCGGCCACTGATCGAGGGGCTCGCGATACTGAATCACGCGCTCGTCGCGGTAGAACCAGTCGTCGCCGGCATTGAAATTGACCTTCCACACCTGCTGGCCGTGCGCGCGAAGCGTCCCGGCCAGTCGCTCGAAGAACGACCCCATCGGGCCCTGCAGCAACAGCGTGCGGCGCTGGCAGAGCAAGCGATCGAGTGAGGTGGGGATCATCAAAAGGTCAACGGATTGAACATCACCGCTGCACCAACGGGTGGATTACCCAGCGGCGCAACGCACAACAACTACCGGATGAAGCAACCCGCGTTCCCGCGGTGTCCTTCGCACATGCCACTGTGACGATCCACTGTGACACTCTAGGGAAAGACCGGGAATGTGACGATCCCACGAATGGGTGGCGGTCGTGGGCTGTTTTGATCTTTCTTGACGAACCGGCCGTCACCATCGTTGCCCGGGCTGCAGTGAGGAATTCTGCATGCCCCGCACCACCCAACCGCTCACGGACGTTTCTGCAGCGCCTTGCTGCAACAAATACTTGCCATTCCGGCCAGTTTGATCACCCGGGCCGCGCCTCGGGGTCGCCGCAGCTCCCGCCAGGTGCGCGTCAGGCCGCTTCGCCGCTCCACCAGCGGCGCAGGGCCACCACGTGGCGCAAGGTCCAGCGCCAGGCCCGCCGCCCCGCGGAGACCGGCCGCCGGCCCGCCGCACCCTCCTGGCGCCAGGCCTGCAGTTCAGCCAGGGCACGCTCGGCCGTGGTGAAGTGGCCGGTGACCCGGCTCACATAGGTGGGGTAGAGCAGCAGCACGCCCGCCACCAACTCGTCCAGGCTCAGCCGCCGGGCGCGACGCTCGATCGGCACGCGATCCTGTGTCAGGCCCCAGCCGGCATAGAACGGACAGCCCCAGCACACGACACTCTTGCCGCGCAGCAAGGCCTCGAAGCCAGCAAGCGAGGTCAGCACATGCACCTCATCCACCTGGCGCAACACCTGATCCATCGGCGCATCGACGACGATCTCGTCGCAGACTGAAGCGGCCGCCCCCTCGCCCCGCCCCGCTTCGCGAAGCTGGGCCACCACATCGGGATGGGGCTTGTAGATCAGGTGCGCATCAGGTCGCTCGGCCCGCACTGCTTTCAGCAGGGCCATGTTGGAGCGCAAGCCCGGTGCGCCCAGCCGGATCGACGCATCGGCCTCGACCTGCCCGGCCACCAGCACCACCGGTTTGCTCGTCCGGGGTCGCTGCCAGGGCGACTCGCCCACGTTGTACTTGGTCAGACCGGCGGCCAGGATCCCGTCGCGCAGCTGGCTGGCGCGCTGACGCAGGTGGTCGTCGAATTCGGTCTCGGCCAACAGCCGCTCGAGCGCAGACGGGGCGGTGGCGTCGTAGTACATCCCTTCACCGTCCATCACCCAGGACAGCGGCCGCACCAAATCAGCCCCCAGGCCGACCGAACGCAAAAAGCCATCCTCCAGACGAACCACTGGCGGGGTGCCGTCTTGGAGGGCCGCAGGCGGCACCGGCCGTCGCCCCCACAGAACCAGCCCCGCGCCCGGCGGCACGGGGCGCTTGAGGCTCTGGAAGCGCAAGTCGCTGCCGGCAAAGAACGCGCGAGCGATGGGCTTCTTCCAGCGGGAAAAGCCCATCGCGACCATCTGGGCCGGATACCGCTCGCGCATGCGGCGCTGCAAGCCCATCCACTCGAGCAGTTGCTCGGGCTCGCAGCGTCGGCCGGTTTCAGGGTCGACATAGCGCGGGTAGTCGATCAGCGCCGCGTGGCACAGCGCGTCGAAACCGACAGCGTGGCGGCGCGCCGGGGCGGGCAGCTCATCCGTCGACAGGCCCCATCCGGCGTAGAAGGGCAGGCCAAAGCAGCGCAGCGGACGCCCCCAGAGCAAGGCCTCGAAACCCATCTGCGAGGTGACGGTGTACACGGCGCCGGCCCGCTCCAGCAGGCCGCAGGGGTGGGCCGCGCTGGCCAGCAACTGCACCCGCGCCGCCGCCCCGGGCGACAACTGCGCGAAGTGGCCCCGCTTGCGGCCAGCGATGACATCCGGGTGGACCTTCAGCCACACCCGGGCCTGGGGGTGCTCATCGAGCGCCGCTTCCAGCATCCGGGTGAAGCTGGCCGGGGTGGACGCGCCGTAGGCGATGGATGCGTCGCCGAACGTCTGGTCGATCACCAGGACGTCGCCGTCCCCCACCAGCCCGTGCGCTTCGCGGGCATGGTTGTACTTGGAGACACGCGTCGCCTGCCACTGGGCAGCCAGCGCTCGTGCGCGGGCCTGCTGCTGCGCGTCCAGCGGTTGGGCGATCAGTTGTTCCAGCCGCGATGGGCCGCTCGCGTCGTAATAGATGCCCTGCGGATCGACCACCACGGACAGCGGCGGCTCGTCGGCCCCCAGCCCCACCGACCGCAAGAAGCCGTCTTCGAGCCGAATGATCGGCAAGCCACGCTCTCGGGCCCACGCCTCGGCCCGCTTGGCACTCGGCTTGCGCCCCCAGGCGAGCACACCGTCAGCCCGAACGGTATCCGCCTTGCGGGGGCCCACCAGTTGCAACTCCGGCAGCAACGCGGGCAAGGTTTGCTGGCGAGCCAGCAGCCCCGGGCCATGCACCACCGCCGCGCGCCATCCCGCCAGGGGTTGGTCGCGCGCCGCGACGGGAAGCCCATCGCGACCGGGGTCTCGATCGAACGGCTGGGCAGGTGAATGGGCGGGCGGACTACCGGAAGAGCTCAAGTTTCAGATCGGCAGGTGAACCGTCGGCAGCATAGCCGCGCTTCTGTACGCCATCGGCCGTCATCACCCGGATCGTCACTTGGCTGTTGTTCAAATCCACCCGCACGTAACCAGGGCCCTCGCCGCCCGGCAGCGGGAAGGGCGGCTGCGCCACCGGCGTCACGCGCTTCTTGGAATAGTCCATGCCGAGGCAGGCCACGGGCTCACGCTGGAGGTTGGGCTCCATCAGGCCACCCAGCATCCAGGTGCCCGGCGCGCTGACCAGCAGGCGGCTGTCGGCCGGATCGAGCCGACAGTAGGTGTCGACCCACGTGGACGGCATGTTGGCGTGCGGCACCGACACCTCGGGCAGCCCGGCGTTGCGGCCATCGTCGACGGCGCCGGACGAATGGATGTCGGCACTCAAGACGATCACGTTGCTGATCTGATGATCCTGGATGAAATTGAGCAGCTCCGCACGCTCCGATGGGAACGCTCCCCAGGCATCCCAGGGCTTGGTTCCCGGGTTGAAGGTGACCGGCGACACGATGAACTTCCACACCGCGGTGGAGCGAGACAGGCCGTCCAGCAGCCACTGCTTCTGGCATTGACCCAGCATCTGCCCGGCTGCTGCATTGCGATTGCTGCGCACATCGAGCATGAAGAAGCTGGCCAATTCGCCGTAGTTGAAGCTTTGCCAATCGCCGGTTTCGCCGCACAGCTGGTCACTGCGCAGGCCGTTGTCGGCGGCGGGGAGGAAATAGTCTCTGTAGACCGCGCGCGCCAGGTCGCCGAACGGGCAGCCGATGTCGGCGTTGTTCATGCAGTAGTCGTGATCGTCCCAGGCGTAGTACAGCGGAATCTGCAGCTGCTGCGCCGTTTTCGAGGTGACGAACGCCTTGACGAAATCCGCCCCGAGCGGGGTGGAGGGGTCGCGCATCGCGCGGCGCATCACCCGCAGGTTATGCAGCACCGTATCGGCCTGCTCGATGGGGTAGTACGACTGGGTGTTGGGCTGCCGCGCCGGGTCCGAATGATCGAGGTCACCGACGATGAGCACGAAGTTCGGGCGAGGCGTCGCCGCCGTCCGCAGTGCCTTGCTGGCGCGCTGGCGGGTCATGAAATCACCGAGAACCGAGAAGCTCAGGGTGGTGGGCAGCGTCGGCAGCGTCTTGAAATACGACGAGGCGTTGCGGGTGATCTGGCCCGCGGCTTCGGTGAACTGCAGCGTGTAGCTGTAGGTCGTGCCAGCGGCCAGCCCGGGCAATTCGAAGCGGCCGGTGAAGTCGTGATCGGCGGTGATCTCGATGTCGGGCCCGTCGATCGCGGGCCCTGGGCCGGAAGCCTTGTAGGTGATGCGGGCCGTTCCGGGGCCGTTCCAACGGGCCCACACCGCCGCGCTGTCGACGGTCACGGCGCCCACCATGGGCCCGTGACTGGGCAGCCCCGGCGTCTGGGCCACGGCGGCGGCCCCGAGCAAGCATCCCAGCATCAGCGCCGCCATGCGGCGGCGCCACCCTTGCGGAGCAGGCTCCGCGCCATCAGACCATGTTTTCATGGCCATCCCCCCGTTCTTTTTCGGGCCCGCCGGCCCGCCTGGACGCCCCGTTGCGTCAGGCCAAGCCGCTTGCAGCGAAATGCGGATTGTCAAAACCGGGCTTACCGTAGCGCAAATCGGCGCCGTCGGCTACCACGGTGACCCTGCCACCTGCGGCACGTAGCACGGCATCGCCGGCTGCGATGTCCCATTCCATGGTGCGACCCAGGCGCGGATACAGATCAGCCTCGCCGGCAGCGACCAGGCAGAGCTTCAGCGACGACCCGGCATTGGTGCGCGAAGCGACCTTGCGGCCATTCAGGAACGCATCCAAAGCGGTTTCATCGCCGTGCGACCGGCTGGCCACCACCGTCAACCCGTCCGCCGGAACGGCGCGGCAGCGGATCGCCCGCTTGCCCTGGCCGTCTTCCACCCAAGCGCCGAGGCCCACCGCACCGCTGAACAGGCGGCCCGCCGGGCCACCCACGGCCGGCGCGTAGACCAAACCCAGGACCGGCTTGCCGTTCTCGATCAAGGCGATGTTGACGGTGAATTCGCCATTGCGGCTGATGAACTCCTTGGTGCCATCCAGCGGGTCCACGAGGAAGAAGCGGTCGCTTACATCCGGAATTTTCCCCGCGGACACGGCCTCTTCGGCCACGACGGGGATATCGGGTGCGATCTTGGCCAGGCCGGCCAGGATGACGTTTTCAGCCTTCTGGTCGGCTTGCGTGACGGGCGAATCGTCGCCCTTCTTGGTCACGTCGAAGTCGGTCGCATAAATGTCCATGATCACCTTGCCGGCGTCCCGGATCAGCGGCGTCAGTTGCTCAAGCAAGGCAGCGGCAGAGATGTTCATAAGTCACATATCCAAATGAGGGATTCGCCATTGTGCCCGGCGCGTGCCACAATCCAATCCCCTAAAACATTTTCTGACCGTGATTCGTGACCGCACCCACACCCGACATCGCTGCGCTGAACGCGCGTCGTCGACGTGCGGTCGAATTGCGCATCGACGGTCGGAGCCTGAGCGAGATTCATGCCGAGACGGGGCTGAGCGTGCCGACGATCATCCAGGCCTACCGGGCGTTCGAGTCCGGCGGATGGACGGCGATCGCGGTCGGCGCCCGGGGGCGGCCGAAAGGCGACGGGCGGGTATTGAGCCTCGAGCAAGAGCAATCCCTGCGGCTCGCCGCGATCACCGACATGCCGGAGCGGCACGGCCTGCCGCCCGCACTCTGGACGGCCGCATCCCTGAAGACGCTGGCGGCTCGGCACTTCGGCGTGACGCTGGAGCCTCGGGCGGTTTCGCGCCTGGTCGAGCGCTGGGGACTGGCGCTGATGTCGCTGCGGGACTCGAAGGCCGCCAAATCACCGGCCGAGGCCGAGTGGCTGCACACTACTTGGCCCGTCGAGGTGGAACAGGCACGCGCGGCCGGTTCGCAGTTGGCCTGGGCCGGCGCCATCAGCCATCCCGACCGGCCAGCGCCGGGCGGCGTGCTGGTGGCCAGCCGGCCACGTGGCAGCCTGCTGTGGTTGCCGGTCGGCGGCTCGTTGGCGTCCGCCGACACCTATCTCGATTTTCTGGCGCGTCTGCTTCGAAGCGCCCAGGGCACCTGGCGCGTGTTCCTGCACGGCCCGGACTTCCGGCGCGTGCCCAAGGTCCAGCAGTGGCTGGCCGCGCACTCTCGCCTTCAATTCTTCCCGGGGCCGCTGGCACCGCGGGTGAGGCAGCCGGCCGAGCCGGCCTCGCCCGCCGTGCCGCTGCCCCCTTCACCGCCGGCCCGTGCGCGCTCGCCAGCCGCATCGGCGCCCACATCCATCACGAATTCGCCGCCGACCGAAGCCGGGGCGGCGAACGACGCTGCGATCATCGCGGCGCCGCTCAAGGCCCGGCCGCGCGCCGCATCGGTTTCTCTTTCTTTCCCGCCTGAACCAACGGACTCAACTCCCATGAACTTGACCCACCTGCAACGGCTGGAGGCCGAAAGCATCCACATCATGCGCGAGGTCGTCGCCGAGGCCGAAAACCCGGTGATGCTGTACTCGATCGGCAAGGACTCGGCCGTGATGCTGCACCTGGCCAAGAAGGCGTTCTTCCCGTCGCCCCCGCCGTTCCCGCTGCTGCACGTGGACACCACCTGGAAGTTCCGCGCGATGTACGAGATGCGCGACCGCATGGCCAAGGAATTGGGCATGGAACTGCTGGTGCATCACAACCCCGAAGCGATGGAGATGGGCATCAACCCCTTCACGCACGGCTCGCAGATCCACACCGACATGTGGAAGACCCAAGGTTTGAAGCAGGCGCTGGACAAGTACGGCTTCGACGCCGCCTTCGGTGGCGCCCGCCGCGACGAAGAGAAGAGCCGCGCCAAGGAGCGCATCTTCTCGTTCCGTTCGGCGCAGCACCGTTGGGATCCGAAGAACCAGCGCCCCGAACTCTGGCGCCTGTACAACGGCCGCAAGCAAAAGGGCGAGTCGATTCGCGTGTTCCCGATCTCGAACTGGACCGAACTCGACATCTGGCAATACATCTACCTTGAGAACGTGCCCATCGTGCCGCTGTATTTCGCGGCAGAGCGCCCGGTCGTCGACCGCGACGGCACGCTGATCATGGTCGACGACGACCGCATGCCGCTGCGCGAAGGCGAAGTGCCGATGATGAAGAAGGTGCGCTTCCGCACGCTGGGCTGCTACCCGCTGTCGGGCGCCGTCGAGTCGGAAGCCGACACGCTGCCGTCGATCATCCAGGAAATGCTGCTGACCAAGACGTCGGAGCGCCAGGGCCGCATGATCGACCACGACGCTGCCGCCTCGATGGAGAAGAAGAAGCAAGAAGGCTATTTCTGACGGCCCCCACGCTCCCTGCCGGTCGCTTCCCCCCGAGGGGGCTCGCGCAGCGGACCGGCGGAGCCGGACCCGCGCACGCCACTTGGTTTGAATACCTGAATACCTTTTGAGGAAATGTCATGGCCCACCAATCGGACCTGATCTCCGTCGACATTGAAAAGTACCTGAAGCAGCACGAGAAGAAGAGCCTGCTTCGCTTCATCACCTGCGGCTCCGTCGACGACGGCAAGTCGACCGTCATCGGGCGCCTGCTGTACGAATCGAAGATGCTCTTCGAAGACCAACTGGCTGCCATCGAGAACGACTCGAAGAAGTGGGGCACCCAGGGCGGTGACATCGACTTCGCGCTGCTGGTCGACGGCCTGGCCGCCGAGCGCGAGCAAGGCATCACCATCGACGTGGCCTACCGCTTCTTCTCCACCGACAAGCGCAAGTTCATCGTCGCCGACACCCCGGGCCACGAGCAGTACACACGCAACATGATCACCGGCGCCTCGACGGCCGACGTGGCCGTGGTGCTGATCGACGCGCGCAAGGGCGTGCTGACCCAGACCCGTCGTCACAGCTACCTGGTGAGCCTGATCGGCGTGCGCAAGGTCGTGCTAGCCATCAACAAGATGGACCTGGTCGACTACTCCGAGAAGGTCTTCAAGCAAATCTGCGAGGAGTACCTCGACTTCGCCAAGCAGATCGGCCTGAACGACGTCACGCCGATTCCGCTGTCGGGCCTGAAGGGCGACAACATGCTGGTCGCCAGCGAGAAGACCCCGTGGTACCACGGCCCCACGCTGATGGGTTTCCTGGAGACCTGCGAAGTCGACGAGACGCGCCTGCAGCAAGAGCCCTTCCGCCTGCCGGTGCAGTGGGTCAACCGCCCGAACCTCGACTTCCGCGGCTTCTGCGGCGTCATCACCGCCGGCATGATCAAGCCGGGCGACAAGATCCGCGCCCAGCCGTCCGGCCGTGAGAGCAAGGTCGCGCGCATCGTCACTGCCAACGGCGACCTGCCGCTGGCCGTGGCCGGCCAATCGGTCTGCATCACGCTGGAAGACGAGATCGACATCTCGCGCGGCGACGTCATCTCGGGTTCGGACTCGCCGGCCGAAGTGGCCGACCAGTTCGAAGCCTCGCTGGTGTGGATGCACGACGAGCCGATGATGCCCGGCCGTTCGTTCCTGATGAAGATCGGCACCCAGACGGTCACCGCTTCCATCACCGAGCCCAAGTACAAGGTGAACGTCAACACGATGGAGCACCTGGCCGCCAAGAAGCTCGATCTGAACGAGATCGGCGTGGTCAACCTGGCCCTCGATCGTCCGATCGCCTTCGACCCGTACACGTCCAACCGTGACACCGGCGGCTTCATCCTGATCAACCGCCTGACCAACAACACGGTCGGCGCCGGGATGTTGCACTTCGCGCTGCGCCGCTCGCACAACATCCACATGCAACACGTGGATGTGGACAAGGCCGCCCGCGCCGCCGCCAAGGGCCAACGCCCCGGCGTGCTGTGGTTCACGGGCCTGTCGGGCGCCGGCAAGTCGACGATCGCCAACCTGGTCGAGAAGAAGCTGCAGGCGATGGGCCGCCATACCTACCTGCTCGACGGCGACAACATCCGCCACGGCCTGAACAAGGACCTGGGCTTCACCGAAGCCGACCGTGTGGAAAACATCCGCCGCGTTTCGGAAGTAGCGCGTCTGATGGTGGACGCCGGCCTGATCGTCCTGACCGCGTTCATCTCGCCGTTCCGCTCGGAACGCGCGATGGCCCGTGGCCTGGTGGGCGAGAGCGAGTTCATCGAGATCCACGTCGACACCCCGTTGAACGTGGCCGAAGACCGCGACGTCAAGGGCCTGTACAAAAAGGCACGCCGTGGCGAAATCGCCAACTTCACCGGCATCTCCAGCCCGTACGAGGCGCCGGAACGGCCTGAGTTGCGTCTGGATACAACCCAGATGAGTGCGGAGCAAGCGGCTGACTACGTCATCGCCCGCATCCGCGATCTGGGCATGATCTGAACGTAAACCAGAAGTAAAGAAGGGGCGCGCTGCCCCTTCGAAGTGCACTTTGGAACACCCTCGGCTTAAACACCGGGGGCCCCTGCCGATATCTCCTGACAGAACGGTGCGTCATCGCACCTTTGTTTTGTTTCAGCCGAGATATCCATGTCTGCACTCCTCGCCCGGGCCTTGCCCCGGCGCACCCAGCTTGCTGCCCTGATCGCCTCGTTGGCCTTGGTCGCCTGCGGCGGCGGTGGTGGTGGCGACGAGACATCTGCCCCCGATGCGACCGGCGGTGGCCCGGTCGGTGATTCCAGCCAGACGGGCGGACAAACCAGTGGCCAGACAGGCGGCCAAACCGGCGGTCAAACTGGGGGCCAGGTGGGCACCGATACCAGCGGCCAGGTGGGCACCGACACCGCCCAGAGCCAAGACGTCAACGTTCCCGCAGGCACGACCCGCGCGGACGCCTTTCGCCTGCTGACCCAAGCCACCTTCGGGCCGACCGAGGCGGAAGTCACGCGCACGATGACGCTCGGCGCCGCCGGCTGGGTCGACGAGCAGCTCGCCAAACCGGTCAAGTCGGTACATCTCACCCGCTGGAACAACGACGACGCTGCCGCCAAGGCCAAGGATGCCAAGGCCACGGCCGGGGCGCCCAGTGTGGTCTCGTCGTTCTACCAACAGGCCCTTCAGGCTGATGACCAACTGCGTCAGCGCGCCGCCTATGCGCTCTCGCAGATCTTCGTCGTCTCGACCACCGATCTCTCCAGCGAGCGCGCCCAGGCCGTGGCCTCGTGGATGGACATGCTCGGGCGCAACGCCTTCGGCAATTTCCGCACACTGCTGCAGGACGTGGCCATGCACCCGGCGATGGGGCTGTACCTCTCGCACCTGAAAAACAGGAAAGAAGACCTGACCCTCGGGCGCGTGCCGGACCAGAACTTCGCACGTGAAGTGATGCAGCTGTTCACCATCGGCCTCATTCAGCTGAATGCCGATGGCACGCCGAAGAAGGACGGCAACGGCGCCTTGCTCGACACCTATGGCACCGGCGACATCGAAGGCCTTGCCTCGGTGTTCACCGGCTTCTCCTGGGGCGGTCCGGACACCCTGAACAGCCGCTTCGCCGGCAACACGCAGGATCCGAACCGCCTGGTGATCGCCATGCAAGGCTATCCGCAGTACCACTCGATGCTGCCGAAGAGCTTCCTCGGCACCACGGTGGCGGCACAGAACCCGGCAGACCCCTCCGCCAGCCTGAAGGCCGCGCTCGATACGCTCTTCGTCCACCCGAACGTGGGCCCCTTCATCAGCCGGCAACTGATCCAGCGTCTGGTCACCAGCACGCCGAGCGCCGCCTACGTCGGCCGCGTGGCGGCAGTGTTCAACAACAACGGTTCGGGCGTGCGCGGCGACATGAAGGCTGTGTTCCGTGCCATCTTGATGGACAACGAAGCCCGATCGGCGTCGCTTGCTGCGGGCAGCAAGTACGGCAAGGTCAAAGAGCCGGTGTTGCGACTCACCGCCGCGCTGCGCGCTTTCGGCGCCAAGAGCGACAGCGGCAAGGTGCTGATGAACTTCACCGACGACCCGGGCCTGCAACTCGGGCAGACACCGCTGCGCTCACCCAGCGTCTTCAATTTCTATCGGCCGGGCTACATCCCCTCGGGTGGCGAAGCTGCCACGCTGGGCATGACGCTGCCCGAGATGCAGATCACCGACGAGACCAGCATCGCCGGCTACGCCAACTACATGATCACCGCGGTCAAGTCGGGCGTCGGCCAGAAAGGTGTCGACGGCAAGGCCGCCCGGCCCGACCTGCAGATGAACTACACCGCGCTGCTGCCGCTCGCGACGGACCCGACCGCCCTCGTCGACAAGGTCAACAACCGCTACTTCGGCGACACGGTCGGCACCGCCTTGCGCACCGAACTGATCAATGCCGTCACCTCGATCAAGGTGCCGACCCTCAGGCCCGATGGCAGCAACAAGGACTTGGTCGAGAAGGCCAAGACCAATCGCGTCTGGACCGCCGTGGCCATGCCGCTGGTGACGCCTGAATTCATCGTCCAGAAGTGACGCGCCCAAGACCTGCCTAGAACGACTGCCATGACCCGTCCCCTTTCAAATCCCACCCGTCGCGAACTGCTGCGCCGCGGCGTCGCCCTCGGCCTGAGCCAGCCGGCCTTGTCGGGCCTTGGCGGCCTCGGCCTCAGCCTGGCTGCCATGGGCCCCGCGGCAGCGGCCAATACCGGCGGCTACAAGGCGTTGGTCTGCGTGTTCCTGCCGGGCGGCAACGACGCCTACAACACCTTGCTGGCGACCGACAGCAGCTCGTGGGCCGCGTACTCGGCCGCAAGAGAAACCAGCGACGAGGGCATCGCGTTGGCCGCCCCCGGCACGCCCGCGCAGGCCGGCTCGCTGCACGCCCGACTGGGTGGTGTGCTGCCCATCAGCCCGATCAACGCCCAAGGCCGCACGCTGGCCGTGCACCCGGTGTTGGGCGCGGTGCGCGACCTGTTCGCGGCACAACGGCTCGCGTTCATCGCCAACGTCGGGCCGCTGTCCGGCCCGACCACGAAGACCGCCTACCTCGCTGGCACGGCGCCCAGACCGCCGAAGCTCTTCTCGCACAACGACCAGGTGTCTGTGTGGCAATCGTTCTCGGCCGAAGGCACGACACGCGGCTGGGGCGGCTTGATGGCCGATCGGGTGCTCTCGGCCAACACCCAGTCGATGTTCACGTCGATCAGCGTGAGTGGCAATGCGGTGTGGTTGTCGGGCCAGGGTGCGCGGCCGTACCAATTGGCCCCCACCGGCGCCATCCACATCGGCGGCAGCGACGGCACGGTCTACGGCTCGGCCACCGTGCGTGAGCGCATGGTCGCACTGATGCGCAACACCCGGGTCGACAGCGTGCTGCACCGTGAGCACGCGGCCGTGGTGGGCCGCTCGGTGGACGCCGATGTGCTGCTCTCAGGCGCGCTGCCCGGCGCAGGCGCGGGGCCTTGGGGCACCTCGGGCCTCAGCGAGGGCCAGGTCGATCCCAAGCTGCAGTTCCTTGACCCTGAGACCAACACGCTCATGCCCAATCCGCTGGCCGCGCAGTTGCAGGCGGTGGCACGGATGATCGCGGCACGCAGCACGCTCGGCATGGCTCGCCAAGTCTTCTTCGTCACGCTGCCAGGCTTCGACACGCATGACCTGCAGCCCTCGCGCCACACCCGGCTGCTGGCGCAATTGGCCCATGGCCTGAAGTACTTCGATACGGTGACCACGGCAATGGGCGTTGACGACTTCGTCACCACCTTCACCGCCAGCGACTTCGGCCGCACGCTGGCCGCCAACGGCGACGGTTCAGACCACGGCTGGGGCGGACACCACCTGGTGATGGGCGGCGCGGTCAAGGGAGGCGACATCTACGGCCGCATCCCCGCATATGGCTTGTCGGATGGCAAGGGAGGCTTCAACAGCGCCGACCAGCTTCAAGGCGGCGCCCTGCTGCCCACCACCAGCACCGAGGCGTACGCGGCCACGATGGGCAAATGGTTTGGCCTGTCCGACAGCGAATTGCTCAGCGTGCTGCCGGGCTTGTCCGCCTGGAACAACAGCCAGCGCAACCTCGGTTTCATGGCCGCTTGACCAACGGCACAGACGACAGGGCGAGCGGCCGACGCAGACCCTGTCAAGCGCTGCGGGCTGTGGTGTACTTCATGGGTGCTCCCGCTCGATGTCGACGTTCCCCCCCTTGTTCAACCGCCCCTGCCCGACGCGCTGCTCGCGCGCCTGAAGGCCTTCGCCGCGCACCACGGCGGCGCCCTGCCGGGCGGCGAAGCCTTGCACGCCAAGCTTGGCAAACCGGGTGCCCCCGCGGCGGCATGGACGCGCATGGCGCAGGCCATGCACCAAGAGTGGATCAAGCCGCGCAGCCTCTCGGGCGACGAGCTGCACGGTCTGTTCATCGCCACCGTCGCGCTCGGCTGGCGGGATCTCCCCGAAGCCGAACGGCTGCGCGGCGGCCTCTACCCCGCCGTGATCCGCGCCTTAGGCGCGCAAGGTGACGCGGACGCGCTCTCCGGTCTGGCGTCACGGCTGGCACCCTTCGCCGCCGATCCGGCGGCGGATGTGGCCTTGTCCACGCTGCTGCGCCAACTGCGCCAGCACCACCGGCCCGGCGCGCTGGCAGCCTTGCTCGATGCGCTGCAACCCGCCTTCAACCCCGAACGCGCATGGAGCGGCCCGGTGCTCTCGTGCGTGCTGGCGCTCACCCGCGACGCCGACGACTTCGCCACGCTGCGGCGTGCTGCATCATGGCTGCCGGCCTTGTTCGACGCGGCCGACCAAGCGGCCACCGACGACAGCCCACCCTGGCGTGATCTGGGAAAGCTGGCCCTGCGGGTGCTGCAGGTGCCGGCGATGCAGCGGGCCGGGCAGGCCCTGCTGAACGACCAGGGCCTGGCCCACGCGGACACCCAGCCGCTGCTGCTGCAACTGCTGCTTCAGCTCGCCGGTTTCGCCCCCGACGCGACGACACGCGGCCTGCTGTCCCAGGCGGCCACCCAGCACCCCGGCCACCCCGCGATCCAGCTGGCCCGCGCCCGCATCGCTCATCGCGAAGGCGCAGCGATGGCCGATATCGAAGCACTGCTCGATGGGCTCGATGACGGCCTCGCCGCCTGGCCGCATGCAATGAGCTGGCTGGCCAGCACGCGCTTCCACGACGGCGACGAAGCCGGCGCGATGGCGATCTACCGTCAGTTGGCCGCCCGCGGCGCGCTCTCGGTGGCCGATCGCCTGCGGATGAACCACATGTCTTCGCGCGAGGACAAGCCGGCTGACGAGCCTGCCTCCGCCTCCAGCGACCCGACACCGCCCGAGCCGGTGCACGCCTGGGCCGGCGAAGCGGTAGAACCGTTCATCGGCGTGCTCGGCCCGCTGATGGCCTTGCTGGACAGCCCGCCGCACCACGATGCCGCGCTGACGCTGTCCGAGCTGCAAGCCCAGGCGGAAGCGGCGCTGGCCCATTGGCGCGACGCGTTGCCGCAGCTCAATGAGCTCAGCCTTAAGGCCAGCCTGCGCTTCGCGCGCCACCTGCGGCAGTTGGAGGCCGGCGCCTTCGCCCACCACACGCACTGGGTGACCGCTTTTCCCTTCGAGCTCGGGCCGGCGTACGGTCGGGTCGATGCGCAACGCTGCCGGCTGCTGAGCCACACGGTGCAGCGGCACATCGTCGCGCTGTGCGATGTCGCGCTGCAACGCCCCCGAGCGCTGCGCGGCGGCCCAGGCCAGGCGAGCCTGCGGCATGTGCTCGACCTGGCGGAACAACGCGCTGAATCGCAATGGGCGCTCGGCGAACCCGCCGATGCGGCTGCTGCGCTGGAAGCCCTCGGCGAGACCTTGGGCTCGATGGGCGAGGTGCCGCTGCGCGAGCTCAAGGCGCGCGCGGCGCTCACGCAAGGCCGCCTGTCGGACGCCGCGGCGCTGCTCGGCACCGATGATGAGGTGCTGCCGCTGCAGGACTGGGACGCCTGGCTGGCCACCGAGGGCCTGCAGCCCCAGACCTTGATCGACGATGCGGCCATCGACGGCGATTACGAATCGGTGACGATGGACGGCGTGGTACACCGCTACCGCCATCGCGTCGTGCGCACGCAAATGACGGTGGTGCACCACACGGACCTTCGCGTGCGCGATTCCCATCTGCTGATCGGCCCCCTCGGCGGCATCTTGCGGCCGGGCGCCTGGCACCTCAGCATGGGCGACTACCCGTACGAGCACCGCCACGTGCGCCTGCGCGGCGGGGGCCTGCGCTCGCAGGGCGCAGTGCTCCGGCGCGCCTGCTGGCAACGCATCGAGACGCCGGTGGTGGTGCTCGCCAACATGGACGCCACCTACCACCGCAACTTCTATCACTGGATGCTGCTGCTGCTCGCCCGGATCGAGGCCGTGCGCGCGCGCGGCCTGCTGCTGGGTGGCCGACAGTTGCTGCTGCCGCGTGAGCTGTCAGGCTGGATGCGCTCGTCACTCGCCGACATCGGCATCACGGATGAGCAGATCCTGTCGTATGGCGACAGCGACGACCTGGTCTGCAGCGATGCCCTGCTGGTCTCGCCGATCGACTTTGCCTGCCCGTCGCTGGTCGAAGGTCTGCGGCAAACCCTGTGGCGATGTGCGGGGCTGGATCCCGATGTCCCACCGGCTGCCACGCGACTGCTCTACATTTCACGCCGCGGCGAAGGGCGCCGCCCGCTGGTCGATGAAGCCCGGATTCAGCAAGCGGCCGAAGCCATGGGCTTCGACGCGGTGTCGCCCGAAACGCTGACGCTCGGCGAGCAGGTGCGCCTGTTCGCCACCGCGCGTGGCATCGCCGGGCCGCCCGGCGCGGCCTACACCAACCTGTGCTGGGCCCAGCCCGGAACGCGCGTGCTGTCGATTTTCAAAGAGGAAGCCAACTTGCCGACCTTCATTGACCTGTCCCTCATCCGCGGCCAGTCGCACCGCTGGCTGCTGGGTCGCAACTTGGCCGGTTATGCGTTGATGTCCATCGTCAACGCGCCCTTCAGCGTCGACCTGTCGCTGGCCGAACGCGAGCTGGCCTGGGTGGCCGGAGAAAGTGAACAGCCATGAGCAGCGCTCTCCAAGCGGTGTTGCCGGCGCTGAGCCGGCTGTGGTTCAACGAGCTGCGCGCGAAGTGCGACAAAGAGGGCATCACGCTGCCCGGTGGTGAGAACCTGCACCAGAAGTTCACGCTGGCTGAAGTGCCCGTTGGCGCGCGCGGCAAGCTGGCGCAGCTGCTGCACGTCGAGTGGGTGAAGGGCCGCACCGATGTGCCGGCCTGGCAACTGCAGGCACTGGTCGAAGCGATCGAAGCCTGGTGGCAACAGCTGCCCGAAGGCACCACGCCGCTGGGTGCCGGGCTGGCGCCGGCCTGGGTGCGGGCCCAAGGCACGCTGGGCCACATCGAGCCCCTGGCCCAGGCCGCGATGCGCTGGCACGCCCAGTTGGCCGAGCCGGACCATGAAGCCGTGGCGCTGGGCCTGTTGCGGCAACTGCGGCGCCTGAAGGGCGAGGCCAGCATCGAGTCCAGCCTGACGCTGATCGACGCGCTCGGCGCCCGCTGGCAGCCCGACGTGGGCTGGACCCAAGAGGTGGTGGGCACGCTCGCGATGGTGGCGCGCGCCGCAGACACCCTGCCCCTGCTGCAGCGCGTGTCGGCCTGGTTGGATCGACTGGTGCCGCACGTGCGCCGGCCGGATGCGCACGGCTGGCTCGCACCGCTCACCGCCGCAGCGGTGCGGTGCGCCGCGCTGCCCACCCTGCGCGCCGTCGCCGAAGCCATGCTGGACGACGAGGAGCCGGACCCGGGCAGTGCCTTCTCGCTGGCCGCCGCACTCGAGGCGCTCGGTGAGCTTTCGCCCACGCCCGAGGTGCATGCGCTGGTGGCACGGGCCGCGAAGGCCTGGCCCAAGCAGCCCACCATCCAGGTCGAACACGCCAAGCTGCGGCGCGCCGAAGGCGCCACCGTGCCACAACTGGCCGGCCCGCTGCTCGCGCTCGAAGCCAGCCACCCGGCCACGCCAGCGGCCTGGCGCTTGTTGGCCGAGTACGCCTTCCACGACGGTGACATCGCGCTCGCCAAGGAAACCTACCAACGTCTGGCCGATCTGGGCCAGCTCGACGAGCACTCACAGCTGCGCCTGGATCACCTCAGCCTGAACCAGGCGGGTGCGGGCGCTGCGCCGTCCGCCCTGCCCGCGGTGCTGCCCGAGGCCGGGCCGGCGATGCTGGATGCCGAATCGCTCGGGCCTCTGGCCGCCGCCTTGGCGCCTCTGGGCGCGGTGCTGGCGGTGGCGCCGCGCCACGACAGCACCGTCAGCCTGGCGGACACCGAGGCCCGATGCGCGCAGGCGCTGGCCGGCTTCGAAGCCGCCCTGGCCCAGTTGCCCGACTTGACCCTCAGCCAGATCGGCGATGCGGTGGGCCAGCTGTGGGTGGTGGCCAATGCCGGTGCGCTCGATCTGGCGCACTGGGAAGGCGTGTTCCCCTTCGAGGTCGGCCCGGCCTTTGGCGTGCTGGATGGCCATCGCTGCCGTGCCCAGTGCCATGGCGTGCTCGGCCATCTCGTGGCCCTGTGCCGGCACGCGCTGCGACGTGAGCGGCCCCTGCGTGGCGCCCCGGGCGAAGGCAGCCTCGCGATGCTGCTCGACTTGCTGCGGCAGCAGTTCGAGACCCAGCTGGCGATGAAGCAGCCCGAACAGGCGTTGGCCGACATCGAAGAGGCCATCACCCGCCTGGGCGGCCTGGGCCGCAGCGCCACCACCGGCCTGCGCGAACGGGCGCTGCTCTCGGCCGGCCGCATCGACGCACTGCGCGCCGAGCTGGAAGCGACACACCCGACCGCAGACACGCGCGACCCGCGCCGGCCCGAAGCCTGGCCCCTGCGCGAATGGGACGACTGGCTGCGCGCCGAGGGCGTGACCGCCCACACCCTCCTCCACGACGAGCCGCTGGTCGGCAACTTCGACGTGGTCGAGGTGTCGGGCCGCGTGCGCAGTGAACCGCACGAGATGGTCAGCACCCAACTCAGCCTGGCGCGGGTGACCGACCTGCGCGTGCGCAACGTGCACCTGCTGGTGGGTTCGCAAGGCGGTGTGCTGAAGCCGCACCCGTGGCACCTTCAGATGGGCGAGTTCCCGTACCCGCATCCCAACGTGCTGGCACGTGGCTCGGCCGGCACGGTGCTGCGCGGCGCCGGGCTGTGGAAGCGGCTGGACGAACCGCTGGTGGTGCTGGCCAACATGGATGCGCCGTTCCATCGCAACTACTACCACTGGATGGTGCTGACGCTCACCCGCATCCAGGCCCTGATGGCACGCGGCATCCTGAAGACGCGCAAGCTGCTGCTGCCGCGCGAGCTGACCGGCTGGATGCTTCGCTCGCTGCAAGACATAGGCCTCGATGAAGCCCGCATCCGCTGGTACTCGGCCGAAGACGATCTGCGGCTCACCGACGCACTGATCGCTTCGCCCAGCGAATTCGCCAGCGCCACGATGGTCGAGGGTCTGCGACGCCACCTCACCCAGGCGGCCGGCCTCGACCCGGACGCCGAAGAGCCCGGCGACCGGTTGATCTACCTCGCTCGACGCGGCGAAACCCGCCGGCCGATGGCCGAGGCCGAGCAGGTGATCGACATCGCCGAATCGCTGGGCTTCGAGATCGTGGCCGCCGAGACACTGAGCCTGCTCGACCAGGTGCGGCTGTTCTCCAGCGCCCGGGGCATCGCCGGGCCGCCGGGCGCTGCCTTCACCAACCTGATGTGGGCACGGCCGGGCACACGCGTGCTGACGATCTTCAAGCAGGACATCAACGGCCCCACCTTCTTCGACCTGTCGTTCCTGCGCGGCCAGCAGCACCGCTGGCTTCAGGCGCGCAGCATCGCCGGCTTCGAGTCGGTGTCGATCGTGACATCGCCGTTCTCGGTCGACCTGGCGCTGGCGCGGCGCGAGCTGCAATGGGTGCGTGGCGATGAAGACTGACGTGAAGTTTCTCGATCTGCAGGCGATCTACCGGCAAGACCAGGCCGCCTACGACGCGGCCTACCGGCGTGTGATGGACAGCGGGCGCTGGATCCTCGGGCCGGAGCTGGAGGCCTTCGAAGCCGAGTTCGCGGCCTACGGCGGCCGGCGCCATGCGATCGGCGTGGGCAACGGGCTGGATGCGCTGGCGCTCGCGCTGCAGGTGGCCGGCATCGGGCCGGGCGACGAGGTCATCGTGCCCGCCCACACCTTCATCGCCACCTGGCTGGCGGTTCGCCAGTGCGGTGCCACGCCCGTGCCGGTGGAGCCTGCGGCCGGCTCGTACAACATCGACGCCGCCGGCGTGGCCGCGGCGTTGACTCCCCGAGCACGCGCCGTGATGCCCGTGCACCTGTACGGCGCGCCGGCCGACCCGGCAGCCATCCGTGCGCTGTGCGCCGAGCGCGGCCTGCTTCTGCTGGAAGACGCAGCCCAGGCCCATGGCGCCCGGCACCGCGGCGAGGCCATCGGCGGCTTCGGCCGCATGGCCGCCTACAGCTTCTACCCGGGCAAGAACTTAGGGGCCTTCGGTGACGCTGGCGCGCTGGTGACCGACGACGACGCGCTGGCCACGGCACTGCGGGCACGCCGCAACTACGGCAGCGCCGTGCGCTACCAGCACGACAGCGAAGGCGTGAACAGCCGGCTCGACGAGCTGCAGGCCGCGTTCCTGCGGGTTCGCCTCGCGCGGCTGGACGCCCACACCGGCCAACGGCGCGCGCAGGCCGCCCGGTATGCCGAGCACCTGGCCGCTGCGCCGGGCCTCTTGCTGCCCGCGGTGCCCGATGGCGACGAGCCAGTCTGGCATCTGTTCGTCGTGCGCCACACCCGGCGCGATGACCTACAAGCTGCGCTGAAGTCACAGGGCATCGAGACCTTGATCCACTACCCCAAGCCGGTGTATCGCTTTCCGCCGTTTGCCGCGCACGCGCCGGCCGGCCGCAGCGTGGCCGACACCGTTTGCGACGAAGCCCTGAGCCTGCCGATCGGTCCGCACTTGACGCTGGCGGACATCGACCGCGTCGCCGAGGCCGTGGCCGCGTTTTGCCGGGGCGGCGCATGAGCCACACCCTGCCCCCGAGCGGCAAGCCGCTGGACGCAGACGAATACGCCGCCCGCCACGATGCCGAGCTGGATTTCGAATCGGTGTGCCTCACCGCGCGTCAGCAGCACAACCTGGCCCAGGTGCGCGCCCTGCAACCGGCCACGGTGTTGGAGGTCGGTTGCGGGCCGGAGCTGTTGAGCCTGCAGGCCTTGGCCGATCCTGAGCACCGCATCACCCAATGGGTGGCCGTGGAGCCCGCCCAACGCTGGGCCGATGCGGCCCGCGCCGAAAGCGCCCGCGAGCCCCGGCTGGCGGTGGTGCATGCCTACATCGAGCGTGCCGATGCCGCGCTGTCGGCGCTGTGGGGCAACGCACCGGGCGCCGACCTGCTCATCGTCTCGGGCGTGATCCACGAAACGTCCGAGCCCGAGACCTTGTTGCGCGCCGGCCTTCGCTGGCTGAAGCCGGGCGGGCACCTGCTGGTGAGCGTGCCCAACGCGCTGTCGTTCCACCGGCTGCTGGCGGTGCAGATGGGCCTGATGGAGGCGCCCGAGGTGCTGAGCGAGCGCAACCGCCTGCTGGGCCAGCCGCGCGTCTACCGCCCCCAAGACCTGCGCGATCTGGTGCTGGGCCTGGAGCCCGGCCTGGCGGAAGTCGCCCTCGATGGCTACCTCTTCAAGCCCTTCACCCACGCGCAGATGGCCACGCTGCTGCCATCGCTGGGCGAGCCCGGCGTGCAGGGCCTGATCGAACTGGGCCGCCGGTTCCCGATGCAGGCGGCCGAGATCGCCCTGCTCGCACGCAAGGCCGGATGAGCCCGACCGCCCCACACGCCGTTCGCCGGGTGCAGGCCGTGCTGCTGGATCTGGACGACACCCTGTTCGATGAACGCGGCACCGCCCGACGCGCGTTCTCGCAATGGCAAGGGGCGCTCGGGCTGGACGGCACCGAACCGCCGGCCGATGCCTTCACGCGCTGGCAGGCCACCACCGTCCGGCATTGGCAGCGCTATGCCGATGGTGAGATCGGCTTTCTCGACCAACGACGCGAACGCCTGCGCGAGTTCACCGGCCGCCCGCTGCCAGACAGCGAAGCCGATGCGATGTTCGAGCCCTACCGCCTGGCCTATGAAGCGAACTGGTCGATCGTGCGCGACGCGGCGGAATTCCTGCAGCGCTGCGGCCACCTGCCCAAGGTGATCGTCAGCAACGGCCCGCTGCCGATGCAGCGCCGCAAACTGCAGGCATTCGGCCTGGACGACCATTTCATCGGCTTTTCCACCCCCGATGTCTGCGGGCACGCGAAGCCGCGGCACGAGATCTTCCACCATGCGATGGCCCAGTTGCGGCTGCCGGCCGCGGCGTGCCTGATGATCGGCGACGACTGGCGCTGCGACATCGAGCCCGCTGCCGCGCTGGGCATGGCCACCTTCCACGTGCGCCCCGAAGCCGGCAACCTGCTCGACGCACTGGCGCTGCTCTGACCTGGCCCGCATTTTGTGCGAGCCCTCCGGTCGCTCAGCGCGCGCGCGCGGCGGCCCGGTGGATCAGCTGTTGCGCCTGGGTCGAGGCACTCAAGCGCGGCGCAAGGAATTCGGCCAGCCGCGGGTGCTGCGCATGGACAACGTTGAAGCGCAGGTGGCAGGGGTCGCTGCCCCCCGCATCGAAGGCCGATCCGGCCAGCAGGATGTGGTGGCGGTACGCCTCCTTGACGAGGGCATCGCCATCGACACCGGTGGGCAGGCGGCCCCAGAGGAACAGCCCTCCTTCGGCGGGGCGCTCGACGAGCACGCCCGCACGGCGCAGCTCGCGCAGGCTGGACTGTCGGGCCGTGGCGAGCTTTTGCTGCAAGCGGTCGACGTGCTTTCGCCAGCGGCCCGTGGCCAGCAGCTCGACCAGCACGTTTTCGTTGAGCGTTGCCGTCGTCAGCACCGACCGGATCTTGGCCCGCAGCAGCGGCTGCAGCAGCGCCGGCTCCGCGGCGATGTAGCCCACCCGAAGCGCGGGGCTGAGCGCCTTGCAGAAGCTAGAGTAGTAGATGACGCCGCGCAGGTCCGACAACTGGGCCAGGCGGGTGGGCGATGCGGGCATGAAGTGGCCATGCACATCGTCTTCGGCGAGCAGCATCTGGTGGCGCTCGGCCAGCATCAGCACGCGGTGCAGAGTGGCCGCACTGCTGCCCCATCCGGTGGGGTTGTGCAGCACGCTCTGCACGAAGAACAGCCGGGGCCGGTGCTCGACGCAAGCCGCCTCGAGCTCGTCGAGATCCGGCCCCTCGGGCCGCCGGGTGATGCCGATCATCGTCACCCCGGCTTCGCGCAGGCGGTCAAACAGCAGGTGGTACCCCGGCGTCTCGACCAGCACCACGTCGCCAGGCCGGAGGAACGCGCGGCAGACCAGATCGATCGCGTGGGTGCCGCCGAAACAGGTGAGCAGGCGATTCGCGTCGACCGCCACCCCTTGCGAACGCATCAAGGTGGCCAGCCGCTCGCGCAGATCGGCCAAACCCTGAGGCGGGCAGCGGGCCGCCATGCCGCCCACGTTGCGGGCCAGGCCGCGCTGCACGACAGTCGCCGGGATCGCGTCCTCCAGCCACGACACGGGCAGCGCGCCACTGCTGACGGGCAGCAGGCTCGCGCGCTGGTCGTGTGCCTGCTGCACCAGCCAGACGGCGTCGTGCTCGGCACCCGCCTCCAGCGCGCCGGACAGCCCCTCGGCCGGTGCGGCGGAATCGGCGACGAAGAAGCCTGCTGTCGCACGCGACTCGACCAGGCCCTGCGCGACCAGCCGGTCGTAGGCCGTGATCACGGTGTTCGCACTCACGCCCAGCTGCCCGGCCAGCGCCCGGATGGACGGCAGGCGCACACCCGGCGGCCATTGCCCCGCGGCGATCTGCGCCGCCAGGCGCGACTCGATCTGGTCGGCCAGCGGGGTGGAAGACGAGCGGTCCAGTGGGGCCATGGGGCTGGATGATGGGAGCAGCAACTGCGGTGACCTGGAAGCGCCGCTCCGCTCGTCGATCGACTCAGGCGACGAGCAGGACGGCCAGCACCACCAGCGAAGCGCCCATGATGGCATTGAAGACGCGCTGGCGGCGCGGATCGGTGAGCAGGCGCCGGATCGCGACGCCGAACAGCGCCCACATCGACACGCATGGCATGCCGATCGCGATGGCGATGGCGCTGACCAACGCCGCCGCCGGCAGCACCGGCATGCCCGGCGGCATGAAGACGGTCGCCACGGTGATGGCCTTGACCCAGCTCTTGGGGTTGACCGCCTGAAAGACGAGCGCCTGCCAGAAGGTCATCGGGCGGCTCAACTCGGACCGGCCGATGGCCGATCCGGCCAGGCGCCAGGCCAGATAGAGCAGGTACGCCGCCCCCACCCAATGCAGGATCTGATGCAGCACCGGGAACGCGACAAACAGGGTGCCCAGCCCCAGGCAGCAGACGAAGATCTGCGGCCCGTGGCCCGCTGCGATGCCCAGGATGTGCGGAATGGTGCGCCGGTAGCCGAAGTTCGCGCCGGATGCGGTGAGCATCAGGTTGTTCGGCCCGGGGGTGCTGGACATCACGAACGAATAGGTCATCAACGGCAGCAGTTCGGTCATGGCAATAGGCGGCGGGTGGCGGTGAAAGGCGGTGAAAGGCAGGTCCACGCAGCTTAGGCAGCGCCGCCACGCCCGTGAAGCCACAACAGGCGCCCGCTGCGAAGGCACTGTGCCCATGACCCCGGCCACACAGTTTCATCAGCGGGGACGCGTGATAGCTTGGCGGCCATGACCACTGACCTTTCCATCGCCTACGAGGATGTGGTCCAGGCACACCAGCGCCTGGACGGCATCGCCCATCGCACCCCCGTGATGCGCTCGCGCACGGCCGACGAACGCTGCGGCGCCAACCTGTTCTTCAAATGCGAGACGCTGCAACACATCGGCGCCTTCAAGATCCGCGGGGCCTACAACGCCATCGCGCAGTTCACGCCCCACCAGCGCGAAGGTGGCGTGGTGACCTTCTCCTCCGGCAACCACGGGCAGGCGATTGCACGGGCAGCGCAACTGCTGGGCGTGCGCGCGGTGGTGGTGATGCCACTGGACGCGCCGGCGATGAAGGTGGCGGCGACCGAGGGCTATGGCGGCGAGGTCGTCCGCTACGACCGTTATGCCGAAGACCCGTCGCAGATCGTCGCCGCGATTGCCGAAGAGCGGGGCATGACCTTCATCCCGCCGTTCGACCACCCGCATGTGATGGCCGGCCAAGGCACCGCCGCCAAGGAGCTGTTCGAAGAGGTGGGGCCGCTGGACATGATCGTCACACCGCTGGGTGGTGGGGGCCTGCTGTCGGGCACCGCCGTGGCGGCGAGGCATTTCGCCCCGGGCTGCGACATCGTCGGCGTCGAGCCTGAGGCGGGCAACGACGGGCAGCAGAGCCTGGCCAAGGGCGAGATCGTGCGCATCGCCACGCCGGTGACGATCGCCGATGCGGCCCAGAGCCGCTCACTGGGCCGGCACACCTTCCCGGTGCTGCAGCAACTGGGCGCCCGGGTCGTGACCGTGACCGACGATCAACTCGTCGACACGATGGCGTTCATGGCGGCACGGATGAAGCTGGTGGTCGAACCGACCGGCTGCCTGGCCGCGGCGGCGGTCTTCCACGGGGCCGTGGCGGTGCGAGGTCTCCGCGTCGGCATCGTGCTCTCGGGCGGCAACATCGACCTCGCCCGGTTTGCCAAGCTCATCGGCAGCTGAAGCGCCGGGCAGGCAGGGCGTTGACAGCCGAGCGCCCGGACGCCTATAACGGGCCACCAGCGCCCCGACCGACACACCATGCGCGTGTACGCACGCCGGCCGCGTCGCTGGATCTGCGAGGGGCGTGCACGATGAGGCTGCGCAGGCGCACGGCGGGGTTGTGGGGTGGGTTCGCCCTGGCCGCCGGTGTGCAAATCAGCCCGGCCCCGGTCCTGCCGGTGGATGCCCCAAGCACGCCGGTTGCCGCACCCTACATGTCGGACAGGATGACGCCCGCGCCCCCCGCACCGCCGTCATCGCGCTCTCGCCCCCCGCGCTTGCTGCCCCTGCCCGCCACCACGGCAGAGCCTGTGGCTGCACCCACTTCGCCACGATCCTTGGCCCGGTTGCTGCGTGACGCCGTCGACTTGCGGGCCTTCGCCCTCGAAGCTCGGCGGCATCCAGAGGCCGGAGGCTACTTCTACGCCGCGCGGGCGATGGCCGAGTGCCGGTTGCATCCAGCCGCTGCCGCCGATGGCGAGGGCGAGGGCGCCAGCGACCCGATGACCGTCGACGCCGAGCCGGGTGGCAGCCACCGCCGTTTGCAGGCGCTGGCCGCACAGCACGTACGTTGGGCCCGACGCTGTGCATCGTTCTTGCCACAAGAACTCTCGGATGCAGCCATGGCGGCTCTCTGGCGCGATGCGCGCCAGTCGGCCGACCCGCTGGCGGCACTGCTGCGGCGCTGGCAACAAGCTGTGCTGGCCGATGATGCGCGGGCGCTGCACCCGATTTGGCAGGCCATCGTCGCCACCGGCGAGCCGGCGCTGCTCGACGGGGCGGCAACGCAAGCCGGCGGGCTTTTCGGTGCCACATTGCGTGAGGTGGACCCGGCCGGTGAAGACACGCGGCGCGTCGATCGCCAGCAAGTGTGGGCGGCCGTCATCTGCGAAATGGGCGGCGGCTGCACGCCGCCACATGGCCCCGCCGACAGCCTGTGCGCGGCCCTGCCGGGGTGTGCTCGTGAACGTTGGGACACTGACGCCGAGGAGCTGCCGGCAGGCCACAAACTGGCCAGCACGGTGGGCGAAGTCCAGCACCTGCTGCAGGCCTTCCAGCGGGGCGAGGCGCCCCCGGTCGGTGCCCTGGCGCTCGCCTGGCCCTGAGGCGGGCTTGGCCCTCGGGAGACTCAGCGGCCGCCCGTCTGCACCCAACGCATGAAATCGGCGTGCTCGCGGATGTAATCGGCCTCGTCAAAGAGCTCGGAGGCCAGCACCAGCAAGCACGCGTTGGATGAGAAGCCGTGCAACTCACGCCAGATGCCCGGCACCATCAACAGCCCTTCGCTCGGGTGGCTCAAGGTGACCACGCGCTGGTTCACGCCGTCGTCCATGTGGACCTGGAACGAGCCCGAGATCGCCACGTAGAGCTGCCGCAAGTTCAGGTGCGCGTGGCCAGCGCGCGAGGCGCGCGAAGGGACGTCGTACGTCCAATAGGCGCGCTTGATCGGAAACTCGAAATCGACGCCCGATTCGACAAACGAGATGGAGCCGCGGTGGTCGTAGACCGTGCGCAGTTCTACCGGGCGGCAATCGTCGACGTGTGCCAAGACGGGTTCCTTTCAGCGGCCAGTACAGGAGGTGATCGTGGATCGTGCCTGCCGTGGGGCAGGCAGCGCTCAACAGGTTAGCAGGTAGTGATCGTGCACCACCGTGCTGGCGCCGAAGCTCTCCTTGTAGAACGCCAACCCACCATTGACCGAGCGGCCTTCGTCTTCGTTCGAGTGCCCGA
Organism: Ideonella lacteola; assembly: GCF_038066555.1. Taxonomy (NCBI): domain Bacteria; kingdom Pseudomonadati; phylum Pseudomonadota; class Betaproteobacteria; order Burkholderiales; family Sphaerotilaceae; genus Ideonella; species Ideonella lacteola. The sequence goes on along the minus strand of NZ_JBBUTG010000003.1, from coordinate 411,153 downwards.
AATCGAACCAGGCACTGGCCGCCTGGGCACCCGCGATGGCCTGCTCCAGCAGCAGATCGAGTGCGGCGCAGCGCCGGCCCTGTTCACCTGCGGCCATGTACTGCAGGTGGCGCACCGTCGGGGTGTCGAACAGCACCAACCCGGCAACGACCTGCCCTTCCCACCGCGCCAGCCGCAGGCCAATCTGCGACGGAAAGCGCTCGGCCAGCAGCCGGATCTCGGCCAGCGTGTGCACCGGCCGGCTGCCATGTCGGGCCTGCAACTCTTGATCGAGCAGGGCCCAGAAGGCGGCCCAATCGTCAGCCGCCTCGGCCGGGGCGCCAGCGTGCTCGACAAAGCTCAGCTCGCGTCGCTGCCGCGTGGCTTGGGTGATGGCGCGACGGCGCTTGGCCGGCCAGTGTGCCGGCGTCGGGCCGATGACCGAGAGCGCCTCGCGCCGCACCAGCTGCGCACCACATCGCCACAAGGCCCAGCGGTCGTCTTCGCAAGGCAGGCGGTGATAGATCGCCGGCACGGTCTTGTAGAGCAGCTCACGCACGCCCTGCCCGCGCCAGTGCTCCTGCAGGGCCTGCATCAGATGGCAGGTGGCCTGCGCGCCCAACGGGCCGGCCATCACCAATCCACCATAGCTCAGGCCGCGGTGGCTGGCGACCATCTCGCCTTGTCGGTGCGCGGGCAGCACAGCCACCAGCCTGCCGCGCCGTTCGATGAGCAGCGAAGCGTCTTCAAACCGATCGGCGTGATAGTCCATGAAGCGCCGGTCGATCAGGAAGGTGCCGTTCGGGCTCGACGCCACCAGGGCATTCCACGCGGGCTCGTCGGCGGTGCTGTAGGCACGGAAGTGGAAGGTGTCGGCCATGCGGCGGGCAACCGGTGAAGCGGCAGGCGCGTGGGCGCTGCCCGTCAGCGCAGAACGCCGTGCGGCGATGGCGTGCGGGCGAACTCCAGCACGTGGCGCACGATGGCGTGGTTCGGATCGAAATCGGCCTCGATGCCGGACAAGACCTCGGCGAATGGCCGCTCCGTGCCCTGCAACCGGGCCAGCACCTGGCGCGCCGTGTCCATGTCGTCACGCGAGAAGCCATGGCGCTTCAGGCCAATCAGGTTCGCGCCGCGCAGGTGGATCGGGCCTTCGGTGCCATAGGCGATCGAATACGGCAGCACATCCTGCGTGACCGCCGACATGCCGGAAATGAAGGCATACGCTCCGACCCGTATGTACTGCTGCATGCCCACCATGCCGGCGATCACGGCGTGGTCGCCGATCGTGCACAGGCCGGCGATGCCGGTGTAGCTGGTGATGCGGGTGTGATGACCCAACACCACGTCATGCGCGAGGTGCACATAGGCCATCACGAAGTTGTCGTCGCCCAGCACGGTGCGGCCGTCGCGCCGGCGGGTGCCTCGGTGGATCGTGACGAACTCGTAGATGTGGTTGCGGTCGCCGATGACCACCTCGGTGTCGTCCTCGGGCTTGAACACCTGGTCTTGCGGCATGCCGCCGATCACCGCATGGGCCCCGAACACGTTGTCGGCCCCCACCGTCACCCGCCCCTGCAGCGACACGCCGTTCATCAGCCGCGTCCGTGGCCCGATGGTGATGTCGCCTTCGATCACGCACCACGGGCCGATCTCGGCCGTCGGATCGATCTGGACGTTGCCGCTGATGACGGCGGTGGGGTGAATCATCGGAACACGCCTTGTCGTGGCGGACGGGCAGGCCGTCAGCGGAACCAGAATTCCAGCTTGCAGCCGGCCGTCATCGAGTCGTAGGGGCGGGTGAGTGCGCTGGCAGACTCACCACTGACCTCGCGGGTCTGATGGCCCAGGTCGCAGCCCATGTCGAGCGCACGCAGCGGCGAGTAGCGCAAGCCCAGCGCGAACGCGGTGGTGCGATCTTCCAGCGACGTGCCGGCCACCTGCTCGGTGAAGCGGCGCTTGGACCATTGGGCCGAGCCGACCACATTGATCTTGGCCGTAGCCGCCCATTGCGCAGACCACAGGAACGCATCGCGCAGCTGATCGCCAGCGGATGCCACCGGCATCGTGGCCTCGGGGCTGGCGACGTTCCCGCTGCCGCCTTCGGTGTCCCGCAGGAACTGGGTGCGCAGCCTCAGCTTGGCGCTGGGCATCCAATCCCATGCCACACCGCCCGTCCAGAACTGGCGGTCCTCGAGCACGCTGTGCTTTTCTTCGGAGCGGGTCAGCCGAACGTCGAAACGGCTGGCACCGCTGGCCTGCCAGACGAGACCCAGCTCGATGTCTCGCCGCGCGACGTCATCGCCGAATCCCAGGTCTGAATCAGGCCGCGAGATGCGGGTGTAGCGGCCCAGCAAAGTGGTGCCCAGGTCCGGGCTGGGCCGGTAGCCGACGCCGCCTTGCACGCTCCACTGCGACAAATCGTTGAGCTTGGCGAAGGCATCGGCGGAGTACTCGCGACGCAGCGCCTCGCCACCGGCCTGCAACGCCCACTCACCCAGGCCGCCCAGGCGTGCCTGGAAGAAGCCCGATTGGGTGCTTTCGATGTTGCGTCCATCCGAGGGCGTGGTGCTGTCCAGGCCGTACCGGTATTGATGGCGGGCCGACTGGACCCCGAGCGCGCCCGAAAGATTGGCAATGGTCTCCCAATCCAACTGCAGCCCCACTTCGTGGCCGGTGTTGTTCAGCTCGTCGTGTTCACGATAGCGATTCGCCTGCAAGGCCGCGGTGCCCTTCAGGCGTTGCCGGCCGAGTTGCTGGTCGAGGGCGAAGTTCAGGGCCGTGGTCGAGATCCAGTCGGCTTCTTCATCGCGTTCGGCGCGGAACAGGTTCGATTCATGGATCAAGCTCTGCGAGGCGCCGATGCTGATGGGCTGCGCCGAGCTGGCGGTTCCGACGCCCGGAGGCGGTTCCGATTGGGCCTGGGCGGCTCCAGCCAGCCCACCGGCCGCGGCGGCAGCCAGCAGTTGCACGGTGAAGCGTGTACGGAAAGAAGAAGTACCTGTCATGGGCGCCCTCGTGTCGTTGTCGTGGCCGCCCTGGCCGGGCGGCGGTGCCGGCAGGGCGGATCAGTACGCCTTGCGGTCGAAGAACATCAGCTTGGCGGTCCGGGCGATGATCAACAGATCCAGCCCGAGCGACCAATTGCGCAGGTACTCCAGATCGTACTCGACGCGCCTCGCCATCTTGTCCACTGTATCGGTCTCGCCGCGCAAGCCATTGACCTGGGCCCAGCCGGTGATGCCGGGCTTGACCTTGTGGCGTGCCATGTAGGCTTTGACGATCTTGCGGTACTGCTCGTTGTGGGCCACTGCATGCGGCCTTGGGCCCACGATGCTCATCTCGCCCCGCAGCACGTTGACGAACTGCGGCAGCTCATCGAGCGAGGTCTTGCGGATGAACGCACCGAATTTGGTGATGCGCGGGTCGTTGCGGGTGGCCTGCTGCACGACCGGGCCGTTGTCCTGCGTGACCATCGAGCGGAACTTGAAGACTTCGATGATTTCGCCGTCGAGGCCAGTGCGGCGCTGGCGAAAGATGATCGGGCCCGGCGAGCTCAGCTTGACGCCGATCGCCACCGCCGCGAGCACCGGCGAAATCAGGATCAGGATCAGCACCGCCAGCACGATGTCGCTGGCGCGCTTGAGCAGGCCGTTGATGCCGGTGAACGGCGTCACGTGCAGGCCCACGACAGGCACGCCCCCCATGTCCTCGAGCCGGCCCTGGATGATGCTGACACCGAACACATCGGGCACGAAGTGCACCGAGGCTGTCGAGTTCTGCAGTGTTTCCATCAGCTGCAGGATGCGGGGCTGCGAGGTCAATGGCAGCGTGATGAAGACGTCCTTCACACCGTGCTGCTCGATGAATTCGGGCAGCTCGTTCAGGCCACCCAGCAGGGGGTCGGCGCCGGGCAGCTCCAGCCGTTCGGCAGAGCGATCGTCAAAGAATCCCAGCAGGTCGTGCCCATACCCCTTGCGGGCCTGCAGCATCTCGGCCACACGCTGGCCCATCCGGTGCGCGCCGACGATGACCGCCGGGCGGCGGAACTCCGGCAGTGCCGCACGATGGCGCATGTAGGCGGTGCCCAAGACCACGCAAAGCCAATGCACCAGCGGGGTGGCGATGGCCCAGCCCATCAGCAGCCTCGGCTCGAACGCGCCCAGGCCGCCGGTTGCGTAGCCCACCATCAGCAGCACGACCAGCACGCCGATCCACGACAGGATGATGTCGATGCCGACGCCGAGGCCCGTCTTGCCGAAGCGGTTGAGCCCCGGGAACATCAACACCAGCAGCAGAATGGCCAAGGCCATCGCCGGACCGCCGAAAGGTTCGCCGAAGATGCCGTGGAAAACCGCCAGGCTCACCGCGGCGAGCACCGGCTCGAGCACCGCGGCAATGGCCGACGGCACGCTCGGCGGCGCGCTCAGGAACTGTTTTCGGACGGTTCTTTCTTCAAACATCGGTCAGGCGCAGCGGTTTCCGTGCGGGGCACTTCGGTCGCCGCCGGGCCGCCACCGGCCGGCTGCTCGCCTGCGCCTGTGCGCAAGGCGGCGTGGCCGGTGGCGCTAGGGGGCTCTGTCGTCAGGCCGTGCGGCCGTACGTGTCCTCGTAGCGAACGATGTCGTCTTCACCCAGGTAACTGCCCGACTGAACCTCGATGATTTCGAGGTCGACCTTGCCGGGGTTCGCCAGACGGTGCACCTCACCCAAGGGGATGTAGGTGCTCTGGTTTTCCGACAGCAGGATCTTGCGCTCGCCGCAGGTGACTTCGGCGGTGCCGGTCACCACGATCCAGTGTTCCGCGCGGTGGTGGTGCATCTGCAGGCTGAGCGATGCACCCGGACGCACCATGATGCGCTTGACCTGGAAGCGCGGGCCGGCATCGATCGAGTCGTACCAGCCCCAGGGGCGGTGCACCTTGCGGTGCAGCAGGCCCTCGCCGCGGCCATGGGCCGACAGCTTGTTGACGATCTTCTTGACGTCCTGGCTGCGGCTCGCATCGGCCACCAGCACCGCATCGGCCGTCTCGACGACAACGAGGTTGTCGACGCCGACGGTGCTGACCAGACGCCCGGAAGCATGCACCAGCGTGTTGCGGGTGTCTTCCAGCATCACGTCACCCACCGTGGCGTTGCCGGCGGCATCCTTCTTGGACACCTGCAGCACGGCGTCCCAGGCGCCCAAGTCGTTCCAGCCGGCAGCCAGCGGCACCATGCGGATGTCGAAGTCGCTGCCGGGGCAACGCTCCATCACGGCATAGTCGACCGACTCGGCCGGCACCTGCTCGAATTCCTTCTTGCCCGGGCGGACGAACTTGGCGTCCGCACGCTTGGCGTCCCAGGAGGCCTGGGTGGCTTCGAGGATGTCGGGGCGGAACGATTGCAGTGCCTTCAGCCAGACCGAGGCCTTCAGCACGAACATGCCGCTGTTCCAGTAGTAGCCGCCTTCGCTGAGGTAGCGCTCGGCGGTGGGCAGATTCGGCTTCTCGACGAACTGGGCCACGGTGGCAAGCTCGCTGCCCTTCGCGCCCGGTGAGACACGGATGTAGCCGTAGCCGGTTTCCGGGCGATCCGGCGTGATGCCGAGGATCACGATCGAGCCGTCGGCAGCGCCGCGAACGGCGTTCTGCAGGGCGTGGCGGAAGGCGGCCGAATCGGCCACGGTCTGGTCAGCGGGGGTGACGACCAGCACCGGATCGGCACCGCCCTCACGGGCCTGCAGGGCGGCCAGCGTCAGCGCGGGCGCGGTGTTGCGGCCAGAGGGCTCCAGCACCACGGCGGTGCTGTCCATGCCCAGCTCGCGAAGCTGCTCGAGCACCATGAAACGGTGTTCGGCGTTGCCGACCACGACGGGCGGCTCGACGGCGATGTCGTCGCCGGCCAACTGGGCCACACGCTCGGCGGCCTGCTGGAACAGGCTGGTCTCCCCGGTCAGCACCAGGAATTGCTTGGGATAGCCCGCGCGCGACAGCGGCCAGAGCCGGGTGCCGCTGCCGCCGGCCATGATCACCGGCAACACGGAAATGGATCGGGACATGACAACCTCATTAGAAAATCAGAATCAGCACCGGGGCGTCAGCCGCCGCGGCGCAAGTGCGGGCTATTGTGGCAAAGAACCCCTCACCGCCCGGCCCCCTAGTAGGCAAGGATCGGGCCGTGTTATATGGGTATTACGTCACGGCCTGATGACTGGCGTGACGGGCGGTCAGCTCCGGCCGATCGAGCGGTAATCCAACCCGAAACCGCGCACCAGCGCCGGGTTGTAGAGGTTGCGCCCGTCGAAGATGCGGCGATCGGCCAGGGCTTGCGCCAGCGCTTCAAAATCGGGCGTGCGGAATTCTTTCCACTCGGTGACGATGACCAGGGCATCGGCTTGGGCGAGCGCCGCCGTCGCAGACGAAACAAAGCGCAACCGGTCCCGCGTTTCCGGCTTTTCGTCGCCCAGATCCAACGCAATGACCCTTCTCGCCTCATCGGCCGCCACCGGGTCGTAGGCCTGCAGGGTGGCCCCCCGGCGCAGCAACTCGGCCACGATCACGCGGCTGGGCGCCTCGCGCATGTCGTCGGTGTTGGGCTTGAAAGCCAGCCCCCACAGAGCAAAGGTCTTGCCGCTCAGATCTTCGCCGTACTGGGCGACGATCTTGCGGACCAGAACCAGCTTCTGCTCTTCGTTCACCGCCTCCACCGCGGCCATCATCTTGCTGGGAAGGCCGGCCTCGGCCGCCGTGCGCGCCAGCGCCTTGACGTCTTTCGGGAAACAGCTGCCGCCGTATCCGGCCCCCGCATAGAGGAAGTGGGTGCCGATTCGCGGGTCGGAGCCGATGCCCACGCGGACTTGTTCGATGTCCGCCCCCAGCGCTTCAGCCAGCCGCGACAGCTCGTTCATGAAGCTGATGCGGGTGGCGAGCATGGCGTTGGCGGCGTACTTGGAAAACTCGGCGCTCTTCACATCCATGACCAGCAACCGGTCGTGGTTGCGGACGAACGGCGCATACAGGGCCCGCAGCAGCAGGGTCGCGCGCTCGTCGTCGGTACCGATGATGATGCGGTCCGGCCGCATGAAGTCTTCGACGGCGGCACCTTCCTTGAGGAACTCAGGGTTCGAGGCCACGGAGAACGCCAGGTCGACACCACGCCGGGCCAGTTCGTCCGCCACGGCGGCGCGCACCTTGTCGGCCGTGCCGACAGGCACCGTGCTCTTGTCGACGATGACCTTGTGGTCGGTCATCAAGCGGCCGATGTTGCGCGCTGCGGCGGTGACGTACTGCAGATCCGCCGAGCCATCTTCATCGGGCGGCGTGCCGACGGCGATGAACTGCAGCGTGCCGTGCGCGACGGCGCGCGGGATGTCGGTCGTGAACTCCAGCCGGCCCGCGGCGGCGTTGCGCCGCACCAGCTCCTGCAGCCCCGGTTCGTGGATGGGGATGCCGCCGGCGTTGAGGATCTCGATCTTGCGGGCGTCGACGTCCAGGCAGACCACGTGGTTGCCCATCTCGGAGAGACAGGCGCCCGTGACCAGGCCGACGTAGCCGGTGCCGATGACAGTGATTTTCATGGTGGGAAGAGTCGGACCGGCCGGCTTCAGGCCGTGAATTCGCGCAGGCTGGGCGCCGCCGCATCCTTGGATGACAGCACCGGTGCCACGCCGGCATCGGGCCAGCGGATGGCGATATCGGGATCGTCCCAACGCAACGAGCCCTCGGCCTGCGGAGCGTAGTAGTCGGTGGTCTTGTAAAGGAAATCGGCGGAATCGCTCAGCACCAGGAATCCATGCGCCAAGCCCGGTGGGATCCACAGCTGGCGATGATTCTCGGCACTGAGCTCGACGCCCACCCAGCGCCCAAACGTGGCACTGCCGGGCCGGATGTCGACCGCCACGTCGAAGACACAGCCGGCGGCCACGCGCACCAGCTTGCCCTGGGCGTGCGGCGCCCGCTGGAAATGCAGCCCGCGCAGAACGCCCCGCGCCGAGCGCGAATGGTTGTCTTGCACGAACGTGGCCGGCGCGCCCACCGCATCATCGAACAGGCGCTGGTTGAAACTTTCCATGAAAAAGCCCCGTTCGTCGCCGAACTGTTTGGGCTCGAACACCAGCACGCCGTCGATGGCGGTTTTCTCGATCTTCATGTGGCGGGATTCTCCCACGCACACCACGTCGGCCGGGGCGGCCACCACTTGTTCACGCTTTGCGCGGCACCCTCCCCTCCAGCTTCTGGGCGGCTGGCCGAAGATCAGGTGGCCAGGAATCCGCATGTCAGCCCATCGCAAGAACGCCCCCATGAACTACGAGTTGGCCGCACTTGAAAACGAACTCGCTTACCGTGGCCCGGAGCGCCGCGGCGGCGAGAACGCCGGGCTGGTCCGGCTGATGGCCTGCATCCTCGACGAGGTCGACTACGGCCTGATGCTGCTGTCGGCCAATGCGCTGGTGGTGCATGCCAACCATGCGGCCCTGCGCGAACTGAATTCCACCCACCCGCTGGAACTGCGCAGCCGCCGCCTGCGGGCCCGCGACACGCAGGAGCAGCAGTCACTGTCCGATGCGCTGGACGCGGCGCGGCACCGTGGCACGCGCTGCCTGCTGAACCTGGGTACCGTGCCCGCGCGGATTGGCCTGTCCATCGTGCCGTTGCCGCTGCCCTTGTCCAACCATTCGTCGGGCCATGCGGTGCTGCTGACCCTGCAACGGGCGCAATTGGTCGAGAAGCTCTCGGTGGGGGCCTTCGCCCGCGCCCGTGGGCTGTCCCAGCGGGAAGAAGAAGTGCTGACGGCCCTGTGCGAGGGCCTGCGGCCCACGCAGATAGCCGAGCGCATGGGCGTGGCGGTGGCCACGGTGCGCAGTCACGTGCACAACCTGAAAGAGAAGACCCACTGCAACAGCATGGTCGAACTCGTCAAACAGGTCGCCCTGCTGCCGCCGCTGGTCACGGCCCTGAAGACCAGCTCCGTCTCGAACTGAGGCTCTGGCGAGCCGGGTGGCCGGGTTCGGCCACCGAGCGCCTTCAGAACACGCGGTCGCGCAGCACCTGCTGCAGGTACTGGCCGTAACCGCTCTTGGCCAGCGGCGCGGCCAGGGTCGCCAGTTGCTCGTCGCTGATCCAGCCTTGGCGCCAGCAGATCTCCTCGGGGCAGCAGGCCTTGAGGCCCTGGCGCTTTTCCAGCGTCTGGACGAAGGCCCCGGCTTCCAGCAGGCTGTCGTGTGTGCCGGTGTCGAGCCAGGCATCTCCCCGGCCGAAGATCTGGACGTCGAGCTGGCCGGCCTCGAGATAGCGGCGGTTCAAGTCGGTGATTTCCAACTCGCCGCGCGCACTGGGCTTCAACGCCTTGGCGTGCTCGACGACACGGTCGTCATAGAAATACAGCCCGGTCACCGCATAGCGGCTCTTCGGCTGGGCGGGCTTTTCTTCCAGGCTCACGGCCCGACCCGCCTGATCGAATTCGACCACGCCATAGCGCTCGGGGTCGGTCACCGGGTAGGCGAACACGGTGGCGCCATCCGGCCGCAGCGCCGCTGCCTGGAGCCGGCGGCCCAGATCGTGACCGTAGAAGATGTTGTCGCCCAACACGAGGGCGCTGGGCGCGCCGGCGAGAAACTGCTCGCCGATCAGGAACGCCTGCGCCAGCCCATCCGGGCTCGGCTGGACGGCGTACTGCAGCGAGATGCCCCAGCGCCGGCCATCACCCAGCAATTGCTCGAAACGCGGCGTGTCTTGCGGGGTGCTGATCACGAGGATGTCGCGGATGCCCGCCAGCAACAGCGCCGACAACGGGTAATACACCATCGGCTTGTCGTAGACCGGGATCAACTGCTTGCTGATCGCCAGCGTGGCCGGGTGCAGGCGCGTGCCGGAACCACCGGCCAGGATGATGCCCTTGCGGGCGGGCGAGTGTGTCATCGAGGGTCTCCGGGTCGCGGCGCGGGGGCCGCCTGCGGGAAGGGGTCTTGGTACTGGCCGGCGCGCGCCTGCGCCATCCACCAGAGGAAGCGGGCATTGCGCAGGTACCGCATGCCGTAGCGGCGGGGTTCGCTGATCACGCGGTAGGCCCACTCGAGGCCCAGGCGGCGCATCCAGACGGGCGCACGCTTGACCTCGCCGGCCTCGTAATCGATCGTCGCGCCCACGCCCATCAATACTTTCACGCCAGGCATCTGATGGCGATACCGCGCCAGCCAGATCTCCTGCTTCGGCGCGCCCAACCCCACCATGAGGGTCGTGGCACCGCAGTCGCGGATCATCGCCAGCACGCTGGCGATCTCCGCGTCGTCGTCAACAAAGCGCATCGACGGTCCGTGCGCCCCGACCACGAGCTCGCGGCCAGCCGTGGCATTCAGGCGCTGCCGCGCGCGCTCGGCCACCCCGGGCATCGCGCCTAGCAAGAAGATGCGGACGTTCGGGTTGGACGCATGACGGCGGCAGTACGCGGGCACCAGATCAGAGCCGGTGATCTTTTCCTGCACCCCATGGCCCTGCCAACGCAGGGCACTGAAGACGTAGTGGCTGTCGACGGTGATGAAGTCCGCTTGACGGTAGGCCGCAGTGAAGGCGGCATGGTTCTGCAGGTGGTAGAGGTGATCCGGGTTGATCGTGAAGACCAGCCCCCCTTCGGCGTCCAGCCGGTCGAGCAACTGCGCCTGGGTGAGGTCGTCGGCCCAGACGTTGAGCAAGGGCACGCGCGGCCAGGGGCGGGCCGATATCTGGAAGCCTGGGGCGCCAGCGGCGGTCACGACAGACGACCGCTCGTTCACGGAAGCGGCGGGTGCGGCAGAAGGAGGCGGCGGGCGGCTCATCGGCAACGAGTTCCTGTCTGGATGCTACGGGCGGCGGCGGGCGTTCGTGGCGGCTACTGGCGGTCCGTTCGGACCCAGTCTTTCTGGCGCCGCGACCAGAACCGCAAGTAGATCGCCAGCTTGGACAGGGCGTACCAGGGCGCTCGCAAGAGGTCCCAGGGGCTCAGAACCGCTCGGCCCCACAGCGCCCACGCCACCAGCACGGCCGCGGCCACCACGCCCAGGAGCGCCCCCGCGCCCCACACCGCCACCGCACCGGCGCCGATCCAGCCGCACAGCAGCGCGACGCCACCGAGCGCCCCCACCAGCATCACCAACAGGGCCAGGGGCGGCACGGCGAGATCCAGCGCCAGCCCCAGCAGCCGCCAATCGGCGCGGCGCAACGCCTGCCGCATCATCGGCCAGGCGTGCTCCGTCAGCATGCCCAGGTGGCCATGTTCCCAGCGCGTTCGCTGGGTCGCGATGGCGGTCGCACTGGTGGGGAAATGGCTGGAGACAGTGGCGGCCTCACAGAAGCGCGGCGCGTGTCCGCTGCGCGCCAGCACCAAGCCCAGTTGCATGTCTTCGACGATGCTGCCATTGGCCAGCGGCGCCGACTCGATCAGCGCCCAAGGAAACGCCATGCCGCTGCCGGTCAATTGGCAGGGCCAACCCAAGCGACCGGCGCCGCGCGGGCGCACCCAGTTCTTCACGCGCCAGGCGAATTCGGCCACGCGGCCATTGAGCCCCACGTCGCCTTCGTGCGTCATCAGGTACTTGGCCTGGATCGGCGCGCCGGTGCGGTCGCACGCTGCGGCCAGCGCGTCGAGTGCGCCCGCCTCGAGTTCACAGTCGGCGTCGACGATCACCACCACCGGCGGGGGCGATCGACGCAGCGTCTCGATGCCGAAGGCCAGTGCAAATCCCTTGCCCCGCTCCGTGGCGTGCTGCCGCTCGACCACCTCGGCACCTTCGGCGCGCGCCCGATCGGCCGTGTCGTCGCTGCAATTGTCGGCCACCACCAGCAGGCGATCTCCGGGTCGCATCTGGCTGCGCAGATTGCGCAAGGTCGCGGCGATCCCCAGGGCCTCGTTGTGGGCGGGCACCAGCAACGCCACCGGCGGGCGCATCGATGCCCCGGCGCTGCGCCGCCGAGGCAAGCACGCAGCGGCAATTTCGAGGGCGAACACGCACACCGGCACCGCCAGGACCAACGCCAGCAGCCCGAGCAGCCATGACACGAGGCCCAACCAGCTCATCGTGCAGCCCCCGCCGCCGAACGCCACACCGCGAGCAAGCGCGCCGCCTCGGTGTCGACATGGTGGCGAGCCAACACCCGCTCGCGCCCCGCACGGCCCATCGCGTCCAACACCTCGGGCGTCGCGGCCAGGCAGGCCCGCATCGCGCGTGCCGCGGCCTCGGGCGAACCGGCCTCGAACAACCATCCGTCCACGCCATCACGAACCAGCTCGGGAATGCCGGCGACATAGGTGGTCAGCACCGGCCGGCCCACGGCCATCGCCTCCATGATGACCACCGGCAACCCCTCGGCAAAGCTGGGCAGCACCATCGCCCGAGCGGCCGCCAACTCGTCGCGCACCTGCGCACTGGAGATCCACCCGGTGATGCGAACGCGATCTGCGAGGTGGTGGCGGCGGATCGCCGCCTCGACGTCTGGCCGCATCTCGCCGTCACCTGCCAGCACCAGCTCGAACGGCAGGCCCTCCGCGGCCAACTGGGCCGCGGCGTCAACCAGCAGCAACTGGCCCTTCTGCTCGCACAGCCGGCCCACGCAGACCAGCCGCGGGGCGCTGGACGGGGGCACCACCGCATCGCCGAAAAACTGCGGCTCCAGCCCGCAATGGACGATGTGCACCTTGGCCCAATCCGACAGCGCCGCCCAGCGCCACAGCTGGCTGCGACCGTAGGCGCTGATCGCCACCACCGCATTCGCGCGGTGGATCTTTTCAGCCAAGCCTAGAAACTGCGGCTTGTCGAACTCTTCCGGGCCATGCACGGTGAAACTGAAGGGCGGGCCACCCAGCGCATGCGCCAGCATGGCCACTTCGGCGGCGTTGGTTCCGAAGTGCGCATGCAGCTGTTCAGCGCCGCCCTGCGCCGCCAAGGCTCGGACGAGCGCACAGGCCTCGGCCAGATAGATGAGGTGGAAAGGCCATGGCCGATCAGCGCGGCGCGACATGCGCAACGCCAGCGCCAGTGCCGCCAGAAACCTCGACGGCGTCGCCACCGCCTGGGCCACGGTGGCCCGCAGCAGATGCCCCAGCCCGCCTTGCAGCAGGTAGTGGGTGCGGCCCCGCTCGGCCTGGTCGTCCGGGTCGACGACTTCGGCATCCCAGCCGCGCACCGCAAAGCGCAGCACCTGGGCGCCCAGACGTTCCAGCGCGGCGATTTCACGCCGGATGAAGGTGTGGCTCACCTTCGGGTACTGGTTGACCAGATAGGCCACACGCATGCCGGCGCCCTCGATCAGCGCAGGTAGTGGCGCACCGATGCGGCGATGCCGCGCTCGATGAGGCCTTCGCGGGTGCCGGCGGGCTGCCAGCCCAGCACCTGGCGGCTGCGGCTGTTGTCGAAGCGCGAGGTCAGCTGACGACACGCCCAGTCGTGGTAGCTGGGCACCTTGCGGTTGGGGTGGCGGATCGCGTTCTTGACCAGTTCCTTGGCCACATCCAACGCGAAGAACTTCCAAATGGGCGTCGGCGTGGCGCGCAGTTGCGTCTGCGTGAGTCGGGACACCTCGGCCACATACTCGCGCGCGCTCAGCAGCGGGCCATCGGTGAGAAGGAACGACTGCCCCTCAATGCCGGGCTTGTCCAGCCCGAGCACCAGCGCATCGGCGACGTCATCGACCAAGACCAACGGCAGCTTGTTCTCGCCGTCGCCCCAGTACTGGACACGGGTGTCGCTGTGGAACATGCCCACGCCCCAATGGGCCGGCGGACAGCCCTCCCCGATGACCACCGCGGGGCGGAAGATCACCAATGGCAAGCCCTTGTCGCGGTGCATCTCGAGCAGCAAGGCTTCGCAGGCCGCCTTGGAGCGCGCGTAGAGGTTGCGTGTCTCGATCGCCGGATCGAGCGGCGTGCTGCCATCGATCACCTTGGAAGGGTCGGCCGCGTCGTAGGAGTCGATGGTGCCGGTGTAGATGAAACGCTTCACCCCGGCGGCCAATGCCGCCTCGGCCAGCACACGGGTGGGCTTCACGTCATTGTCGACGTAGTCCTGCCAGCGTTGCCCCACCGCCTTGGCCAGGTCATAGACCACCTCGATGCCCTGCAAGGCCCGGCCCACGGCCGCGGCGTCGTCCAGTGCGCCTTCCGCCACCTCGACGGGCAAGCCTTCGAGCTCGTACAGGGCCGTGGCCTTGCTGCGCGACAGCACCCGCACGCCATGGCCCTGGGCGAGCAGCGCGCGCACCAGCCGCTTGCCGATGAAGCCGGTACCCCCGATGACGAGCACATTCGACGGCCTGCTGGGCGCGGCCGGAGCCGCCGGCTGCGAACGCGGCGTGAGCGACACGCCAGCACTGTCCGCCACCTGCTCACACGTGCGGATGACGGTGGCCCCGAAGCGGCCGTCCAGGCGCTCGTCCAGCTGGCCCGATTGAACGCCGGCGTAGAAGGCCGCGACGCTGCGCGCGATGCTGTCGAGGAAGACGTTGGCGTGCGGCCCCTTCTTCAGCGTGGACAGGAACTGCCTCTGGAAGTTGCCCCACGCTTGGGCCCGCCAGGCTGCGCTGCCGCGGCGGCCCTGGCCCAGCCCATCGAACAGCGCGCTGTTGGTGCGCGCCTCGAAGAAGTGCAGCAGGTCCCGATCGAAATCGAGCTCGGCACTCGCGGCGTAGCCTCGCACACGAACGCTGCGGTCGGCTTGGCCCGGTTGCACCGAGAGTTCCAGGCTGACGCCCGTGGTCCCCTGCCGGCCGATCAGGCTCCAATGGCGAAAGACTCGCTGCCCCCCGGGCAGGTCGATGGGCAGCGAGGCCTGGGCCTTCAGCTCATCGAGCGGCCCCACCAGGTCCGTCATGAACGCCACCAAGTGCGGGCCCAGTTCGTAGAACAGGTTCGCCTCGGCCCGCAACATCCAGTTGTTGTACGGGCCAAACTGGATCAATCCCAAGGGGTAGAGCCAACGCAGCGAGACATGGTCCAGCCGGCCGATCACGCCTTGCTTGACTTGCTGGCGCAGCCGTTCGTAGGAGGGAAGGAACAGAAAGTTGTGGTTGACCCCCAGCTTGACGCCCTTGGCGGCCGCCAGATCGGCAAGCGCCGCACAAGCCTGTGAATCCAGCCCCATCGGCTTTTCGACAAAAGCGTGCACGCCGGCTTCCAGGATTTGGCGCGTCACGTCGATGTGCAGCTGCGGCGGCACCAGCACATGCACCGCGTCGATGCCGGACTTCAGCATCTCCGCCAGCGACGTGAAGACGCCCTGGATGCCGAAGCTGGCAGCGGCGGCCTCGGCGCGTCCGCGCGAGACATCGCAAACCGCGGTGATGTCGACATTCGGCAGCGCCTGAAGCGCCTTGGCGTGAGCCTGCAGGATGTAGCCGGCGCCAAGCAGGCCGACGCGCATACGCTGGGTGGTCATGACAGTTGTTCTTCTCGCGGTTTACTTGTATTCGATGATGCGGAAGCGCCCCCTCAGGCGGTTCCATTGGAAGCGCAGCAAGCCGCGTCCATTGGCCAACTTGGCCAGCAGGTTGAAACGGGTGTAGAGCCAGGCATCCGCCACGGTGTCGCCGCGCCCGCGCCGGTAGCGAAAGATGCGCCAACCGAGCAAGGCGTAACCGCCCAGCAGCAGCAGGCTGAGGCCCCGTGTCGGCCACGCCAGCCCCGCCACCAGCAGCGGCAACGCCACACCCCAGACCCACGTGCTGCGGCGCTCGCGCGCGCAATCGCGCAATGGGCCGTCGCCGTGAAGAAAGGCGCGCTGCCCGATGGCGTGCCCGGCACGCACCGAACGCGTCCACCATTGTGAGAAACGGTGCATGTCGGCGTCGTGACGGGCCATCGCCACGTCCAGCTTGCGGACCTGCAGGCCGGACTCGCCCACGCGCACACCGAATTCCGAATCTTCGCCTGCAATCACCTCGGCCCGGAACCCACCGAGCGACTCGAACACCGCCAGCTTCACCATCATGATGCCGCCCAGCGCGCCGTAGTTCTCAATCAGGCCGGCGGGCGATTGCCACTCCAGGGCGCACAGCCGGTTGTAGACCGACGCCTGGGGATTCATCTCCTGCAGGTGCCCGATCACGACAGCCAGTTTCGGGTCGGCATCCAGGGCCGCTTCGGCGGCGTTCAGCCAGTCTGGCTGCATCAAGCAATCGCCATCGATGAACTGCACGTGCCGCAAGCGCGGATGCCGCTGTCGCAGCAGCGCCGCCCCTTCGTTGCGTGCCCTGGCCGCCGAGAAGGGCTTGGCCGGGTCCAGCGGCAGCACCGCATCACACAGCGGCCGAGCTCGCTCTACGCTGCCGTCAGACGAACCCGAGTCGACATAGATGACCGGGCGGGGCTGCGCACGCAGCGCCTGCAGGCAAGCCAGCAGGCGCTCGCCTTCATTGCGGCCAATGACCACCACCCCGGCGGAGGTCGAGGTGGCATCAGGCAGCGGCATGGCACGGGGCGGCCCAAGCGGGCGGCAGAAGCAGGAGCATCACGTGGGCGATCCGAAATGGGGGCCCAGGCGGCCGGCGGGTTGGGCGCGACTCCGGGGCGGTCTCAGGGCGAACCCTCTATTGTTGCTGACGCAGGGCCACCAGACCCTCGGTGAGCTGCAGCGATTTCTTGGGGGGTCGGTACAAACGGGCGCAAGAAACGCCAATGCCCACCAACATGTAGGTCAGTTGAAGCACCACGACGATGCTGCTAGTCGTCACGAGGGTGAACATCAGCGCCAGCGTCGTGGCCAGCAGGCACGACGCCATGTGGCGCCCATCCGGCGGCACCTCACGACTCTGCCGCACTCGCCACAGGCCCCACATCATCGACACCAGCATCCCGACGAAGCAGAACACGCCGACCACACCGGTGGTGAGGGCGACGGCCAGATAGGAATTGACGATGTCGATGATCCCCTGGCCCTGGCGCAGTTCCTCCATGTAGTTCAAGTAGCCAGGCACCCCGAGCCACGGGCTCTGAGCGATGAGGCCCAGCGAAATCTCCAGCAGACGTTGGCGGTACTCGACGTTTTCGCTGTCGACATTGCCCACGAAGGGCAGCATGTCGATCACGAAGCTGAGGGCGGGCACGGCGGCCGCGATGCCAAGGAAGGCCACGCCGCCACCGCCAATCAACAACAGGTTGCGCACGGGCGCGCGGCCCATCGCGACCATCAGCACGGTCAGAACGCCCGCACCCAGCCATGAGCCACGCGCCAGTGATGCGGCCAGCCCGGCCAGCAGCCCGAGGGTGCCGAGCGTGACCCAGATCCGTTGCTTGAGCTCGGTCTGAACGATCCACCACCATCCCCACGCGACCAGCAGAACGCAACCCAGCATCAGCGAATGCCCGGCCGAGGCTTTGGCTCTCAGCAGGCCCGCGCGCTCGAGGAAGACGATCATGTCCCAGTCGATGCCCCAATGCACCGAGACGGCGTCATAGAGCGGCCAGCGCCGCACCGACTCGAACATCGCCAGCACCGACAAGGCGAGCGCCACCAGCACGAACGCCCTCAGGGCACTTCGGATGCCCTCGACGTCGACAAAGGCGCGACTGAACACCCAGTAGGGCAGCAAGGTGTCGACACACAAGACAAAGGCCTGGCGGATCAGGTCGGTGGTCGAGGCGTACGGAACCAGCACCGCGAGCTGAACCAGAAAGTACGCGAGCACGAACCAGTCCGTCACGATCCCGAGCAGGCCGGGGCGCTGGGCACTCTTCTTGGGCATCATGACGATGGCCGGCACCAACAGCGCAAAGCTCAGTGCCCGGGTGTGCGTCATCTCGAAGAAGTTGCTGATGCCACCAATGCCCGCGATGTAGGCGCCCGCGTTGGGCACGGCCAGCATCAGCAGCGCCCACAGCACGGCCGCACGCTGGGCACGCTCACCTTCAGGCGCCAGAAACGCGGCCACCACCAGGGGCATCGCGAGCACATAGATCCAGATGCTGGGCGTGACGAACGACAGGACGGTGACCAGCACGAACGCCCAGCGCCAACGTCGGATGTCTGGGCGCGCCGATTCGGGCCACGCCACAGCCGCCATCCAGAACACGGGCAGCGCAACGGCCAGGATGACGACCAGCGCCTTGATTTGAGAAAGCATGGGCAGGGGAGATGCCGCATCGTGCGGCGGCGCAAGCGTACCTCATGGCTTTTGTCGGCCTGAACGACGAATCGCCACCGTCCGAGGAAGGCTTCTCGCTCGAGCACCGGCGACCTGAACGTTTTGTCCAGTCTCTGTGAGAGGGGGGCGTTAGCAGGCCAACAGCAAGTCCCCCTAAAGCGGCAAATGCACCAGTTACCACGGTGGTTCTTGGCGACAATAGGCCGCTTTGCCCCGCCCCCACCTCCTTCGATGACCGACGCCACTCCCGCGAACGCCGCGGCACCCAGCAGCCTTCGCCAGCGGGCCGGTTCGGCGGCTTTGTGGATCGGCCTCGGCTTCGCATTCACGCAAGCGGTGCGGCTGGGCAGCAGCATCATTCTGACGCGCTTGCTGGCGCCGGAGATGTACGGACTGATGACGATGGGCACCGTCGTCATTTCGGCGGTCGTGATGATGTCGGATTTCGGCTTCTCGCAAAGCGTGATCCACAACCCACGCGGCGATGACCCCGATTTCCTCAACACCATCTGGTCGTTGCAGATCGGCCGCGGCGTGGCTCTGTGCCTGTTGATGAACCTCGCCGCGCTGGCGATGTACACCTCGCACAACTGGTGGCCGGGGCTGCTTCAAGGCAGCTACGCCGATCCGCATCTGCCCGGCGTGGTGGCCATCCTGTCGCTGGTGCCCATCGCGATGGGGCTGGAGTCCACGAACCTGGCGCGTGCCCAGCGGGCCCTGGCCATGGGCCGGGTGGTGCGCAATGAAGTCGTCGTCCAGTTGGGCGTGACGACGCTGATGATCGCGCTGTCGCTGCACTGGCAAGAGTATTGGGTGCTGCCGCTGGGCTGGGTGGCCTTTTCGGCCGGCGTGACCCTGCTCAGCCACCTGACGCTGCCGGGGCCGCCCAACCGCTTGGGTTGGGATCGGGCGGCCGCCAGCGCCGCATGGCATTTCTCCAAATGGATCCTGCTCTCGTCGCTGCTGACGTACCTGTTCCGCGAGGGTGACCGCATTCTGCTCGGCGGCCTGCTGACGGCGAAAGACCTGGGCATCTATTCGATCGGCGCCCTGCTGGTCAACGCCACCCGGGAGGTCATCTACCGGCTGGCTGCCTTTGTGGGCATGCCCGCGCTGGCGGAAGTGGCCCGTGAGCAGCCCCACCGCCTGCAGAAGGTCTACAAGCAGTGCCGGCTCCCCATCGACGCGGTGTGCCTGTTCGGTGCCGGCTTTCTCTTCGCAGCCTCCGACCGGATCATCGGCTTGATCTATGACGGCCGCTATGAGGCGGCAGGCCACGCGCTGGCCGTCCTGTCGCTCGGGCTGATTGCGTTCCGCTACACGGTGATGGATCAGTACCTGATCGCGACCGGCGAAACCAATCAGCTGTTCAAGCGTGGGATCCTGCAGAACATCACGATGTACACCGCCGTGCCGCTGGGCTTTTGGCAGTGGGGCATGACGGGCGCACTGGCGGGGATCTTGCTGGCACAGGCGGCGGTGGTTCCGCTGATGTTCAAGATCCAGCACGATCGGGGGTTGCTCGACTGGCGATTCGAGCTGGGCATCCTGGCCATCTTTCCGGTCGGCTGGGGTGCCGGCTGGCTCGTGAGTTGAGTTTCCGATGCATCTGACCACCATCATCGTCAGCTACAACACCAGGCATCTGCTGGACGAATGCCTGGCCGATCTGCACAAGGCGGAGGCCCCCGTCGGCGGCGGCGCCTGTGTGGTCGTGGACAACGCATCCCGCGACGGTTCGGCGGAGCATCTCGCCTCGCAGCATCCCGACGTTCGGCTGATCAGGCTGGAGCGAAACGTCGGTTTTGGGCGGGCGAACAATGCCGCGCTGCCGCACGTGCACACCCCCTACGTGCTGCTGCTGAACACCGACGCCTTCATGACGCCGGATTCGATCAAGCGGTCGATCGACTACATGGAAGCACACCCACGTTGTGGTGTGCTGGGCGCCCGGCTGTTGAATCGAGACGGAACCCCGCAGCCCAGTGCACGCCGTTTTCCGACGCCGTGGAACGTCTTTCTTCTTCAAGCCGGCCTTGAACGCTGGTTCTCGGGCACGCCCCGCATCGACCCCTCTGATTTCGACGCCGACCAGGCGCAGGAATGCGATTGGGTGCCGGGCTGCTATTTCCTGATCCGCAAGACAGTGATCGACCAAATCGGGCTCTTCGATCCGCTCTTCTTCCTGTACGCCGAAGAGGTCGATCTGTGCCGCCGGGTGAAGAACGCGGGTTGGCAGGTCCATTACTTCCCCGATGCCCACGTGGTTCACCTGGGCGGCGAGAGTGCCAAGTCGGACGGCGAGGTCACCGCCAGCCGCCAGATCGACGCCCTGTCGATCGAGAGCAACCTGCTCTACTTCCGCAAGCACCACGGCCGCGCCGGGCTGGCCGCGCACGTGTTGTTCGAAGGCTTGGCGGCGCTGCTGGTGGGCCTGCGAGACTGGGCGCGGCGCCGGGGCAGCGCACGATTGAGCACCGGGCTGCAGCGGTGGCGGGTCGCGCTGACGCTGCTGCGCCAGACCCGTTTCGGGACGACGCCCACGCGGTGAAACCGGACGACGTCGCCGCGCGAGGATCGCGGCGCGTCACAAGCGGCGGTAGAGCTCCAGCCACTGCGAGATGACCACGGGCCAGCGCCATTCCTGCGCCTGCTGGCGACCGGCGATCGACATCTGCTCGGCCAATTGAGGGTCTTCGGCGAGCCGGTCCATGCCGGCGGCCAAACCGCGTGTGATGCCGTCCATGCTGTCGGGTGCCACCAGAAGGCCCGAGATGCCGTCGCGCACCAGCAGGGCCGGCCCGCCCCAGTCCAGGCAGATGGGCGGCAAACCCAGCGCCATGGCCTCTTGGACGACGATGCCGTTCGCGTCTTCGAGGCTGGGCAGCACCATGCCCCGGTAGGCGCCGAAGCTGGCCACCAGGTCTTCGTGCCGCTCGTACCAATCAAGAAACCGGACCCGGCCCTGCAGCCCCAGTGACTCGACCAACTCACGGCATGTGGAGAGTTCGGGGCCGCGGCCCACAATGTCGAGCTCGATCGGCAAGCGGGTGCGCGCCAGCGCACGCAGTGCCAGCTGTGTGCCCTTGTGGAAGACGAGGCGCCCGAAGTGGACGAAGCGAAGGTTCACCCCCTGATGGGACAGTCGGGGACGATCGAGCAAGGTGGCCGGCACACCGCAGTCGACCGTGTCCACCATCGTGACGGGGTCCGTCCCCGCTGTCAGCAGCGACACGCGGGTGCGCTCACCCCCTGCGACGAGGATCAATCCGGCTCGGCGGCGGTACAGCGGTTGAATCCGCCGCAGCCACTGCAGCGGCATGTGCCACCGCCGGCGCAGCGACGCGCTGGTGCTCTCCCTGTCGCGAAAAAGCGCGGGGTAGTAGATGTTGCCGTTGATCGGCCCGAGGGCATTGGGATACCGCCGCGACAGCCACCGAGGCATCACCGGCGAGTTCGGCTCGACCTGGTGAATGACCACCTTCCGGCCCGCTCGCGCCGGGTCGGCGGCCAGGCGCTCCGCCAGTCGGACGGCTTTCCAGCAGAACCAAGGGTCCAGCAACGCCCGCAGCACCACCGAGCGCCACAAGGTGCGCGACACCCAGCTGTCCTCCACATAGGAAACGCTCGGCAACCCGAGGCGACCGGAGACTTCAGCGCGGTTGCGCGCATGCGTGATCTGGAGGGTCTCGGGCAGCGCACGCCTCAGCTCCCGCAGGATCTGCAGCGCCTTCATGGCCTCGCCACCCATCTGCTCGGAAACATTCGGCGCGATCAGGATGACCAACGGCGGAAGCTCCGGCGTGGTGGAACGGGTCATCGCGGGTCGTGCGTCGTCGGTCGTCGTCATGGGTGCAAGCGGGGCCAAGGATAAGGCCTCTGTCACGACACCTATGCAAGAAAAAAGCCGCCGGGTGATGCCCGGCGGCTTGTTGGGATGAGACTGAAATCAGCTCAGCGGGTGCAGCCTGCCCACCAGCACTGCTTGGTGTCGCGGTACGGCAGAACGGCTTGCCACTTGTAGTTGCTCGACTGCAGCTGGGTTTCCTTCAGGCCCCAGACGCCGTACTTGCTGGGCTTGTACACATGGTTGTACATCGTGTAGACCTGGCCACCGACAGCTTGCCAGTCCGTCAGGGTGCGCGAGTAGGCGGTGCCCATGCGCGGATCGCGGTTGGCGGCGGTCATCAGGTCCAGCCACTTTTGGTCAGAGTCGCCAGGGGCCATCACCAAGTGCTGGCCGCCTTCGTAGGTCATCAGGGGCATGCCACGGGCGTCAGCTTCTTTCTTGTTCGCCGACATCCAGGTCTTCACCTGTGCGACGGCGCCGTCGATGTAGGACTCCTTCGTCTTGCCGTACAGCGGCGGCGTGACCTTGTTGCCGTTCGCGTCCTGGCCCAGGATTTCCTGGAACAGCTTGTTCAGGCCACCGTCCGGCTCGGTGTACCAGGTCTTGACGGTGCTGCGAACGGACATGTCGCCGATGTAGCCACCGAAGTACGGGGCGATCGACATGCCGTCCATGCCCTTGTAGCAAGCCTGGCCGACTTGCGCCAACGCGTACGGGCAGTCCATCTGCATCTTGCTGACCCACGAGTTCGACGCCTGGCCGTTGAACACGCACTTCACGCGGTTGGCGTCGGCGCCGAATTCAGCCTTGATGACCTTGCACAGCTGCGCCGAGCGCATGCCATACCAGCTGGGCTGCAGGTCGTAGACGCTGACCCCCTTCTTGACTTGGTCGGGCCAGGTCGCGGCGGCCTGGTCGCGCATCCAGCCGGCTTGGCTGAACGCATAGTTCCAGGGCTCGTTGCTGTACTCGACGATCAGGTTGAGCTTCGGGGCCAGCATCTGCTTGAGCTGGCGAGCAAAGCGCATCGCGTAGTCGTCGGTGACGCGCGTCGGGAGGTTGATCCAGGGATCGGCACCCACTTCGTTGGCCAGAGAGACCATCGCATTGACGGGCACACCTGCCGGGCCGGTCCACATCGCGTCATTCCAACGCGGACGGTCTTCCCAGTTGGCCAACATCGAGGTGTTGGTGCGGTTCCAGTCGAGGAAGCGCAGGGTGCGGAAGCCCTTCAGGTCGTTGACATAGTTGGGATGCCAGGTGCGGCCATCCAGGTTCTCGAAAGCGATCAGCGTGCCGAGATTCTTGTTGGTGCACTCGGCGGAGGTCAGCGCAAACACGCTCTTGTCGCCCGAGCACACGCCACCCGGGGGCAGCACGCGGATGTTGCGGATGTAGTTGCTGGGGTTCGTGGCCTTGATCGTCACCAGCAGACCGGCGCTGTCGCTGTTCGTGACCTGCACGATGTCGCGGTTGGGCTTCGACTCGGCGGCCACCTTGGTGCCGGCGAGACCGTATTCGATCGTGCCTTCACCGTCGTACAGCACCGTGTACTTGCCGGCGGCGTGAACGCGGGCGTCGTCCTGGAACATCAGGGCCGACACCACGCGGTACTTGACGTTGGCGTCGTTGGCGGCCGGCAGGCTCTTGGGCCAGCCCGACTCGTCGAGGTCCAGCTTGGACTGCTCCAGCGTATCCCAGCCGCTTTGGCCTTGCGAGAAGTTCTTGCAGCCCGAATCGCGCGGGTAGGTGCACTGGGTGTACCAACCGCCCGCCCGCTTGAACTGGTCGATCGTCGCCACGTCCGGCGACCAGTAATCGAAACTGTTCACGTTGACGCCAACGCCGTGGTTCGACGGCGTGCCGGCGGCGTGAACAGCCAGGGAGGTGGTCAGGGCCACGACCGCGGCAGCGGCCAACGAGGCGGGGCGGGAGAGCTGGTTGAATTTCATGTAGGAAACCTTTTGTGCGTTAGCCATGCAGTCGGATGTCTTCACTTGTGCCGCTACACCAAACTTCTGCATGAGCGACGCGAGGTGATTCGTCCGCGCAGGGGCTGCTCTAAGCCGCCAACCGCAAGAAAATCTGCGGTTCTGAAACGAAAGTTAACTGCTGGGTTTTTCATGCTTTTCTCCGCAGATCAAAGGGGCGTAGACGCCGATAAAGACGCCCCGCAAGGGCTCGAACTGCAGCCCAGAAACACTTGAATACAGGGCAACGACACCCGTCGTTGGAAAGGCACCGGCGAGAAGAACGCCTTCATTGCAGGCACCCTTTCCACCAGCACGGCTGGTCGTCGCGAGCCGCCCGGACGGCTTGCCATTTCGGGAAAGCATCCGAGAACTGGGTTTCTTTCAGCCCCCAGGCACCGAACTTGGACGGGCGGCCCGCGTGGTTGAACCACACGAACACCTGCCCACCCGCGGCCTGCCAGTCGGCCAGATGGCGTTGATAAGCCCGGCTCATGCGCGCATCGCGGTTGGCTGCGGTGATCAGCCCGAGCCAGGCCGCATCCGAGCTGCCCGGCGGCAGCGTCAGGTGCTGTCCGCCTTCATAGGCCCACAACGGCAGACCGAACTCGTCGGCCAGCTTCTTGTCGGCGGCCATCCAGCCACGCGACTG
This sequence comes from Ideonella lacteola, assembly GCF_038066555.1. Lineage (NCBI taxonomy): Bacteria > Pseudomonadati > Pseudomonadota > Betaproteobacteria > Burkholderiales > Sphaerotilaceae > Ideonella > Ideonella lacteola. The sequence goes on along the minus strand of NZ_JBBUTG010000003.1, from coordinate 386,617 downwards.
CATCAACGCGCCACCGGCCGTCGCCGGCAACGGTGCCTTGGCCGGCATGCCGCGCCGATCTTCGCCGAGCAATTCCTGAAATAGCTGGTCCAAACCGTCGGCAGCCCGGGTCCACCCGGCAACCTGGGGCTGGACCGCTGCTTCGCCGAGGTAACCGCCGAAATACGGCGCGACGGCCACGGCATCCACGCGCTTGGCGCACGGCACGCCCAACGACGCAGAGGCCAGTGGACACGCCAGCGACTGTCGGATGAGGTCTGGGTTGGCGGCCTGGACGTTGAGCACGCAGCGCACCGGCGCAAGTTGCGTGCCCCATTCAGCCTTGATCGTCTGGCAAATCCGGGCGGACCGCCAAGCATGCCAGTTCACCGCCAGGGCCGCGTCCGACGCCTTGGCTGCCGGCCATTCGGCGCGCGCCTTTCGCGTCATCCAGGCACTGACCGGAAAAGCCTGGTTCCACGGCTCGTTGGCGTATTCCACGATCGCCGTCCGTCCGGCCGGCAGCTTCGCCTTGAGCAACTGCGCGAACTGGCGAACGTAGTCGTCGTCGGCTTGCATGGGCAAGTTCAGCCACGGGTCGGCACCGGTGACCCGGGCCACATCGAGCATGGCCTCGACCGGCACGCCGCTGGCTGAGGCCCACGTGGCGTCGTCCAGCTTGGGGCGATCCGACCAACGCACCAGCGTCGAGCTGTTGGTCTTGCCCCAATCCATGAAGCGCAGGACCCTGAAGCCGCGCACGTCCTGGATGAACCTCGGATGCCACCAATGATCGGCCGGCAACTGCTCAAAGGGCACAAACGCACCTTGGGACGGGCGATCGCAATCAGCGGCCGACATGGCATAGTGGCCGCCATCTCGCTCGCAGGCGCCTCCGGGAGGGAGCACTCGGATGTTGCGCAGCGGGTCTTTCGGATCCGTCGCCTTGATGGAGATGCGCCAGCCCCCGTCGGCCCGATTGTCGACCTCGACCACGTCCCGGCCCGGGCGAGACTCGCGCTCGAGCTTCCGCCCGAGCAGGTCGTGCGCCAATACACCCCGGCCTTCGTAAGTAACTACATACTTGCCGGCAGGGTGGCTGTGACCGTTGTCGTTGAACAGCAGAACGGCCACCGAGCGATAGTGCGTCTGCGCATCGTCGGCCGCGGGCAGGCGTCGCGGCCAACCCTGGGCGTCGAGCTCCAGCTTGGACTCTTCAAGCGTGTCCCACGGGCTCGCACCCTCCGGCATCCCGGTGCAGCGCTTGTCGGTAGAAGGCTCGCACTGCGTCAGCCAACCCGAACTGCGCTTGAACTGGTTCACCAACGGGAAGTCGGTGCTGAAGTAGTCCCAGGCGCTGAGATTCAGGCCGACGCCAGAACGAAAGGGACGAGCGGGGCCGCCGGCTTCGGCGGCCACGACGGCGCCAGCAGCGCCAAGGCACAGGAGGCCGGCGACGGACGAGCGACGGCGGGCGCCAAGACGCCGCGCACCATTCGGCCGCTGCCAGCGTTTGCCCTCCACCATGCCCTCCAACAAGTCGCCTACCCCGTGATCCATTTGGTTATTCAGTGACCGCCTCCCGTGAATTGGGGGGCGTCGTCGAGCGACGGATGATGCATGGGAGGCCGGCCGTTAGGCGTGACAGGGACCTTCCAATTGGTAAGAGAATGCTGCAAGGCTCAGGGTTAGCCCGAACAGAAGGTCACCAACCCGGCCCGCAGTCGCGTCCCCCGACCTGACTGAACCTTCGTGTCAAGGCAGCGCCGCCAGGCGGCGGCGGTCCGCGGTCGTCAAGCTCAAGAGCATGTCTCTGATGAACTGGTCCTGCAGCGCGAACGCGTCCTCGGTGCGAGGGCTGATCGACGAGACCCTCACCAGCATCCCGTCGACGATTTCGCCCCGCAGCCCATGGCGGATTTCCGCCAGCCGCTTGTCCATGCTGCTCATCGTCAGCTCGTCGCCGATCACCGTCCAGTAGGTCACTGGCTCATGCCGGGTGGTCGAAAAGACGGTTTCCAGGCGCCGCACCGGCAATCGGCCCATGGGCAGGTCCAGCACGTCCTCTCGGCGCTCGTTCAGCTGGAAGCCCTGCGCCGGGTAACAGACCTCCGGGTAGTGCATCTGAAGGCTGACGTCGGATTGGTCCGCGCCGTAGGCGATCGACAGCATGATGCGCTCGCCCGGGCCACGAACGTAGGTGCGCTCCAGGGTTTCGGTGTAGAGGCGCTTGAGCAGGGCCTCGGTCTGCGGGTTGACCACGATGCCGCGGGCACGGGCATCAACTTCCCAGCCGCGGAACCGCAGGGGGATGGCGTCAGCGAGCCTGAACGGGCCACGCCGATCGGCCATGCGGCGGGTCGGGATCATCGCCGTGCCCAACGCCGACGCACCCACCATCAGCAGCCCCGCCAGCGCAGCACGGCGCGTGACGCTGGGCAGCGGTTCGTCAGGCAGGCGGGTCATGAGCTACGCGCCGATCGTTGCCGCCAACGCAGCACCGAATCGCAGGCCACGATGAGGAGGAGCGCCGAGAGGAACAGCACGATGCCCGCCAGCTCGTGCAAGAACCCCTGCCCGGCGGCATCGCCCCAGTGGTAGGTGATGAGGGCCAAGGAAATCACCCGAATCACGTTGGCCACGAACGAAATGGGCACGATCATCAGCGCCAGCACCAAGTTGCGCCACCACGAGGCGGAGCGCACCAGATTGAGGTAGAGCAGGCCCATCGCTTCCAGCGTGAAGAGCGTGTAGAGCCCGGCGCAAGCATCGGCCACCAGCAACTGGTAGGGCCCGACCTGAAGAATCACGCCGCTGCGCGCCACCGGGTAACCCACCCCATAAAGCAGGTTGGCCGCGACCGTGGAGACGGCCAGCTTCATCGGCTGGGTCACGCTTTCGACCAGGGCGGCGGGCAGCGGCACCAGGAAACACATGAACAACAGCGGGAACCATATGGCCGCCAATGGGCGGGTACCCCGCAGCAGCAGCAGGCCGGCCGCCACAGCCGGGATGGCGGCCATCGTTTGTGCACTGAGAATGCGCTGCGAGCGCCCGAAGACGTGAAGGAGCAGCGCCAGCGCCAGCAGCGTCCAGCCCCATGACAGCCGAGGCGTGTCCACCCCCGGTTGCCACGTCAGCGCCTGACGTTCGCGCCAAAAAAGCCAAAGGCAAAGAAGCAGGACGATGCGGCCGTGGCCCTGCTCCTCGGTCGACCAGATGACCGTCCACAGGTCGCGCAAAGTGGGGCCGAACAAGACCGCGAACCCCACGGCGAACAGGGCCCATGGCAGCCAAGCCCTCAAGCCGCGGGCTGCCGGCATGGCGGAGCCCGTGGGAATGTCGGGCTTCAAGGTACTGCTCGCGCTCGATCAGAAGCCCAGCGAGGGGCCCAAGGCCTGGCCGCTCAGGCGAATCACACGACACGATGGGCGGCCGCGTACGTCAGCCCGGTCCGCCCCCCACGCCATCAGCAACTGGAGCCGTGCCCCGTTCGCTGAAGGTGGTGCATCGATGGATCGGACGAACGTGGGGCGCATGCTGTACGCGGGCGGATGGGCGTCAAAACTCGTTCATCACCACGCCCGCCAGGCGGGACTGGCCCGCTTGAAGCGAGACGACCAAGTCTTGCAGTTTGGACACCTTGCTCGCGTTGCGACGCGCCACCACCAGCGCCGCACCGCAGCGAGCGGCAATCACGACGCCGTCTGAACCGAACACCGCCGCCGGCGTGTCGATCAACACGTGATCGAATTTGGACGTCAACTCGCGCAGCAGCAGGCCGAACGCAGGGCCCTCGACCAGCTCGAGGGGATTGGGGGGCTGAACCCCCACGGGGATGACCCAGAGATTGGGCACATCGGGCACCGACTTGACCACGTTCTTGCCACCGCGGCCGGCGAGGAGATTCGACAGGCCGCGCGAATTGTCCACACCGAAGATCTGGTGCAGCCGGGCGCCGCGCATGTCCGCGTCGACCACCAACACCTTGGCCCCCAACTGCGCCAGTGCCACCGCGAGGTTGGCGCAGAAATACGTCTTGCCGTCGCCGGTGTCCGGGCTGACCACAGCGAGAGCCCGGCGCTGGGTTTCGTCTTCGGAGTGCGTTCTCAGCAAGATCTGGCTGCGGATCGCCCGAAAGGCTTCCGCTTGGTGGCCAAAGGGCTGGGTGAGCGCCACCAACTCTGGATTGGCCTTGCGTCGGTCCTCGTCGGCGTAGGCGTACTGGAACTGCTGGGACAGCGCGAACAGCACGTCCTCGGCATTCGCCAGCCCCAGCGCAATGGCGGCCTCGCCGAATCGCAGCTTGTGCTCGCGCTGGTACTTGCTGATGCGCTCGACATCTTCGGCGCTCAGGTTGCGCGCGTCGCGGATCAGCTCGCCGATCGCCCGAACCTTGAGGTCGGCCTGATCGAGCGACTGGATGGAATCGAGATCCGGCTCTTCGCCCGGCCCGCCCTTGGCATTCATCATGAGCCCTTGCCCGGCGCCGGCAGCCGGCGTCCGGAGATCATGCGGTCTTGCGCCTGCGCCAACTGCACTCGCATTCGGCGCCCGATGGTGGGCGTCGGCATGATGCCGATCACCGGCAAGCCCAGCGCATGCACCGCGTCTGACGGCACCCGGATCCGCTTGTCGAGCTGCTCAAGCAGGAAGGCGACGCCGACTCCGACAGCGAGACCAAAGACCAGGCCGATCAGCAAGTTGGCGGCCACCTTGGGTGAAGAAGGCGCCACGGGCGGCGTGGCGCGCGCCAGCATCGACGCGTTGCTCTGCCGGTTCTGGCTCTCCAGATTGCTTTGGTTGAATCGGTTCAACAACAGGTCATAGGAACGCTGTGCGTTCTCGACGTCACGTTGCAGAACCGACCCCTGGTCGCGCACCTCTTTCATGCGCAGCACCTTGGCACGCTGCTCTTCGAGGCTCGCCCTGACCTGGCCCTCTCGCGCCCGGTCGATGCGGGCGCTGACGGACACGCTCCCGGTGACGTTGCGTGTCTCGGCCGCCAACCTGCCCTTCAACTCATTCACCGTGGCCCGCGCTTCGACGACCTGTGGGTGCTGGTTGCCATAGCGTGAGTTCAATTCCTGCAGCTTGGCTTCGGCCCGGCTGAGTTCCGACTTCAACGTCGCGAGCAACGGGTTGTTCAAGACTTCGCTGAGGTTGTCGCCCGCTGCCGCGGCGCGGCTGCTGGATTCACTCGACGTGGCCTGCATCGACACGAGCTGCTGGCTCAGCATGTTGAGCCGGTTCATCTCGACGTCGAAGCGCTCATCGGTCGCGATGATGCCCTGAGCCTGCTGGAACTTGGACAGGTGTTGCTGCGCGGCCTCCAATGCAGCGCGGGCATCGTCGACCTGCTTGCTGAAGAAGCTGCTGTACTCGCGGGCCGGATCCACCCGCAGCTCCACCGCTGTCTCGAGATAGGCCTGGACAAATGCGTTGGCCAACGTGGCGACAAACTGCGCGTCGGTGCCGCGGTAGGCCACGTTCACCACATTGCTGCCCGCTCGCACCACTTGCACGTCCAGATTACGGAGCATGAACTCGACCAGCCAATCCTCGATGGAGCCGTCGCCTTTGCTGGCCCGTTCCCACAGCTTGCGGATCTCCGGGACTTCGGTGAGCTTCAGGTTGCGCACGACCCTCAGCGCCACCCGGTCACTCTTGAGCACCTCGACCTGAGTGTTCATCATCGCGGGCGAAGCTGCGCCGCCATAAAGCATCGCGGCCACCGGATCGGGCTTGATGTCAATGACCAGGGTGGCGGTGGCGGTGTATGTCTTGGGCGCCAGCGCGGTGTAGGCGACCGCAGCCCCGAGCACCAGGACGAAGGCCAGCACCGCCGGAAGCCAGCGGGCCCGCAAGACGGCGATGAGATTGGCAAAGTTCATGGAGGATCAGCCCGAGCGCTTAGAACAGGCTCTCGCGGACGAAGACGACATCACCCGCTTGGAGCGCATCGTCCAGCGACAGTTCAAGTGCCTGCACTTGACCGTTCGCCGCGCGGCGGCTCACCCGCAGACCGCGCTGCGTGCCCCGCTGCGTCAGGCCGCCTGCGCTGGCCAGGGCCTGCATCACAGTCATGCCACGCTCCAGTCGCAGCTGGCCTGGCCGCTGCACTTCGCCATACATGTAGACCACCGGGAAACGGTCGACCCAGATGGCGTCACCGGGTTGGATGACGATGTCCTCGCTTCGACCGTTGGGGGCGAACACCCGTGGCAGATCAATCTCGCGGCGGAAAGGCTGCCCGTTTCGCACGCCGGTGACCACCACCGTGTCCGAGCCTCCATTGGCGGCCACGCCACCCGCCAGTGCGAGGACGTCCGTCAGGCGCATCCCGGCCACATCCAGCGCCACACGGCCGGGCTTGCCGACCTGACCCAACACGTTGACCTGATTCGCCCGCACCTGGGTGACCATCACCGACACCTGCGGGTTCTTGATGAAGTCGCCCTTCTTCAACGCATTGGCCAAAGCCGTCTCGGCCTCGCTGACGGTCAGGCCGCCCAGGCGAATCGAGCCAATCAGCGGATAGCTGATGGCACCAGATTCGGTCAGCCGGGTTTCGAGGGACAGATCAGGGCTCTGGTAGACCGTGATGCGCACGGTGTCGCCGACACCCAGGCGATACAGGTCGGGCTCCCCCTTCGCCTCGGCGGCCGCTGGCTGCGCGTGCACGGGGATGGGCATGGCGGTTGCCGCGACCAAGCCCAAGGCGCTGAGGCCCATCGCCAGCCCACACAGACGCCCCCGAGTCCAAAGCAGTTCAATCATTTCAAGCCCATCCCTTTCTTGGCAATATTCGGATCCATCCCGCTGCCTGCCGAGGCGGGCAGCGGCGCGGCATCTGGCAACGGCAAGCGCACTGGCTCGCTGGCGCCTTCGGCTGGCGGTGCCAATGCCGGCAGCGCCTCGGCCGGCAAGGCAGAAGAGGCAGGCCGGCCCGCCGCGCCAGGGCCGCCGGCAAACTTGCCCTGGTAGGTGATCTGCGATGCACTGCGCAGCGCCTTCAGGTTGTCGTCGATCGCTTTGCGCTTGGCCAGCGTGCCGAGATACTGCTCGATGGCTGGGGCAGCGCGTTCAAAGCTCACCGGTTCGGTGCGCGATCCAGCGATGAACACCACCCGGACCCCCGGGGCGTCGGACATCACCGCCGAATCGCCGTCTTTCATGCGCGCAAAGCGCTCCACCCAGGCCATGGGCAGCTGTTCCGCCGGCTTGACGGTGTGGCTTCCGCTGTAGCGCACGCCCTCGGCCTTCAGGGCCACAGCGAAATCATCAGCTCCACGGGCCTTGCCCAATTGCTCCCGCATCCAACCGAGACGGTCGGGCGGGATGTCCACGGTCAGTTCCTGCAGTGAATACACCCGGCGTTCGCTGAACAGCGCTGGGGTGGACTCGTAATAGCGGCGGGTTTCTTCGGGCGTCGCGCGCGCCACCCCCTGGGTGATGCGCTCTTTGTAGGCGCGAGCCAGCACTTCGCGCCGCGCCGCCTCGAGGGCCTGGACCGTCTGGGGGTCGCGATCGAGTTTCAGCTCGATTGCCTTTTGTACCGCCAGCTCCTGATCGATCAGCGATTCGAGCACCTGCCTGCCAGTGCCATCGAGTTGGTCCGGTCGAAGGCCACGGTCCTGCTGCAACAGGAAGTTGATTTGATGGACGGTGACGTCGCTCTGGTTCACGCGTGCCGCCACCTGCGTGGCGTCGGGCCGGTGCTCACTGCAGGCCGACAACGCCCACGCCACCACCAGCGCAGTGGAGCACCAAAGCCATCGGGCCCCGCGGGGCAGATACAGATCTCGGGGCGTCATTCGGTTCGGCTCCCGGGCTCCGGCGCCCGGAGCCCAAGCTGGGGCAAGCCGCCGCGCAGCTTGGCGGCAGTTACCCGGATTTTACGAATGACGACGCCTGCCCGCGTCACCCCAACGCTTCAAACGTGGGGGCGCTGGTATCCGAAGCGCTCAATGATGAATTTTTCCCGCCGAGCGACCAGTTCCATGGACGATTCGTCGTAGAAACGCTCGATGCGCGAGGGGCGCCCGGCCGCCTTGGTGTCGTAGATCATCTTGCGATGTTCATCGGACAACGAGATGTTGGAACGCTCGAGCGCCATCACCAGGTCTTCGGTCAGGCTGTCGTGCCGGACCACGTGATGGACAAACGCGTTGGACGCTTCAAATGCCCGCAGCCCTTCTTGCGTTCCGATCGTCACCGGCATCTGTCCCGCCCCCCGCACGTAGAGCAGGAAATAGCGGTAGGTCATCAGGCCGCCGATCTTGCCGATCGGCGACTTCGCCATGCTGGGGTCGACCGCACGCCGTGTCTGCAGCGAGCACACCACCCGCAGCCACTCTCGAAAAGCCTCGACGTTGTCCGGATCGGCGTACCAGAAGGACGTGGCGCGATGCGCGCTGAGGTCGTCCGGCAGCACCACGCGTTTGACTTGGTCGGCCGGCGCCTGATCGGTGCGCGCCTTGGCGTTGGCCTCGAGCTTCTCGCCGATCTTCACCCACGCCTTGTCGCTGGTGAGCCGCTGGTAAAGGTCGCCTTGCTTGGCACAGCCCGCGCTCCACAGCGACAGATACCAACCCCATGGGTCACGCACCGAGCCGAGGACAACGCGCCCACTCGACAGCACGTCTTCCCCAGGCGCCTTGTGCTTGTTGTCGACCTCGCCGCCGAAGATCTTCTGCAACAGTTTCTCGACGTGGGAAGCGCCGGTGTTACGGAATTCGATAAAAACCAATTTGTCGGCGATCAGCATGCCCGCGAGTTCCAGAAAATCAACAACATTACGCAGCGCTCCGCGCACCTATTGGTGCGCAAGGGAGGGCGCTGCGATGATAGATGAGGCGCGAGAGCGGGCCGACAGCTTTACCGAAGTGCAAATGCGACACACATTCGAGGGATAGCGGCATTGTTCTTGCGTAGGACCGCTGTGCTAGTATCAAAGTGCTACTTTCATGGCACACCGCCAGTGCTGGAGCCGAAGGCCGTTAGAGCTGAGGTGAGGCCCTCCCACCCCGCAACCTTACAAGCAGTGATCAATGTTTAATCTTGTGCCCGATGAGGGTTCCGACATTCCCTTCCTGCCGGACAACAACGCCGAAATCACACGTGAAGCCGCGACGACGGTCGACCTGAATGGCGACTGGACGATCCCCGCGAAGGCCATCACGGTGATGCGCGTCAAGACGGGCAAGTTCACTGTCAACGTCTCGATCAATACCCTGCGCGCAGCGCAGCGTTTGGTGGTGACGTTCCAAGGTGCGCGCGCCGGTGGCAAGGAAACCACCTCGGCCACCCGCCCGATGTTCGCGCGTCGGAACTACGAAGCACTTTTCGAAGCTCCGATCCTGGCCATCAGCGACCCGATGACCGAAATCGACTGGAACTCGAACGTGCCGCGTTGCGGGTTCTACATGGGCACGATCGAAGACGATCTGGTGCCTGAGCTCAACGCACTGATCGATGTCTTCTGCGCCAAGCTGGGCGTGCCGGTGGACAGCGTGCTGATGTACGGCTCATCGGCCGGCGGCACCTCCGCCATGCTCGTTGGCAGCCGCCGCACCACGAAGACCGGCATCGTCGCCGTCTGCCCGTTCCTGCGGCCCGACAAGTACCGCGAGGGCGTGATCGCCGCGGGCATGCGTGCGCTCGGCAAGACGATGGACGACTACGAAGAGATGATGCAGACGACGCCGTGGCGCTTCAACGCGCTGACGGCCCTGAAGGATGCACACAGCAACGGCCAAGACATCCGTCTCGTGGTAGGCCAAAACGTCAAGGACGTGACCACCATCAACCGCCACTTCCCCGGCCTGTGGCGCCGCTGGGACATCGATCCCGAAGGTGGCGTGTCGCCGGACGGCCATGTGATGACGCTGCTGTACAACTCGGCCGAAGCGGGTCACGGCCCCGAGCCGGTGGAACTGTCGGTGCCGCTGTGGAAGCGTGCACTCGAGTTCTTCGACGCGCCGCTCAAGCGCACCCCGCGAAAGGCCGGCAAGAAGAAGACGGAAGAAGCTGACGCCGAATAATCCGGCGTCAGTTCATCCCAGACGACGGGGCGCCACGGCGCCCCGTTTTTCATGGGGCCCGCGCCGGTCGCGTCACCCCGCAGGCACCTCAAAGCGGTAGCCGAACCGCTCGATGACGGGCGCGTACACCTGTGCGACCAACTCGCGGCTCGCGTCGTCATAAAACTCGGTGTAGTGACGCTTCTTGGTGCCTTGGGCACGCTCGCTCGTGACGTTCTCCGCCAGGATCGTGATCGGGTCACGCACCCCCAGGCGCCGCAGAACCTCATCAAAGCCTTCTTGCAGCGCCTCGAAGCGGATCACGTAGTCGGCGTGATCCAGGTACTCGAGAGGCCCTTTTATGGTGCTTCCCTTTTCCCTGTGTTTGTGCAGCTGTCCCGCAATCCACTCCGGAAACGGTTGCTCCTGCGCCGCATCCATGCTGGCCTTGATCTTGGGGTTCTCCTGCGCCCAGCGGTACTTGTTGGGATCGTTGACAAACCGGCTCTTTCGCTTGAGGTAGCGGCTGACCAGCAGGTCGTACGGATTCCGGACACTCGTGAACTTGAACAGCGTGTCCAGTTGCTCGCGTGTCATCAGCCCCGCGTCTTGCAGGTCCTGCCACGTGGCATGGTGCTTCTTGATCGTCAGCTCACCACTGCGCCGAAGATCCCAATCAGGCATCGCTTGACCGTCGAGCGATTTGGTCAAGGTCTTGGCGATCGCCTTGCTGGCGGTCTGCGGGTTGGCAAAGAAGATGTACCGAAATCGAGACGAGTAGACAGCCACAGCACCCCCCAAGATTCGATGCGGCAGTTCACCGATGTCCCCAGCAAAAGCCACACCTATACTGAACAGGCGCAGGCCGCGCGTCACCCACGGACAACATGCTTACTTCCGACCACCTGATTCTCGTTGAACTGCACAAAGGCGGCTCTTCGCGGGTGAAGAAACTTCTAGGGGAAATCGTGGGCGGCGAGTCGACGGGCAAGCGCGCCGGCACCGCCGAAGAGTTGGCAGCGACGGGCAAACCGGTCGTCGGCTACCTGTGCAATCCTTTGACGTGGTACCTCAGCCTTTGGCAACAAGGATGCGCGGGCAAAGGCGACCTGCACAAGCGGCTGACAGATCCCGAGCGATGGGAGCAACTGCGCTCGCGACGCGCCGCCCGCCCTGCCAAGGCCACCTCGCGACCCGGCATGCTGGATATCCCGGCCGAGTGGGGGGCCGACCATGCGAAGACGGCGTGGTACGGCGACGCCGAGGATCCGGAAGCCTTCCGCGCATGGCTCAAGGCGATTTTGGCGACGCGCTCCATCCGCCGTCTCGTGGACAGCGGCTATGCCAATTCGCCCATCAACAAGCTGGGCGGGCTGATGACATATCAGCTGTTCGTCAGCCTGGTGTGTGGCGCCGACACCCTCGACAAATCGATCGACACGCCCGAGGCACTCGAGGCCTTGGGGGCGACGAATGCGATCACTCGCCTGTTCATTCGTGCAGAGTCCGTGGCCGCGGACCTGCATCAGGTGCTCGAATCCCTTGGGATCGCCTTGACCGAGGCGCAACGCAGCGCCATCGATGGCGTGAAGGAGCGAGGACAGGCGGATGCCAAGGCCATTCAACGCTTCTACGACGTTCCAAGCCTTCGCATGGTGGCCAAGCGCGATGAGCTGATCAGCAAGCTGTTCGGCTACACGGCGCCGACGGTGCCGGCCGACGAAGTGCCGAAGAAACCGAAAAAGGGCGATGACGCCGCCAGCGACAAAACCGCGCAAAAGAAGAAGACGAAGGGAGACGCCGCGCAGAAGCAACAAGCTCGCGAGGCGCGTCAGGCCAAGAAGGCCTCTGCATTGCAGGCGGCGAAGGATCCCGCCGCGGTGACCTCCGCCGGCGCCACCAAGAAGGCCAAGGCGCCGGGCGCCAAGGCCGGCGCCGCGAGCGGCAAGCCCAAGGCGGAGAAGCTGGCGCGCAAACAGGGCAAGCCCCAGAAGGCCGGCAAGGCCCAGAAGGTGAGCGCCGAGTCGGACGAAGAGTGAGATTTCCGGGCGGCGCCAGTGCGGCCGACGGACGACAGCCCTCGCTCAGCCCAGCACGCCCGGGCGGCTCCACTGCTCAAGCCACGGCTCGCACGCACGCTGGATCTTCTCAATCTCTTCGGCGCTGAGCACTTTGTGCGCGTCGGACGCTCGCTTTTGGATGGCGTGCGCTTTCTCTGACTTGCCTTCGGCCTTGCTGCCGGTCGCCTCAGAGGCCACCATGGTGGGCACGAACTCCATGCCCACGAATTGGCATATCGCCTCGATCGATTCAGCCGGCGAGTCGATCAGCCAGTCGTAGGGCGCCATGAACATGTCCTGGCCATGTGCCGGAATCGCTTCATTCACCATTCGCGTGAAGCGCTCGAAGACGCCAATCATTTCGTCAACGCCCTTGTCCAGCCAGCCGGTCTTCTCCGGCGGCTCTCCGTCGGCCTGCGCCTTCGCGAGCCGCTTGCGGTACGAAGCCACGACATCGACTGGATCGCGGCTGCACACCAGGATCTTGGAGCGCGGAAAGACTTCGAAGATCAGCTCCAGCTTGCGCAGATGCCCAGGCGTCTTCTCAAGAGGATGCCGGCCAGGGTAGACCATGTTGCCGGCAAAGTAGAAGAACGCGCGGATGGAGTCGGCCTCGGACAGCTCGCCAAACTCGGCTTCGTAGGACTCGACCCATTCCCGCAGTGCCATCAGGTTCGGGCGGCCCTTCAGATAGGCACGGGTGGGAAAGTGGATCGGGTCGACAAACGGTTGCCGCGGCCTGAGGAAGATGAAGGTCTCGCGGCAGTTGGCGATGTCGAACATCGTCGGATGCTGCGCAAACGCCACCTGGAGCATGGAGGTGCCAGAACGCGCCAGCCCGACGATGAAGATCGGTCGGCTCTGTTCGCACCATCGCCTCAGTTCCACCAAGTTCAGCTGGGGGTGTGCCGGCGCTGTAGCCTTGCCGGTCAGGCGCTGGAGCATGGAGGGCATAGCTTGCAACAGTTGGTTGGCAGTTGAAAAAAGTCGTGCCACCCGGCGGTGGCACGTTGGCACCTGTTTGGGGTCCATGGCACCTGGCTCGTTGGCGCCCCAGGAACCGTTCTCAGGCCTTGAACCGCGGATAACCGAATGTCTCGAAGTCGTCCTTGTAGGCTTCGTAGAGCGCCTCTTCCACTTCGGGCTCGTCGCTCAGCAGTTGCTGCAACGCTTGGTCGTCGGCCTCGCTCTTGTTCCGTTTCGGTGCAGCAAGCGCCTGCTTGGGGCGCTCCGGCAAGCCGGGGATCGCCTCTTGGATGCGCTGGAGATCCGCATCGAGAGATTCCAGTTTTCCGACTTGGCTGACCGCCAACTTGCCATCCTCATCGCACAGCCACTGCGTCTGCGACCACAGCAGGCGGTGGTACTGCTTGCGCTTGAGCTTCGGAGACAACGCAAAGCTCTTGAAGTCGGGCATGTTCTCGATGAACTTGAGGCGGTCCATCTCCTTGTTGCCACGCCAGCGCTTCATGAAGTGGAAGGTGCTCTGCGCCCGTGCGTACGGATTGCGAACGATGCCGAAGGAGTAGTACGTGCCCCAGACCTCAGGCCCCACGATGGCGCGGATTTCGCCGGCGGTGGCGTGTTTGGTGAGCCCGAACCGCTTCTTGAACTCGTTTTGGAGCACCTCGCCCAAAATGGTGCCGCCGACCTCAAGATCACGGTAGCTGCTGTACTGGCTGAAGAGCTCGGTGACCGACGTACCTGCAGATTTGGGGACGTGAACGAAGATGAATTTGTGGGTATGGTTGACGATCACAGATCTCGGCTCCAATGTGCAGTCGCTGATAATACCGACTGCATGGCGGCGTTAGGCGTGCGGAAGAAACATCGATGATCATTTCACTCAACAGGCGCTACGTTTTCGTTCACATCCACAAGTGCGCTGGTACCAGCATCGAGGTCGCACTGGCCAAGTCCCTCAAGCACAACGACATTGTGTTGGGATCCACCAAAAGTGGAGAGAAGTACCAAGAGTTCTTCAAACGCGCGATTGGCTTGAACAAGCACAGCACGGCCCTGGAGGCGCGCGGCTTCCTGGGTGATGCGCTGTATGCCAAGTTCTACAAATTCGCGTTTGTGCGCAATCCCATTGATCGGCTTCACTCGCTGTACTCCTACGCCCTGAAGCTGGCGCACGATGCGGATCTGACCGATGAGGAGCGGCGTCAGTTCGAGCAGTCGGGGCAGTGGCCCGACCGGCCGCCTTTCCGCTACAAGGCGGTGGCTGCGGCGCTGGAGTCCAAGTCGTTCAGCGAGTTCGCTTTGCACCCGCTGACGTGGGCGGATGCAGGTGCGCAACCGCAGTGGCAAAGCGTGTGCAACCCGCACGGGGAGCTGATTGTCGATTTCGTCGGCAAGGTCGAGTCCATCGAACAGGACTTCAACCACATCTGCGAGAAGCTCGAAGTCGCCGTGCCGCTGGAGGTGAAGAACTCCAGCCACGAAACCAAGAAGGCCCATGAGCTGTCGCCGCTGGCGCTGTCCACGATTCGCGAACGCTTCGCGCGCGACTTCCAGCTCTTCGGATACACCGCCGAGTGACCGGGTGATTCGCCGGGCCAACGGGCCCGGCCATCACGCTTGCTCACAACTCGGCACCAAAGAAAACGGCCGCACATGCGGCCGTCTTCTTTTCAGGGCGCACGGAGGGGCTTGTCAGGAGCCCGCTCCGGTGCCTGTCACCACTCGGTGCCGGCTTCGTAGCCCAAGCGCTGCAATGCGTCCGGGAAGCGCTGCTTGAACGCCGCCTTCAGCTCCGGCGTAAAGACGTTCACCCACTGACGCCCTTCGCCAGAGCGGATGTGGTCGGCCGGGTCGCTGCCGGCGGCGCCACCGAACAACGACAGCTCGCGAACAAACTTGAGCGCCATCTCCAGACGATCGCCCTCATAGCCAAGGAACTGCATCATCGGTCGGAAGATCTTCAGATCGCGGTCCACGATGAGGTCTTCGTAACGCGCCTCGAAGCACAGCTCTTTTTGATCGTAGTTCCATCCGAGCATCTCGCGGACGGTCTTGCCGCCGGTGTGATCCATCTCGAACACGAGCTTGTCGTGGTCGGTCGGCTGCGCGCTGATGGCTTGGCGGTAGGTCTTGCCGCCGTATTCCTTCTTCGGGTTGTTGGCCCACTTCTCGACCGTTTTCACGTGGTAGAAGCAGCCGGAAATGATCACGTCTCGCGGGTCGCGAATGACGTGCACGGCACGCACGCCACGGGCTGCGAAGCGAGATTGCAGCGCCTGCAGGTCCACCTTGCTGTGGTCCTGGAGGAAGATGTCGGTTTGCGGCGGCAGTTCAGCCTGCGACTTGCTGTGCAGGTGGAGCTTTTCCTGCCGTTTGATGGCGCGGAAGATGTTGGCCATCCAGACCGAACCGGTCTTGTGATGGGTACAGACGACGATCAGCGGAGATTTCATCGGACAACGATGGACGCGCGAGGCGCGCCTCATGACTTGGTGAATGGAAGATCATCACCCGCCGCGAAATCGCCGCAGGTGCATGGCGTTCAAAGCGCGATCGTTTCGAGATCGCGAATCTCGTCGTAGTTGGAGATGACGGCCGACAGCGGTTCGTCGATCACCTTCTTCAGCGCCGGCTGACGCTCGAACTGGTTGTCGACACTCAAGAACGAGGCCAGCCGCTCGCAAATGGCCGGCTGGAAGTCGCCCTGGTCGTCAAAGACACCCTCATAGTCCAGCGACAGGCGCTGTCCGTCTTCGAACGAAGAATCGACGATGTCGGCAGCGCGCTTGCGCTTCTTCATCGACGTCAACACCAGCGAACGCTCCACCGCTACCGCCCGCTTCTCGGGCAGCTTGGAGGAATCATCCGCGGGCTTGTGATAGCGCCCCGTCTGCACCGCCACCAGGTTCGACAGCACCGAATAGAAGTGCTGGCGACGCAAGTGCACCACCTTGAGTTGACTGCGCTTGATCAAGCGCAGCATGGGGGGATTCGTGAAGGGCAACTGCCAGGCGTCGTGGATCAGATTCAAGTGCTCGTACTTGATGTCGAGCAGCGCGATGCCGTCTTTGTCCTTGGGGACCAGCGACGCCACGTAGGACATGAACAGCTTGCCCTGCTGCTCAGGAAAGGCCAGGTCGGGATCCACGGCCACCTGCTCGCGCCAGTACTTGAAGAACCCTTGCGGGTTGTTCGAGTTGAAGATCTCTCCGCGGTCGCGCACGCGCGGGTGCGAGGCCAGCATGCGGCGGAACACGGTCGTGCCAGAGCGAACGCCGCCCATGAAAAACACGATGCGACCCTGGTCTTCCTCGCGAACGAGTTCGTGGGCCGGACGGTCTTTTTGTTTCATGCGAGGAGCGCTCCTGGTGGCGACGATAGGGAAAACAGCGGCTTCTGAGGCCGGACTTGGAGTTTACGCGCCTGCTACCAGAGCACGTTTTTGACGGAAACCGACTTCCAGATGTAGTTCCACCCCGCATCGCCCCCATAACGGGATTTCTCATCCTTTTGGGCTTGCGCCGTGAAGCTTGCAAGATTCCGGCCCAACGACATGACGAAATCTGCCAATTGCCACAGTGTCGGCGGCTCCAGCGAATCGACGCCTTGCGGGGGCTGGATGACAGGCACCTGGGCGCGGCGCAATGTTTCGCGGAAAACCTCGAAGTCCGGCGCGTCACCGGTCAAGTCCAACACCGCGATCGGCAAGGGGCGCAGCAAGCCGAAGCGGCCCAGCATCGTCCCGGCGTGCAATCGCGCACGCGCATAGACACCCATCGATGTCGGGCCGGCCTGCGCCAGGTCGCCAACCACCACCTGGGCAGGCGCCCAATCAGGGTGGAAACGATCCAGCGCATCGGCCAGTACATCCGCCAGTTCAACCTGATCGTCGCGAGCCAGCAAGAGCACCCGGTGCGGGCCGTCGTCGTTGTTCAAGAGCCAAGGCCGCCAGCGCCAGAACGGCACGTTGACCACACGGGCGTGCTCGGCCGCCTTCACCGGTGGAGCCAGCGGATGGCAATCGATCAGCGTCACTTCCTGGAACTGCGCGGTCAACTTGGCGACGGCGTCGCCTCCCAACACGGAAGGCTGGAACATGCGGAGAATGTCAAGGCGCACAAACAACGGGAGCCGGGCCGGCTGCTTGGGCAGGTGCAGCATTTCGGCGCACAGACGGGTCACCCACAGGGTGGCTCGGCCGTAAGCGGCCAGCACATCCTTCAGGCTGGCCTGCACGCTCGACAGCCCCAGAGACCGCCCCTTGGGGGCCTCCAGCCCCGGCGCCACCGCCACCTTGCAATGGGTGGACATGCCATGGAACGCCTCGAACAGCGCGTTCTGGTTGGCCGGCAAGGGCTGGTCGAAATAGAGCACCACCTGAGACAGGTGTCGCATCAGGTTGACCGTTTGGAAGACGTGCTCCCGGTAGGGGGAATCGAGCTCGAAGAAGCTGCGGTCCACCGTCATGACCACCGTCGGATAGTGCGTCAGACGGTGCAGCGTGTCATCGAAAGCAACCTTGGCCTGCGCGCGAACCAGCGCATAGGTGCTGGTGGTGCTTTCGGTCAAGCCGTCGAGCTGAGCCCGGTCGAACGCCACATCGCAGCAGACCTCGGCCACCTCCTCCATCGTCTGGCACTGGTGCCAGGGGTGGCGCGTCGGGATGCCTTCGAGCGCATGGCCCATCGCCACCAGCGGCATGCCGGTCGCGAAGGCCTCGACGGCCTTGATCTTCAGGCCGGTCGAGAACGCCAATGGCACGATGACGAGATCAACATCCCGGTAGAACTCGTCGGTGGTGTCGACGGGCCCCAGCAACTCGACGCCATCCATGCCTTCCAGATCCGGCAGGCGGCGGCACATGGCGCCGACAAAGCGGATGACGATCGGCGCCCCTCGCCGCGCGATGATCGGCATGGCCGCCTTGACGAAGGCGCGCGCGTTGTTGACGTTGATGACGTTGCCCGAACCCAGCATGCCGATAACGAGCTTGCCCTCATCCTTGGGCTGGCGAACCCGCGCGACGCGGGTCTCCGGCTCAATGTGCGGCATGGTGATGCACGGCGTGTTGCTGATGCTCCGGTAGAACTCGGCCTCTTCGTCCTTGATGGCCCACACCAACTGAGCGCGGTTCAGCGCGATGGCCTCCTGGTCGGCCGTGGTGTAGAAGAACTCCGGCGCGATGCCGTTGTCAGCCAGCAGCTGGCGCCGCCCCGTGAACTTGTCGTGGGTGTCCAGGATCTTGAGCGTGTTCGCCGGCGCGTACTCGAACGCCTTGCTCATGTAGGCGTAGTTGACGATGAACGCGTCGAAGCGATTGCGTTTGAACAGCCACTGCAGGTAGTCGCGAATGGAGTCGTCCCACCACTCATCGATGTGGTAGTCGGCCCCTTCCGGCTTGGTGTAGGTGTGCCGGGTGGCCGGCAGGAGGTGAAAGCTGTCCCACTGCGAAGCCATCTCCCGAACGAGATCATCGGGCAGGAAGTCGAACCACCACTCTTGCGGGTAGAAGACGAAGTGGATGCGCGCGCCGCGCCGCTGCAGCTCTTTGCAGACCGCGTAAATGCGCTTGCGGTTTCCCTGGTCGGTCGGCGCCGTGGGGGTCGGCGAAAGCACGAGGATGTCCGCACCCAGCAGTTGCACTTCCGGCTCGGACAGCCGAGCCAGCAATTCAGCATGCAGGGCGTCGTCTGCGGGCGAGGTGGCCTCGCCATCGGCCGAACCGGCGGCAAGCGTCGACGGGACCTCGGCGCGTGGAATCATGGCGTGTCGGTATCGGCCACCGGGGCGGCAGGCTTGACCAGCTTGTTGGGCGCCGTCTCGGCCGCAGACGGTTCAACACCCTTGAGCCAGTCGGCGTACTCGGTGTCGGAAATCTCGGCGACGCTCAGCCGCAGGAAAGGCACACCCAGCTGACGAGACGCACCTTCGTCCTCGTTCGAGGTGACCGTGCTGACCCGCTCAGAGAGGAACGTGAGCCGGGTGAGACCCAGCACTTCCCGCGGCAGCAGCACCCCCTCGAAATCCAGCACGCGATGGCCAGGACGGCGCAGCAAAGGCAGAGAAACCTCGTCGCAACTGGCACGCAGGCCCTGGGCGTGCTCAGAGCCCCACAGCGGCATCTGCAGCACAAAACGCAGCGGGACGGTTCGATCCAGGTGGAGGTCGAAGTGGAACGATCGAGTCGGGCCCGTCCAGCGGAAGGGGTTGCCCACACCATCGCGCTCCAGCGCATAGAAGCCTCGCTCGGCGGGCATCGGCATGCTTGCTTCGATGGCAGCCTGGCGGCGCCCAGCGTACTGCAGCTTGGCCTGGGGCAGGAGGATGTCGCGGCTCCTCTGAATCAGCCGGATCGCCTCCATCTCCTTGCGGACCTCGGCCAACTCGGCGGACACCTCGGCCAGCGCCAGACGGCTGACCGCCAATTCGCGCGCCAAAGCGTCCAGCACATTGTGCTCGCCCAGCTCATCGCGGATCTCGCGCGCGAGAGCCTTCAGCCGGACGGACTTGTCTTGTTCGCTCATGGATCAGCCTGCGAAACGAGGAAATGAATCAAGGGTTGAGGCGGCGCAATTTACCAGCCCGCGCCGAATGCTGCCCCCTCGGGACACGCTTCGGCGCGTCGCCATCACCGCTCAGACCCGCGACGCGAGCCAGCGCGCCAGGCGATCGACCTGGCCGTCGTACTCGGCATCGAGCGCGCGACGAGTGCTGGCAGCCATCTGAGACAGTTTTTCGACCGACTCCGCTCCGCTGCCGCGGCCGAAGTGCTCGAACATGTAGTCGACCAGCCCATGGTTGTCGTCAAACATCGGCAACTGCCACAGGTGGGTCAGCCCCTGAGCGCCCGGCAGCGTGGTCAAGACCGGCTTGCCGTAGCACAACGGTTCCACCGTCTTGATCTTGAGCCCGGTGCCGCCCACCATCGGATTGAGCGCCACGTCGATGGCGTCATAGAAGGTGTGCAGTTCTTGCACGAACCCCAGCTTGATGACGCCCGAGCCATCGCGCACATGCCGGCAAACACCGCCGGCCACGACGATTGGATGCGGAAACGCCACGCCACGCGCCTGCATTTTCGAAAGGAACTCCGCCATGCTGAGGATGTTCCAGTCGTTGCCGCTGCCCAGGTAGCCGAAGGTAAGCGGACGGTCGCCGCCGCGGGGCTGGAACGGACGCAGTGCGGGCTCGACGTACGGCAGGTAAAGAATGTTGCGGTGGCCCCGAGCAGCCAGCTCAGCAGCCTCTTCCTTCTGGATGGCCAGTGCCGCGTCGGCACGCCGCAGGGCCACGTCCTCGTCGGCATAGGTCGTGCTGAACCACTGCGGCTTCATGCCGGCGGCGGTGTACTTCGCGCGACGCTCGCCAAACACGTCGTGGGTGTCTAGCACCTTCACCACGTCCGAGCCGAATTGCTCGAGCAGCGGCGAATACCACACGTAGTTCACATGGACGACGTTGTAGCCGCGCAGCCGGTGCATGTCGCGCGCAGCCGCTTCGAGGCCCTTGTCGTACCAATCGACAATGCGGCAAACGTGGCCGGGCAGGATGTGCTTGGGAGCGCGGGAGCGTACGACCGTCACTCGGGCGAATTCACCTGCCAGCGCATGCGACAACGCAGGGTCGAAGCCCTCTTCATTGTGGTACAGCAGGTCGACTTCGAAACCCTGGTTCTTGTAGAGCCGGACCATCTGCATGATCCGGCGCGCATTGCCCTGATCCGCCGGCACCAGCCGGTTGAAGGTGACGACCAGGCAGCGAGGAGCCGCCATGGTGCTGGGCGCAAAGGTGTGGGGCGCGGTGGGGCTGGAGAGATCCATCATGCCGTCTCGACGGTGAATTCGGCGGCGCCGATGTCGCAGAAGCCGTCATTCGGAACGGCCTCGCGTGGCAATGACATGTGCAGCAACGCGTCGCAGCCCGGCTCCACCGGCGGCAGCGCCAGTTTCAGGAAGGCACCGAACTCGGTGTAATCGACCGCCAGGGGCGCCAAGCTCTGGCCCGCCATGGCGATCTGAAGCGTGTCGATGCGTGCCCGCACATTACGCAGGAGCAAGCGCGCCTGGCATGGCGCGCCCCAAGGTACGGCGAAAGAACCCAGGCCGCGGCTGTTGAACAAGGCGCGCCCTTCGTGGGCCAGGTGGTGGGCCAGCGTCACGCTGCCCGCCGCCGCCAAGTGGACCGGATCGATCCGCAAGCGCAATTTCAACTGCCCCTGCTCCAGCCGCTCGCAATGAAGGTCGGCCTGGCGAGCACGGCTGAGCTGGCCCGCGAGTGCGAGTGCACGCTCCACATCGTTGAGACCTGAGTCGCCCAAGGTGCCCGCCAGACTGGCACTCGCCAGGACTTGCGCACCGCCCGCGGCCACGGGCTGCAGCGCTCCTTGGCGAACCAGCCCGTCGAAAGCCGCCCACCCGGCGCTTTGCGGCAGGCCAAACAGCAGCAACGCGGCACGAGCCTGCAAGGCTTTGGCAGCGAGTGCAGCGATTGCAGCGGCGCGCTCGCGATCCGGGGACACGGCTGCCAAACAGAGGCTGGCGCGGCGCAGCATGCGGCTGGCATCGGCAGGCTGGCTGGCCGCATCCACCCGTACCCGCGGCGACGGCTGACCGTGCGCCACGGGGATGAAGTCCTGAAACTTGCATGCCGAGGTGTGGATCCAGCCGATCGGGGTCTGGGATTCCAGCAAGGGCATGACGCACAGCGAATCCGTCAGCACGACGGCCAAGCCCTGGCCCAGCGCGCCCTGCCGGGCGACGTTGGCAGCGAACAAGTCGACCCAGGCGTTCATGAAGAAGCCGGCGCGATGTGTCGCGGCGAAAGCGGCGGGATCTGGCGCGTTCATCGCGACACCTCCCAGGCCTGGTTGATCAGTTCACGAATGCGGGGGTACAGCGAGCGGGGGCTCAAGGTGTCGGCGCGCTGCGCCTCGACCTGGCGGCGCGCCGCGCGATCGGCCGCCTTGGGCATCGAGGCACACAGCGATTGAATGCTCGCGTACAGCTGGTCGACCATGGTCGGCCCGATCGCGACATGGCTGATCAGCGGCGACTCGAATTCGGGGTACGAGCCGATGTCCACCGTCACGACACGGCCGCCGCCCATGACGGCACGGGGCAGGATGCCCGAGGTTTCGCCGTAGGTGGGATACCGCAAGACGAAGGACAGGTCTGCGCGTCCCAGGAGGATGTCCAGCTCCCGCGCGTCCAGGTAGCCGGTGACACGAGGGCCGTCACCATCGGGCCAGAGCTGTTTGATCCGGGCTGAGATGTTGTATTCGTCTGGCCGCTCTTCCCCGGCGAACAGCAGCTTCAGGCGCGGCTGGCTGGTGCAGGCTCGCGAATAGGCCACCAGCACCTCATAAAGCATCTTGTTGCCCGTGAGGAAGCCTGGCACCAGCAACAGGATGTCGTTGGTGTCGATGCCGAATCGCTGCAACACCTGGTAGGCGTCCCAGGCCGGTGGCGCTGGCGGCAACACGAAATGAGGGATGCGCGCCATCGGCCGACGGTGTTCAGCGCCCAGCGGTATGTCGAAAGCGCCGCCGCGAAAGCGTGCTTCTGCATAGCGGCTGTGCAGCATCAGGCCCCGAGCCGATTCGGCGATGCGGCGCACCATCAGGCACTCTTGGTACAGCAACCCTGGCGTGCGGCCCAGCGAGCCGTCTCGGGCGACGAAATCAGCGGGCACCTCGTACCCGGTGTCGCGCACCCAGTGATTGAACATGCCGTTGGAGCGCTCCATCTGCAACGCCACCTGATGCAGGTAGAAGAGCGACACGTCATGGACCACCACCAGACCGGGGAAGCGGTGCAGGTGTTCCAGCATGTAGGCGCAGTCGCCGTTGTTGCCGATGTTGTAGAAGGTCTGAGCGCCGGTCTCTGGCTGACGCGCCAGGAAAACAGCCTCGTCGATGACTTGGAACGGAGCGCCAGGGAACTGCGCCGCGGCGGCCGCGCCTCGGCCGGCTTCGGCCACAAGGCACAACTCGAAGTCATCTGCCAGCATCGGCAGATACTCGACGATGTAATCCGCCAGACCGTTGCGCTGCGGCGGGAGGGGAGAAAAAAGATACAGGCGTCGACGCGCGCCAGCCGTTGTGGCGGGCAGGGATCGCACCTCGGGTTCAGCGTAGCTCGACACGGCGCTCGATCTCCGACGCCGTCAGGCCTTCGCCGCGTGCGGCGCTGTACCCAAGGGGCGCAACGGCGCATGGGCCACGCCGGCGGCAGACGCCGGAGCGGGCGCCGCGGGGCGCGCGAGCCACTCACGCTCGAAGTTCGTGCGTTGCAGCGTCATCATTTCGGAGCAGATGTTGACGATTTCGCTCTTGAGCAAAGCCAAGCGAGCCGGCAGCGCCTCGGGGTTCTGCGTCAACACCAGTCGCTTCAGGAACGCCACCTCAGCCTCCAGCGCCGCCAGCTTGCGGTCGCTTTCGCCGAGCGTTCCCACGCCCACATGGATGGGATAGCTGCCCAGCGGTTGCCCATCTGGACCCACGACGCTGATCTGGTTGACCCCGCTGATGAGCCGATCCATGCGCACCGGGATCGAGAAGTGGTGCACGCTGCCGTCAGCGGCGGATTCGTAGAAGGCCAGGGGCTCAGGCGACTGGTCATTCAGGCGGACCAGCAACGCAGGCCGCTGACTCACGCCGTGGAGATTGACGACACAGCCCTGCACGGCGCCCGATGCCAGGCCATGAAAGCGAACCTGATAGAGCAAGTCCACCGGTGCGCCGTCGGTCAGGCGCAGCAGCTCGTGCAGACCTTGGATCGCGGCCGCCAGCACCGACGTGCCGCGCGTCGTCCGCACCTCCAGTTCGACCGAGCCATTGCCCACCTGGCCCGGCACGAGCGCCGCCTGCGGTATGCGCAGCTCGAACGCCGAGTGTTCGCGTGACGGCAGATTCAGACCAGCGAGGTCGCGCGCGAAATCGAAAACCGAGAGATTGGCGACCGCCGAAGCGACACAGCGCCCATCCAGCCAAAGCTGGACGACGTCGAATGCCAGCGCGTCGTCCGCCGGAACGGAAAAGCCGATGATTCGACCGTGACCCCAATCGATGCGGGCCTGGGCAAGCGGCACGGCGCCGATAGAGGCGGGGTCGTTAACGTCGGAGGGATTCATGGTGGAACCTGCAAATAAAAACTTCCGCCTGGATCATCCCGGGCGGCTGGGCCGGCCGGGCCGCCGCAGTGGCTGTCAGGGAGCGGTTTCGAAGACGCTGGACGTGACAGGGACTTCTTCGTTACTGGGGGTGACCACGAGCGCCACCGTCAAGCGACGGATTTCGAAGCTGCCACGCCCCACCGGATTGAAGAACAAGTGGAAGTCGAGCGCATTGATCTGAGCCGGATCCAGCATGTCGACCGTGAGGCTGTCGGCCGCGAGCTGGCCGCCTTGCAAGCGAAGGGGCCGCTCGCTCCAGTGCTCGCCCACCTTCCACGCGCATTTGGCGTTCATGCCAGGCATCGGCGTGCCCCGCACCTCAACCGCCAGCGACAGGCGCGCGCTGCCGGCCGGCATGTCGGCCAGCAGCGACCGAGCGTCAATCACAACCGACAAGAAGCTGCCGTCGAAATCCGCATGGTTGACCACCAGTGCGTAGTTCTCATCGGCACCGCGCGGCTGACTCACCTGGATGACCTGGAGGAAACCACTGCGGTAGTCGCTGTAGACCGCGGTTTCGTTCCCCAGCCGATGCCCCGAAGGCGGGTTGCTGACGGAAGCCTGGTTGCTCGGCAGTCGCAGCCAAGCGGGGGCCAAGCTGCGCTCCATGCTGCCTTGCTCCAAACCCGCCAACGGCGACAAGCCGATCGGCTCGCTGCCGAGCTCATGCCCCGCCACCAGCTCGCACAGCTGGTCGATGGTGTCATTCAGCCGCCCTCTCAGGGCTTGCAACTCAAGGGTCAGACGGTGCACCTGCTCTTGGCGGCGCGGATCTACGATATTTGACATGGAAGACTCAGCAGCAAAAGTTGGGCCGGGCCAGTGCCGGACGCCCGGGCGAGGCGCCGTTGAGACGCCCATCTGGAAATCTTAGCGTCCCGCTCAGGCCGCCTTGGCGGCCTTACGGGCCCCTGGAACTTTGTTTGAGATCGCCTTGGCCTTCGCCTTGGCCTTCCCCTTGGCCTTGCCCTCCAACTTGCCCAAGCCGCCTTCGCTCGGCTCATAGCCATAGCGGCGGCGGCCTTGCGCGCAAGAGCGGCGAACGACAGCCTGTTCTGCGTCAGACAGAACCCCTTCGTCCTTGTGGTCGACCTGCCGGGTGTTGAGCTGAGCGAACCATTTGGCGTCGAACGGTTCGCCGATGAAATCGAGCAGCAGCTTGAGTTGAGGTTCCGGATCCGCCACGAAGTCTTCGTACCGCAATTCGAAGACACGCGCCGGGTAGGCTCGCTTCAGCCCGCTGACGATCTGCACCGCCTCATTCCAGTAGTTGCAGGCCCCGGTCAGGTTCTCGACCTTCACGATGCGACCGATGCGCAGGCTCGCGACCACATTGATCGGGTCGCGAACGATGTGCACAAACTTCGACCGCGGCATGCTGCTGGCAGCCAGCAGCGCTCCGTAGACGTTCTGAGGGGTCTTGTCGAACCAGCGCGTCGCACCCGGCTTCTTACGCTGGAGGTACAGGGCCATGTACCGTGTGTAGAGCTCAGCCCTGGATCCGCACTGCCTCAACAGATCAGCGAACTCCGGCTCCGTGATGCCATCGATTTCCCGATGTTTCTTCAAGACAGCGTTGTTGGACAACGAGCGGGACATGGCCTCCGTACCGTACGGCTCACCCCAACGGAAGAAGTGAGTTTCCTCTGGGCAGGCCAGATTGGGATGCATCCGGAGAGCATCACGCAGCATCGTGGTGCCTGAACGAACACAACCCAGCACGAAAAAGGGCGGTGGCGGCTCTACGGCCTCAGGCGATTCAAGCCCGACCGCAGCCGGCACAGCGGCCACCGGCGCTGCGGCGGCAGGTTTGGCTTTGGAAGCGGGGGCGGCCGGTTTATTCATGTCGGTAAAGCTAGGTCATCGAAGGCGCTGAGGGACGGCCCAGCGCGCTATTTCCAGAACTGACGCCAGGCAGCTCCGGGCGAAACATGATAGGGCGCTGGGTCGAGCGCATGATAAGCGGTGCGAAGCGCCAGCAGCGTGGCATCCCCCAGTTCAGGGCCCAGATCGCGCAATGCCACCGTTTGGCACGCCGGGGGGCGCACACTGCCGAGCAAGAACGCGTCGTCAGGCAGCGGACTTCCGTCTCGCATGGCCTGGAGCACCTGCTGGATCGTGCTCGCATCGGAGCTTCGGTCCAACTCCGACAACATCGTTGCCGCGCGCTGCTCTCGGCTGAGCAGGGGATCGACGTCCACCACCGTGGCGCGGGTATCCGCACGAATGGCTTTTCGCGCCCAACCGGGTTGCTTCAAGTCCAAGCCCCACGCCGCCGGCTGCAGCGGATCCGATTCGACCAGCTCAAGCAGGTAGGCGGCCGGATCATGATCGCGCCGGTAGCGATCCATGGGATGAAACCCTCGATAGGCCTCTGCACCGGCAATGCGAGCGGCATCGGCTTCGAAGGGGGCGTCGTAAATAGGCAGACGCTCCACCGTTCGAGCTCGCCGCAACAGGGCCCGTAGCCAAGCGCGTGAACTGGCGCGCAAGACATAGTAACGACGGGTGTTTGTTCCGAGAACGCCCTGCTCCCCGTTCTCCGGTGTACCCACATGGGCGCGCCGCGCCGCGCCAGTAGCCACCTCTCCGAGGTGGCGCACGTACCGCGACGTAGGCACTCCCACGCGATCGAAATAGCTCAGGTCCGACTCCGGCTCTCCAGCGCGAGCGCTCAGTGCGTCCGTCAGCACGGTTGCTTCAGGTGCCAGCTTACGAGCAAAGAAGAAGGGCTGTTCCAGCAGATGCTCGAGATGACCATTCTCCAGGACCAACGGCTGCCCGGTCGGCCCGAACTCGTAGTAGGTCAAGTTGAAGCCGGCCACCTTGGCAGGTGGACAGAACTTGGTCACCAAGGTTTGTATGGCGAATTCGTCAGGAATCCAGCACCACCGCAGCCAGCGTCGTATCGCAGGCCGCCCGAGTTCCGTCGCCACACGGGCCGCCGTAGCACGGGTCAGACAGAACCACTGAGAGCCAAACCTGACACTCAGCCCATCGGGCACACGCCTTCGCACGCGGAATTCGCGCTGTCGTTCGGTGAGCCATTCGAACCATGGACGCCGCGTCCTGTAATTGAACGGAAAGTAGTATTCGAAACGTTCACTTTCCAATCCTCCTTGGACCCACCGACCGTGTTGAGGGTCGTGCGCCTGAATGAATTCCGTGTCAGGCCGTTCCTTGAGATAGGCCTGGAGGCTGCTCACAGGGCGATAGGGAACGCATGACGTACTGAGCAGAACCAAATGATCTGCCAGAAAGTCACCGTCCTGAAGTGCCGATTCAATCAGGCGGCGCGTGGCTTCCACCAGCGTGTAATCGCCCCAGTTGCAGGCCACCGGAGACTCCACGAAGCGATAGCGCCCGTCCTCTGGCAGCAGCCGGCGCAGTTCAGCGCGATGGGCCGCGCTTCGACCGCCATCGTAGTGGATGTAGGTGGTGACATCGGGATGCCGGAAGAACAGTGCGTTCAGCCGCTTGGCGACCGCGGCGGGCGCCTCATGGCACAGCATCAGTAGCGCCAACCGCGGGCGACGGCCTCTCAACGCGGCATCGTTCAGCGGAACCATCTCGCCAACTGCCGACGCTTCAATTCCTCGACAAGCTTCGGGAAGTCGAGAATGCGCTCTTCGAGTGAACCCGGGTTCTGCTTCTGGATGGGCTCAGTCACCTCGGCGAAGCGATGCTTCGAGCCCGAGAAGCTGGCGATTTCGTTGAGCTTGTCGAGACTCTTGATTTCGTTGTAGTCGACTTGAAGATAGCTCTGCCCAGTCTGATGCAACACCGTCTGCACATCGTTGTAGTACAGGCTCTGGCGCAAGGAAAACGTCACCAGCTTGTTGATGTCGACCTTGACAGGCTTGGGGGGTGCCTTGGCCGCCTCGGTGGTCAGCCACACGCCGGTTTCGCGCGCGGTCTCGAGCGAGACGTAGGCCTCGAGCAGGTTCCTGGACAAGACGATCTTCTTGACGTTGGCGTCGTACAGCAGCCGGGCCGTCATCGCCGGGCTGTGGTCAAGAAACAGGCGCAATCCGACAACGGAGCGATCGCAGGCTGCGTCGACCGCCGCGGTGAAGGCCTCTTCATCCGCGTTCCGGGCAGCAGGATTATCCCGAGCGTAACCCGGGATTTTCGTGGCGACCTGGTGGGAAAAACCGATGAAGGAAGGGTTGAAGAGTTCGCCGTGACAACGAACGTCCGGCAACAAATTGAGCTGCCGCTCCAAGAAATTCGAGCCGCTGCGCATCATGCCCACCAACAAAAAGGCGGGGCGACCGAAGACAGGCTTCTTGTTCTGGGGCGGCTTGATAGAGATCTTCACTTCGACGCAATTCCTTGAAATGGCCTGAGCCGGCGCGAGGCGCGGGAACTGTACCGCAGCACCTCGCGCATGACCCGTCCGTCAGGTGAATCTTCATTCAAGGCGCAAGCAGTCTTCACGCCAACCCGTTCGTTCGACGGGCCGCGAGGCTGATGCTGCCGTTCCCGGGCACGCTTCATGAGGGCCGGCGATAGCCGAGATGGATGTAGTCCGACTCATAAAGCCGGTCGAGCTGAGCCTGGAGATCGGGTGTGAGAACCTCGTCGAACGAGAACGGCGCCGGCGGATTGGTCCAAGGACGCGCATTGACGTCGACCGCTCGCGAGACGCCCGCTCGATGAAGGATCAAGGCCAAGTCTGCGGCGAAGTTCTCCACCTTCCCCACCTGGTCGATCTTGATGTGCTGGCGGTATCTCACCAGCATGGGCCCTTGCGGGCACCAATGTGGATCGCGCCGAATGGGCGTGTCTCCGGCGAGGTTGGCCTCGACAAACCGTAGGAATACGCTGAAGTTGGCTCGCTGCAGTTCCAGAGTCGAAGCCTGCCCTGGTGCAGGTGGTCGCAATCCCCAATCCTTGATGAGCGCCTGCCGGATCGCCATGAAGCTGTGGCGCCCCTGCTGCATGATCTTTTCGTGAAAGCAGGCATAGGCCCGACGCCCCGGGTCGCGCACGAAGGTGAAGACCAGCGCACCCTCGTGAACTTGGCGGGATATCAGGTCGTGCGTCGCATCGTTGTCTTCACGGCTTCGACGCAGCCCATCATTTTGGTGAATGTCTCGCGGCTGATCCGCGTACCGGCCGTCAGCAAGAAACAGCAGGTGGTTCTGGATGGTGGTGCTGGCGCACTTGGGCAGATTCAAATAGATCAAGGGCACCCGCTCCGCAGTGACCACGCCCATGGGCCAGCGCTCCCTCGAAGG
Source organism: Ideonella lacteola (assembly GCF_038066555.1). Classification (NCBI taxonomy): domain Bacteria; kingdom Pseudomonadati; phylum Pseudomonadota; class Betaproteobacteria; order Burkholderiales; family Sphaerotilaceae; genus Ideonella; species Ideonella lacteola. The sequence goes on along the minus strand of NZ_JBBUTG010000003.1, from coordinate 357,172 downwards.
CCGCGCGGCGGGCGGAGCCCGGCGGGCGGACTGTGTCCCATGCGGATCCTGAGCCGCCACCGACGGCCCATCAGTTCTCGCCTTCCAGGCATCGCGCAGCAACAGCGCGCGCGGGTGTTTGTCGTCAAGGACCAGCGCTTGACTCAGGTGTCGCCACCGTCGCGGTGGCCACACCCCGCGCTCCGCCAAGTGCACATGGTAGTCGGCCCAACGGAGGCGCTCACGGGCCATCTGTCGAAAGCGCTTCTCATCGAGCGTGCCCTGGAGTGCCTCGTCAAAGACAGTGCCCAGAAGCCCCAGCCCATTCAACGCCTGGGCGGTGGTGTGGCCCACGAACGGAAGCCGCAGATTGATGCGGTTATGCGTGGGCAGGCGCAGGGCGTGCAATCGATCCTTGATCTGATAAGGGTCGTAACACACGTACACACGCTCGGCGGTTAGTGCGCCGTCCACGCCATCGATGAAGTCGCCCTTCCAACTCGCAGCCCGAGCGCCTGCGAAGCGTTGGTCGAACCATACGCGGTCGGGTGCCAGAGTCGACTGCGGATTGAGTGCCAGGATGGTGCACCCGGGTGCCGCTGCAGCCAGAGCCAGGGCCGCGTATCCGCCCATTGACGGTCCATAAAAAAGGACCCGTTCAAAGTGGCCGAAGAAGTCGCGCGTCTGCAAGCTTCGAAACAGTCGGTGCAACTCGACACTGCGGTACCACGCTGTCGCCGCCCGCTTGACGCCCAAGACCGAATGCCCGCGCTTCTGAAGAAAGGCCTGCCCCCAGGCCGGGCGATTCAGGTCGGGTTCCGACTTTCCCATCGCCGCCGGCTCGAAGGTGACGACCAGGACGGCCCCCCCCGGGAGAAAGTCAACTTGATACCCGGGAAACCTCAGCAGCGACGTTTCGGATTGGAGGCTACGCGCGACGAAGTCTTCGATCGCGCCTTCAGACAAGGCCATGTGCTGAAAGCCTCAGAACCACGCGCCGGCCTGCATGAAGCCCAGGTCCTGCAATTGACGTGTACCGCCGAACCGAACCGACACGTCGGGATCGAAGAGCACCGGGTCTCCAGCGTCGAGATAGGCCCGGTACTCCGAGCTGCCGTCATAGTGTTCACCACGTTGCATCTCCTCGGCGGCCTTCTGACTCAACAGGTTCACATACTTGAAATGGAACAGGACGCCGGAGACCGCGGTGCGGTTTCCCCGCACGGTGCAGTTGAGTTCACGCTGGTTCGTATGGTGCATGGACGACACGTAGCGCAGTCCGGCTCGCCATTTGATCAACGGGACCTTGTTGAGGGCCGGCGCCTTCATCGGGTCTTGCGAGAAGAACCGGCGCATTCGGACTCCGCCTTGGACCCAGAAGCTGCCACTGGCATCGTCCCACCGCTGGGTCAGGTTGAAGCGGTCAAAGTAGGGACAAAGCTCGAACGGGTCGGTGTCGGCCGTCAACGGAGTTTCGCTGAGCCGACCTGCCCCGTAGACGTCGATCAAGGGCGCGAAGAGACTGGGCTGGCCGATGCTGTCCATGTAGCGGGTCAAGCTCTTCAGGCCTCGCTGCTCACAATAGGGAAACAGCAAGAACTCATCGGGGTCCACCGTCACGCACCACTTGTTCCGTCCGAAACGACCCAGCAGGTGGTTGCACCAGTCCATGCCAAAGTTCGACGCCTTGTAGCTGCCCTCGGCCCGCCAGACGGAGCAATCCGGCTGCTCGAGCAGGTAGGACTCGGTGTCATCGGTCGAGGCGTTGTCAACGAAGAGAAAGTGGGCCGCGCCCAAATGCCGATAGTGGCCCAGGAATCGCGTCAATCGAGGCCGCTCGTTTCGGACGCAGACGACAACGATGCACCAAGCCTTGTCGATCGCGGCGGTGTCGACGCGGCGCGGCTGAAGCTCCCGGCCATGCCTGGCAATGCGGCGTCGGATCGACAGCTCTTCCAAACTCAGTTCCATGGGATATCCGCAAACGAATATGAATCGACGTAGCGCCTCGACAGGGCCGCGTCGAACATCATGCCCCGGGCTTCGGTCCAAAGCGCACGGTATCGGCGGTACTCCTCGGCCCCGTTGTAGTGCTGTTTGCGCGCCACCTCTTCTTCGACCTTGGCGCGAAAGCCCTTGTGGTACTTGAAATGGGCCAAATAGAGCCGACACCCTGAAGGGCGCAAGCCGGACACATAGTGCAGGCCCTCCGATAGTCGAACACCTGAGTGATAGCGCATCAACGGCAGCTTCTGAGCGGTGAATTGGTTGGGCGGGGATTCGGGCAACAGGCGATGGCGAACAGCGCTGACATACGTGGGGCCGTTCGAATAGTGCCCCGAGCCCAATCTCCAAGGCAGGCAAGGGGCAGCATCAAAGCACGGGGCCTCCATGAAGGGGCGCCCACGCTCGAAGTCGGCGTCCTCCAGACTGCCTGTGGGATACATGTCGACCATCAGTGCCATGGCCGCGCCGGCGCCTTCCGCGTCCAGACGCCCACACAAGGCTGCCAGCCCTTCGCGCTCGCATCCGGGCCACACCAGAAGTTCATCGATATCGGCCACCACCGCCCACCCGTGCTGACCATGTTCGCCCAGCAAGGCCTGCTGCCACGACACGCCGTAGTGTGAGTCACGGTAAGGCGTGTCGACCGAGTACAAGCACACATCCTGCTGCTGCAGGAGGAACTCGCGGCTGCCATCGGTAGACAGATTGTCGGCAATGAAGAATCGACGAACGCCGAGCCCGCGATAGTGGTCCAGAAAGTGGGGCAGCAGCACCCGTTCATTGCGAGCCACGGCGATGACGCAAGGGGCACCACTCAGATCGTCGGGCAACGGCGCACTCAGACGCACCAGCTGTTGCGACGCGCTGCCAATGGCCGAAGGTCGGGGCAGCACGTCCAGGGGCCAGATTCGACTGGGCAGCGGCGTACCGTGAACTTCCGGAGCCAACACCTCCTTCGGGTCTTCATCGTCGTCGATCGTCGTCAGGATCGTCGGGCTGCCGCTGCCAGGCAACCAGAAGTTGTGAAAACGGTCTACCGTCGGGTGATGGGGGCCCGGCACGCGACGAAGGTGGACGAAGTGCCCGTCGGATCGAGGGGCCACATGCAACAAGGCCAGAGCATGCGCCAGGCGGATCGCTTCGTCCGTGGAAAACAGGCCGATCCGCGCGCCAGCCCGGCTTCGCGCAATCCGTTCTGCCCACTGCGCCGCCGCCCGGGAGACAGTCAGCCCTTCCGTGGGGTCCACCCACGGCAAGCCGATGATGTCGGCGCGCTCGCGGATGGTGCCGTGGTAGTGCTCGGTCAACGCACCGGATTCCGCATGCAACGCATCGGGAAGAAGGTGAACATCATCGTCGACGAACATGAAGCGCCCGAATGCGGTGCTGCGCGTCAACCAAGATAAGAGAGCGAGTCGCCCTCCCCCCTGGAGACTCCACACACCGGTTTCGCCCGCGGCTGGCTGCTCCTCTTCGACTGGCCCGTCGCCGGGGCGCCAACTGCACCACGCGGCTCCGTGCTTCGTGAGCTCCAGGCCCCATGTGCAGGCTATGCGGCGTAGGCGGTCTGTCGCCCTCGAAGCGCCTGAGACGGTGACGATGACCAGCAGGCTGATCCCGGGTAGTGGAGCGGAGCGCACCGTGTTGGCCGCAAGTTCGCCACTCGAGTCAATTGCCAAGACGCCACCCCACGACGCCTGGATCCACGCGCGCGCTTCCCGAAGCGTTTCGGACCATGGTTCCGGCGATCGATCATCGGCGCGCAGGGTCGCCATCCAATCGAGCACCGCAAGCCACGCCGCTGGCGGAGCACTGAACAGGTCGCGCTGGCGCTGCAAGATGGTCTGAACCCGTCGAACCGCGCTGTCGATGGCGCACCCAACACGTTGCAGCAACAAGGCTGACGGTCCGTCGACAGCCGCGGATGGCCCGGGCCCGACAACCGCACCGAGCGCAGCCCATGCGCTGACAAGGTGCAAAAGGCCCGCGAAGCGGGTCGATTCCGAAGCCAATTGAATCCAGGCGGGGCCTGCGGCCTCCCAGAGCTTGGACAGCTGTTGAGCGTCGCGCCTCGTCACCGCATCGTGCCAATCTTGCAGCAGCCGTTGCGCGCTGCGTCGCAGATCGGCGTGCGGCGCCACCGGCACGGGGGCCACACGATGCCAACACCATGTGGCCAGCGCCTGCGCAGGTCGGGTGCGCAGCGTTTCCACGGGCGGCAGACCCAGGTCGATGTGAGGCTTCTTCCACCTCGCCAGCCAGTGGCGCGCTTGCCAATCCGCGTCGGCAATGCCCAGCTGTCTCAGGTCGGCCATGGCCCGCTTTACTTCGGAGGCATCGGGTGTGGCTCCGTTCAAAACCGAACTCCAACCGCAGTGCGCCAGGTAGGCGCGGGCGAGGGTTGGGTGCTGAAGATCGTCGTGGCTCAAAGCCGCCCAAAACGAGGGAACGGTCGCGTACCAGCGAATGGCATCTTCGAGCACAGCCTCACCCGTCGGCTCATCGAGGTGGGGATGGAACCGCACCAGCTCGACCATCGCCTCGACCAGGTACCGATCGTGAAGCCTCGACCAGGGCCCGGCGTCCAGTCGGTGGTACACCATCCGCACGGCATCGGCCAAACGGTGCAAATCGCGCGCTTCGAGCACCATGTCGTCGACAGCCCCGCGCAGTGCGCGAACGACATCCGCGAAGACTTCGGTGTTGAGCCAGCCACCCGGCACCGCGCGGGCGATTCGCTCCAGCACCCGTGCGCTTCTGTCCAAGGTGCCGTTGACGAGATCCTCCCTCAGCAGCACCGGCAAGATCAGCGAGAGCTCCCAAGCACCGTCGGAATGCAACAAGCGCTCGATGTCGGAAGTGGCCAGCAGCGGAATCAAAAGGTCCAGCGATTGCAACGCGCAAAACGATGGCACCAACATCACGGCGAAGCGTTCGAGGACGATGCTCGGGGCTGTTTGCGCCTCGCTGGACTGCAGCGCAGCATCCAGAGCCATTCGCCATCCAGCGCCGTTGAACGGCACCTGCCCGAGTTCGCGGTTGAGGCGGCGCTGAAGCGCCCATAGCGACGAGCTGAACTGCTCGGGAGACGGTACATCCTGCGCCGATGGGTGAAGCAGTGGCTCGGCTTCATGCGCGACTTCCGTGGTCCTGACGCCCGGAAGTGCTGGTGCTTCTCCAGGCTCGAGTCCCAGCGGTTCGACCCCACCCGAGGCTCGAAGATGTTCGCTCCACGCGGCCTCGAGGCACGCGTCGCAAAGCTGGGAATCGGTGCCGGATGCCCCGCCATCCGATGTGGGGGTGCCCGTCAGTCGATCGGCAAGTTGCTGGCGGCTCAACGTCAATGGATGGGGAGTCAGCCTTCGGCCATTCACCACCACCTCGAAATCGATATGTGATTCCGATCCTGCAGCCTCCCAGATCGCCGCGGGCAGGAGCAGATCGAACCCCGGCATCTCGCACGCGCCCGTCAGCATTCGACGGACATCGTCTCGATCATGGCGTGTCACCAGAGGCTGCAGCACCCTGTCGCCAACGCGTATTGAGAAGGTCTCTCCACGCCCCTGGCGGTCGCTCGCCCAGCCCGTCAGCACGATGCCGTCCTGACTCTCCAAAGACAGCTGAACGCGCGTGTCGGGATCCCCGCCCTGGAGCTCCCACTGATCCCAGACCCATGCCCAACGCGAACGATCCAGCGCCAGGAAGTCGCGCAGGCGGGGCCACTCATCGTCCTGCCGCTTTTCTTCAGCCGCCAGCACACCACGCGCCCACTCGTCCAGCATCGAATCATCGAACTGGACGCTGACTGCGACGTTCGCATCGTTGCCCAGCCTGAGTTCCAACTGGACCGTCGCATCGGTCTCAACGAAGAACTTCCATTGATCGGCGCGCCACTGAATCTCAAACCCTGGGCAGCAGTCTGGGGTGCTTCTTGTCGTCACGCCGAGATGGGTCAGCACATCGTCCCGGGGCAGGCGCCTGATGGGCAACTCGATCCGCCTTCCGTTGACGAATCCTTGCAGATCACCCTCGGTTCCGTCGCCGCCCCAGGCCCAGCCGCGCACTGTCGCGCACTCGACTTGCTCGACGTGGATGGCCGCCAGCTTGGCCGGATCTGCTTTCGGTGGCGGGCCTGATCTACGCCAGAAAGCCTTCACGCTGCCACCGGCAAAGCTTGCGGCGGCTCAGTGGCTGCCAGGAGCCGGTCGGCCAGTTCGTCTGGGCGGTCGGCCAGATCGAGAGGCAGCAGGAGGTGAGCCGGGTCATGCAGACGGGTCCGCTCGGCCTGGGCGCCCAAGTCAAACACGGCGATGCGGCGGCCGCTGTGCAGCGCGCCGGACAGCACGTAGCAATAGGTCTCAGGCCAGATCGACGGGATCAGCACGATGTGTGGATCGGCCGCACTGATTTTCTCAAGCAGCTCGTTGTCGAAGTAGCGCCCCAGCAAGGCAACGCCTTGATCGGCGAGGCGAGGGTCGTCCATGGAATAGCCCAGCAGCGACACCTTCAGGGGCAGTGCGCGATTACGCGCCGACTGCGCCAGGCCCAACACCACGTCATACCCCTTGATGCGGCTGATCGCACCTATCACCAGCACACGCAGCGACTCACCTGGCGCCAAGCGTGGTGGAGGCAGCTGCCGGGGGGGCGGATCGTCCTCATGCGGCTCCACGGTGACTGTGAGCTGTGGCGCCAACTGGGCGAGCCGACGTGCCACATCCATGGAAGGGACGATGACCTGCTGGGCGGCGCTCAACAACTGCAAGGACTGCCCTCTCCAAGTTTCAATCGTCCCGGTGTGGTCGATCATCTTGTCTTGCGAGAGGCAGCGATTGCAGTCCTCGGTCGTGGGCTCGCCACAGTAGCGGCCATCGGCCGTCACCAGATTCACGCGAGGGCAAACGGCGTAGTAATCGTGAACGGCCAGGCGGATGGACATGCCCAAGCGTCGCGCGACTCCCATGAGGTGCTGTGCGGTGGAGGAGGGAAAGTCGATCAGGTGATGCAGGTGAATTTCGCTGATGGAGAGCTCACGAAACGCCTCTTCGAGCATCCCATCGACATGCAGAGGCAAGGCGGCCAGATTCTGCAAACCGTAAAGCCCCGGGTGGAGCAGCGCCACGCATCCGTCTTCGTGCGACGGCCTCAATTCGAACGCAGCAGCACCCTGCGCCAGCAACTGTTGCGACTGCTCCAGCAGATGTCGCTCGGTACCCCCGCCCCGGTTATGGCAGACCAGCAAGACGTTGCGGTCGGTCTTCAAGCGCTTGAGTCGAGCCAGATCCATCCGCGCCCGGTACACCCACGCCGGATCGTCTGCAATGTGACGAGCGACGTCAGCTTCATAGTGCGGGTGCAGCTTGGCCAGCGTTCGGATGGCTTTGGCGGTGCGCTCCGCCGCTTCACCCTTGAAGCTGACCGATCCGACATGCCGGACATAGATGTCGCAGGCCAGCGCATTGCTCCATCCACGGCGGATGGCCCGCTGGCAAAAGTCGTTCTCTTCGCCGTAGCCCCGGCCGAAATGGCGTTCATCCAGCAGGCCGATGTCCCGAATGGCCTCCCGACGCATGTACATGCAAAAACCCACGCCCGTCGGCGTCGTCACATGCTTGCCGGCATTGACCTCGGCCGCCACAAGATCCACTTCGGCGGGCGTGATCTCGAGCCCCAGTCGGTTGTCGCTGAGTGTCTCGGGATAGCTGCAGATGGTGGCGTTGTTCGACAAGGGCGTGATCGTGGCGAGCCGCGGATGCTCGGCGGCGTGGCGCATCAATCGATCGAGCCAGTTGTTGTAGACCTCGGTATCGCTGTTCAGGATGACGACATCACGGTCCCGGTGCAGTCGAAGGCCGTGGTTGACCGTCTTCACAAACCCCTGATTGAGCCGATGCTGCTCCAGGGTGAAGAGGTCACGTCCTGCGAGGCTGCGAAGCATCGCGTTCAACTCGGGCACCGGACCCGCATCGTTGATCACAATCACCTCATGCGGCGTCTTGACGGGCGTGTTCAGCACCGTCCACAGACATCGCAGGGTTTCCTGGGCACCACCGTAGACCGGAATGAGGACATCAACCATGGGCTCCGCTGTCCGAGGGCGGGGTTGAACGCTGGCCCATCGAGCGGGGTCCAGCATGTCGATGTCGGCGCTGTCGGACAATGCCGCTGGGACAGTGCGCACCGGCTTCTTGTCGTTCAAATGGTGCGCAATGTGCCCGCTGGCGAACAGCGACAGCGGATTGCCCTTGGACACCCTCAGGCCGGGCTGTGACCCCAACAGGCGCCGCATATCGACGCCCGGCAGGGGGCTGCGCCCCTCACGCCATCCCCAGCGTTGAAAGTGTTCCAGAGCATCCATGCCGGACTGGGCGACATCCGGATTGCTCTGAAGGTAGTACTCCGCATCGAACCAAGGCGTTGGCGAAACACCTTGGAACCTCGACACCAGACCGTAATGCAGCAACCTGTTGATGCCGTGCCTGGGCCCAGCATGCGCATCGTAGTGGCGCAGATCGAACAGTGGCGTCGGTGACAAGTTGGCGGCGTCACCGATCAGCACGTAGTGCCTCAGCGGCGACATGCCACGCAGTTCGCTGGGCTCGATTTGTGCGAGGTAGTGCTCGCGATCGAACAGCCCCAGGTGGCGCGTCAACTCGATTTCGAACGACAACAGCGCCTGACGGTTGCCCCACAGGCGGCCGACCGCCCGCACCAGGCGGATGCTCTGTAGCATCACCTGGGCGTCGAGGGCCCGCTTGGGTACCGCAATCACTAAGCCGCCTCCTTGGCCGCCCGATTCGGGCTCGGCCCGGCCTGGTGGAAGCCGCGCCGAGCGCTCGCCGTCAGAAGGTGGTCAGCACCTTGGCCGAGATGGCCAACTGGTAGAGGATCGACGTGATGCCACGCGCGACTTCCACCCACTTGGTCTCGACCTTGGGGAACACGATAATCTCGTCGCCCGGGCCAGGCTTGCTGCCGCTCGGGGCAATGCTGCCATCAGGGCGCATGAGCAGGGTCTTGTTTCGATCGGAGCGCTGGGTGTAGCCGCCCACCAGATCCACATAGTCGTCGATGCTGTAGTTGGGCGCGTAAACCAGCGTGTTGGCGAACGTGACTTCGCCGCTGACGGCCACCAGGTTGCTGAGCTCCGGCAAGCGAACCACGTCACCGTCTTCCATGACCGTTTCACCGGCCTGGTTCTTGTCGGCCAAGACGACCTGCCCCTTGGGAACGATCTGCCGCGCCCGCTCGACGAACTGGAGGATCAGTTCGGCTTCCGTCTTGCGCAGGTTGGCCTCTTCCATCGTCGACGAACGGCCCGTCAGCGCCGTCACTTCCAGTCCACGCAGTGTCTGATCCAAACTTTCCTTTTGCTTGGCCGCCACCGAGCGACGGTAAAGCTGGAGCGCATCCATGTTGGCTTGCGGTGCAGGCTTGAGCCGCGCCACCACATCCTTGAGGCGGGCGCCATACGGCATCACAAACGAACGCTCACCCAGGTGGGCACCGTCGATCCGCACGAGGATGGTCGCTGGGTACTTGTCGGCTGTCACGCCCACTTCATCGCCAGCCTGGACGACAACCTCGCCGGCCTTGTCAATCGGGTGGTATTCGCTGCGCCGCTCGGCACCAATCGAGCGCACGATGCTGATGTGCGTGGCGTTCGGATTCGGCTGAGCCAACGCCATCAGCTCGGCCGCCGTCACCTGCGGCTTGCTCAATTCAAACTGGTAGGGGTTGAGCACCTCGCCCGTGACCACCACCGCATGGCGACGAGGTGGCACGACGATGGTGTCACCATCCTGCAGTTGCAGCGCCTCAATCTGACCCTTGAGCAGGAACTGGTACAGGTCGATGCGTGCGCGCAGCTTGCCGTTGCGCATCACATCCACGGCCAGATAACTACCGCGGTCCGGGTCGATCCCGGCTGCCCGGTCGATGTAGTAGAGAACCGAGTCCGACGACAGGCCGCCGTACAGGCCGGGCGCGCGCACGAAACCTGTGACGTAGACCTTCACCGGCTGTGCTGCCTCCAAGGTCGCATAGACGCCCACGTTGGCCCGGAACACCTTCTTGACCGCGTTGTCGACCAACTGGTTCAAATCACCGTTGCGAACACCGACAACTTTCACGGGGCCCACGTTGGGGATGAAGATGTTGCCCTGGGCATCGACCGGCTGGACCGCTTCATAGCCGGTGGCACCCCACAGACGAACCAACACGCGGTCGCCAATCGCCAGTTGGTAGTCAGGATTGAAGCCGCTGAACGTGACCGCGCCAAAACGGCCACTGAACATCTGGGAGCCGAAGACGATCGGCTTTGCTCCAGTGGTGGCGGTCGGGGAAGGCGGCAAGGGGGCGGTGGGGCTGGGCGGCGCGACGACAGGCGCTCCAACAGGCACCGGTGACTGCGGCTGCGCAGCCGTACCGGCTGTGGGCACGCCAGTGTTCGGCGTCGGTGTGGTGGTCGACGAACTCGTCATACCGCCCGTCGACGTGGGCACCGTCCCAGGCTGCGAAGTCGTCTGCGCGACCGCACCATGGGCCAGGAGACTCAGGGTCAAAGCCGCGACCAGGGCGCGTGGAAACATACGATTCATGGCATTCAGTCCTGATGTTCCTGGATGGTGGCAACGATCAGCCGGACCACCGAATAGAGGATGGCACACAGCGCGAGCAGAGTGAGCAGGTTATAGATACGGCGAGGGTACTCCGCCGACTGTGCCTTGATCGGCGCCTCGACGATGACCAGACTCTTCAACTTGCGAGCCGCCTCGAGACGGGCAGCCTCGAGTGCCGCATTGGCCGCTTTGTACTGGTCTTCGGCGATCGCCGCATCCAGCAAGAGCGCTTGATACTGGGTGTTGAGCACCCCCAAGCGGTCGCCTCCCTGGCCGTTGGTCGTTCGAGCCTTCTCCGAGTCGAGTTGGGCCCGGTTAGCGACAATTTGATTCTTCAGGGTGACGATCTGGGGCGCGTCGGGCTGCATGAAGGCCAGCTTGCTTTTCAGATCAGCCTCCAGCCGCGCAACCGTCGCTTGAAGCTCCGCCGTCAACGCGGAAGCCGCGGTGGACTGTGCGATCGGATCGAGGATCTTGTTGACCGTCTGGAACTCCACCAGCTTGGCCTTCGCCGTCTGCCATTTCACCGCGGCGGCATCGAATTCGCCCTTCGAGAACTGCATCTGCTCGCGAGCAATACGGTGCGAAAACTCGTTGACGAAGCGCTCAGCCGAATCCAGGATGGCGCGGTTGAGCTTCTCCGCCATCTCGGGGTCAAAGCCCTGGGTACGGATGGTCAGCAGACCGTTGACGTCGCTGAACTCCAGCTCAACCCGCGAGCGGTAGTACTTGAAGAACCACTCGGCGCTGGTGCCGGGCCACAGCCGGTAGAACAGATCGGCCCGCGGTTGCTCGAAGTGCTCTCGCAGTTTCAGCCGCTTGTCCAGTTCTTGGGCGAGCGTCACCGAGTGCACGTAGTCCATGACATAGAGGGTGTCCTGCCAGCCCATCAGCCCAGCGCCCGTCCCCAGCGAGATGGCCCCACCACCGGTCGGACTGACCAGCGCCGACTGCACGGCGATCATCGATTCGCTCGTGTAGCGGTCCGAGGCGATCACGGTGTAGTAGACCAAACCGAGTGCCATCGGCAGGGCAATCAGTGCCAGCTTGAGCCGGCGGGGCGTGAATGCGGATGCCTTCATGGTTGCGTTGCCTTGAGTAATTCCTGGAAGGCCGCGAGACCCTCGTCAACATCGTCGTAGACCGTGGCACAACCGTTGTGGATGAACACAACGGTGCTGCACAGGTCCTTGATGTCCTTGTGGTTGTGAGAGACCAGGATGACACCCGCCCCGGCCAGCTTTTCCCGAAACACTTGTGCAGCCTTCTTGCGGAATATGGGGTCGCCTACCGCCATGACCTCGTCGATCAGGTAGTAGTCGAAATCGAAGGCCATACTGATACCGAACGCCACGCGAGCGCGCATGCCCGGAGAGTAGGAGCGCATGGGCAGATCGAAATACTCGCCAATCTCGGCGAATTTTTCGACGTACTCGATCTTTTCGCGCTTTTCGGCACCCGTCGCACCGAAAACACGACAAACAAAACGAGTGTTGTCCCTGGCGCTCAATGAGCCCTGAAAGCCGCCTGACAGGCCCACGGGCCAAGAAATGCTGTCGGTGGTGATCACTTCCCCGCGGTCGGGCATGTCCAAGCCCGCCAACAGGTTCAAAAGAGTGGACTTGCCCGCGCCGTTACGCCCAATCAAGCCCACGCCCGATCCACTCGGGAGCTTGAAGTTGAGGTCTTTGAATACGTACTTCCGTCCGTTCTGCGTCGGGTACGACTTGGTGAGGTTCCGAAGTTCAATCATGAGCTCCCCTCACGACCGCAGCAAAACACGCTGGCGATTGACAAAGAACATCGAGACACCCAGGAAAAGCAGCAACAGGCCAACCACCAGTGGGTACTCGAAATTCACGCCCATCAACGGGTGATATGTGGGAAAGAAGGCCCAACGCGCCAACTCCACCAAATGTAGCAGCGGATTCCACATCAATACCTGGATGGCCAGCGGCGGAAAGGTCGTGATCGGAATCAAAACGCCGGAAGTGATATACAGCGGAAACGAGGTCAATTGCAGAAAGGTGCTGACGGCAGGCACTTTCTTGACCGCCACCGCAGACATCAAACCCGCGCCAATACCCCATATGACAAACAACGACACCACGCCCATGTATTCGAGGGGCCGCTCAGGCAGCCATCGATAGTCCATCCAGGCAAATATCACCATGAAGGTGACAAAGATCATGGAGTACAGCACCACTTCCATGATCGCCCGGGCCGCCATAGCGTCTGCAGGCTTCACCTGCCGATACCCGAACAAGCCCGCATTACCGTCGATGGCACCCATCATCCGGAACCAGATGTTCCGAAATGTGAAAAACGGGATCATCGCGACAACGAGGTAAACCGCCACGTCGATCATCACGCCGGCCGTGCGCTGCCGGACGATGATGCGCAACGCCAGCATCAACCCGATGTTGGCCATCGGTTCAAAGAGCACCCAGAACAGACCGACCATGCGGTTGCCAAAGCGCGTCTTAAGTTCGCGCAAGATCAGCGCGAAGACGACGGCTTTCTGGATCTGCCAGGAACTGCGTTTCATGGTCGGGGATGGGCACTGCCGGTCGGGCGCGCCAGCAAAGCGCGAACTCTATCCGACGCGGCGGGGTTGATCCCCGGCGGTCTGTCACAAAGTATCAGCACACGTCCCTCCGCGGCCGGGGCCCAGGCCAGCGCCGGGCGCCTTGTCATTGGCGCCGCCATTGTGCCGCGTGCGGTCGTCGCGGTCCTCCACGAATTGGGGGGCGGCGAGGCGGCGGCGCCACGTCGTACCCTCAAAAGGCGTGAAGATGCCACGCCCTGCCGGCCGGGTCGACAATGTCGCCGCCCATGAAGATCCTATTCATCCACCAGAACTTCCCGGGGCAGTTTCGCCATTTGGCCCCGGCACTGGCTGCGGCCGGACACCGTGTGGACGCGATGGCGATGCACCGGCGCCCGCCGCCCCCGGGCGTCACGCAACATGTGTACGGCGTCCAACGGCGTCCGGGCAAGGACGTGCATCCCCTCTTGCGCGAAGCCGAGGCCAAGGTGCTGCGGGCCGAGGCCTGCGCGGCCGCCATGCTCCACATGGCCAAGGATGGGTATCGCCCGGACTTGATCATCACCAACCCCGGTTGGGGCGAAGCGCTGTTTGCCAAGGACGTGTTTCCCGGCGCCAAGCTGGTCAGCTTGCTGGAGTTCTTCCACGGCACACCGGACGGCGATTTCGGATTCGATCCAGAGTTTGGCCACCCATCGATCGAAGCCAGGATGAAGCATCGCCTGAAAAACATGGCATTGGTCGAGTCGCTCCTGGCGATGGACCGCGGCGTGGCGCCCACGGCATGGCAGGCTTCGCGGTTGCCCGCCGAATACCGATCCCGCGTTGACGTGATATTCGATGGCATCGACACCGCGCACGTCCGACCCAACGCCGAGGCGCGTTTCACACACCCCCAGGTGCCGCAGGCGCTCGGCCCAGGCGATCCGGTGGTCACCTTCGTCAACCGCAACCTCGAGCCCTACCGCGGCTACCACGTCTTCATGCGCGCCCTGCCGGAGATCCAGCGGCGGCTGCCGCAGGCTCGCTTCCTCTTGGTCGGCGCCGATGGGGTGAGCTACGGCGCGGCGGCTCCCGCTGGCACGACCTGGAAGCAGCGATTCTTGGACGAGGTGGCGTCCGAATTGGACCTGCAGCGAGTCCATTTCCTGGGCCAACTGCCCTATGCGCAGTACCTTCAATTGCTGCAGGTCTCGGCCGCCCATGTCTACTTGACCTACCCCTTCGTCTTGTCCTGGAGCTGCCTGGAAGCGATGAGCGCTGGCTGCCATGTCATCGGCAGCCGCACGGCTCCGGTGATGGATTACATCGAAGACGGTGTCAATGGCAGCCTGTTCGACTTCTTCGACACCGCGTCACTGGCCGCACTTGTCGAGGATGCTGTTCGCCACCGCGACGCCCATGCACGGCTGCGGGAGGCCGCCCGACGCACCGTCATCGAGCGATGCGACTTGAAGCAGGTGTGCCTGCCGAAGTGGCGCTCCATGCTGTCCGATTTGATGGAGCTGCCCGTATGAGCACACCGGCCCGCGGGCGTGGAGTGAGGTGATGTGGAAGCGCCTGCTCGGGGGAAAGCTGAGCCCGCCCATGGATGTGGGCCAGCTTGCCGATGCCGGCCAGGCCAAGCGCCTGCTGATGTTGGAAGAGGGCGCCACGCCCAGCGGCGACTACATCCTCGGCCCCTGGCTGGCTTCGCTGGGCCCCCCCGTTGTCCGACTCGATGCTCGCCAGCCTCCGCACACCGGGCAGATCGAACCCGGCGATTTCATCGTCGTACAACGGTATCTTCATGCGCCGTGGCGCCACGCCATCGAACGCCAGCGCCGCGAGTTGGGCGGGCTCGCCTGGTTCCTGGACGACGATTTGCTCGATCCGGCGGCCTTGGCCGAGTTGGCAGAACCCTACGCCCGCAAGATCAGGCAGTTCGCCACCAGCCAGCGGCCGTGGTTCGAGCAGATGGCCGCGCAATGGTGGGTGGCGACCGAGGCACTGGCCTCCAAGTACGCGCAGATGCGTCCCACGGTGCTACCGCTCTCGCCGCCACGGGCCCTGATCGATCCCTGCCGGGCCGTCCGGGTGGTCTACCACGGCACCGCCTCGCACCAGCGTGAGATCGAATGGCTCCACGGGGTCATGGCAGAGGTTCAGCGCCGAAGCGACGTCACGCACTTCGAGCTGTTCGGGGAGTTGCCGGTGAACCGGCGCTTCCGAGATCTGCCGCGGGTCGCCGTTCTGCATCCGATGCGCTGGGAAAGCTACCTCGCCTACACCGCCAGCCGAACGGCAGACATCGGACTGGCGCCGCTGCTGCCAAGCGTCTTCAACGCAGGCCGCGGGCCGGTGAAGTTCATCGACTACACCCGCCAGGGTGCGCTGGGGCTGTACAGCCGCACGCCGCCGTATGAAGGCTTCGTGCGCGACAGAGTCGACGGCGTGCTGCTGGCGCAGGACGCGAACGCCTGGGTGGAGGCCATCCTCCACTGGGCGAACGATGCAGACGGACGGGCGCGCTGCGTCGACGCCGCCCGCGCCCGGTTCGGCTGAGCCTCAGGACTCGGGCAGGGCCCGGCGGTACTGAACGGCTTCCGCGATGGCGGGCGTGCCGACGGCATCCGCCCCGGCCAGGTCTGCGATGGTGCGGGCCAGCTTCATCACACGGTGCACACTGCGCCCCGACCAACCCAGGCGCGCCGCCACCGACTGCAGGAAGTGCGCCGCGGCGGCGTCCATCCGGCAGGCTGCGTCCAGTGCGCCGGCGGCCAGTTCGCCATTGGCCACGGCCTGGCGGGCCAGTTGTCGCTCGCGGGCCTCGGCCACGCGAGCCGCCACCACCGCACTCGTGTCGCCGTCCGGTGCGGCCATCAATGCCGCGGCGCCGATCGCGGGCACTTCGACTTGCATGTCGATGCGATCCAGCAGTGGGCCCGACAGCTTGGCCTGGTACCGCGCCACCGCCTCCGGCGAACAGCGACAGCTCTTGCCGGTGGCCGCAAAGGCGCCCAGCCATCCGCACGGACAGGGATTCATCGCTGCCACCAACTGAAAGCGGGCCGGATAGTTCGCCTGCCTGGCCGCTCTCGAGATGGTGATCTGGCCGGTTTCAAGGGGCTCGCGCAACGCCTCCAGCGCCGAGCGGGGAAATTCCGGAAGCTCATCCAGGAAGAGCACCCCGCCATGAGCGAGCGAGATCTCTCCGGGCCGGGGCGGCGAGCCGCCCCCCACCAGGGCCACGGCGCTCGCGCTGTGATGGGGATGTCGCATCGGTCTTTGGCGCCATCGCGACGGATCGAAGCCTCTGGCCGACACGCTGTGCAATGCCGCGGTCGACAGGGCCTCTTCGTCGGTCATGGGAGGCAGAAGCCCGGACAACCGCTGCGCCAGCATCGACTTCCCCGTGCCGGGCGGCCCAACGAGCAGCAGGCTGTGGGCCCCGGCCGCGGCAATCTCAAGCGCCCGCTTGGCGCCGGCCTGGCCCTTCACTTCGCGCAAGTCCAGTGCCTGTGATGTCGGCACGGCGGCTTCGGCCACCGCGTGCGGCAGTTCCGGCCTCGTTGCGCCGCTTTCGTCGGTCGGCAGCAGGGCACGCACCACGTCGGACAAGTGGCAAGCACTGCGGATGTCCAAGCCCTCGACCCGGGCGGCTTCAGCCGCACTGGACTTGGGCAGCACCAGTCGAGGTTGTGGGTCGGCCTTCCTGGCCGCCAGGGCCAGTGCCAGCGCACCACGGATCGGGCGCAGCTCACCTGCCAACGACAACTCACCCGCAAACTCGATGCCCTCCAGTCGGCGCGCATCGACGATGCCCTGCGCCGCGAGGATGCCCAGCGCAATCGGCAGATCGAAGCGCCCCGACTCCTTGGGTAGGTCCGCGGGCGCCAGATTCACCGTGATTCGCTTGTTGTGCGGAAACGCGAAGCCACTCTCGGCCAACGCAGCGCGCACCCGCTCGCGGGCCTCTTTGACTTCGGTATCGGCCAACCCGACCAGCGTGAAGCTGGGCAGCCCGTTGGCCAAATGGACCTCGACACGAACTTCCGGCGCCGCGAGCCCGTCCAGGGCGCGGCTGGCAACCACGGCCAACGACATGCGAAACAACCTCCCTCGATCGGGCGGCGGGTACATCGCCCGTCGCCCGAATGTCACCGCCATTGTGCGCGGCGGCCTCTTCAGCGCATTCCCCCCGCATGGGGGAGCCCATCACGCACCCGTCTGGTGCATTTCGCGACGTAGAGATGGGTTTTGGTGCAGCGTCGGTCTCCCGCCGTGCACCGCCGAACGACGTTTCGGCTTGTGACAGCCGGCCCCAGGTGCGATGGCACGGAAGCTGCAAAGCCTCGTGGAGGGAGTTCAGAACGCGAACCCTTTGCACTTGAGGAGTGTGTGCATGACGACAAGCAATCGCCTCGGCCGTCCGACCGCCCTGGCCACCATCCTGGCATCGGCCCTGCTGGCCCCCGTGGCATCGCAGGCCGCCGACACCTCGCTGGCCTTCAACATCGGCGCCGTCAGCGACTACCGCTATCGCGGCATCTCGCAGACTCGGCTCAAGCCCGCCATTCAAGGCGGCCTCGACCTGACGCTGCCCCAAGGCTTCTATGCCGGCGCATGGGCCTCGACGATCAAATGGATCGACGACGCGGGCGGCAACGCCAATGTGGAAATCGACCTGTACGGCGGCTGGAAGGGTGAGGTCGCGAAGGACCTCACGCTGGACGTCGGCGCCCTGACCTACCAATACCCCGGCAACGACCTGGACCCGAGCGCGAACACCACCGAGCTGTACGCGGCGCTGACGTACGCGATGTTCACGTTGAAGTATTCGCACAGCGTGACCAACCTCTTCGGCTTTGCCGACAGCAAGGGCAGCGGCTATGTCGACCTGTCGGCCTCGTTCGACGTCGGCAACGGGGTGATCCTGGCACCGCACATCGGCCACCAGACCGTTCGCCACCTGGGCGACGCGAGCTACACCGACTACTCGGTGACGATCAGCAAAGACTTCAACGGACTGGTGCCGAGCCTGGCCGTCGTCGACACGGACACCGACGTGTATGTCGGGCCGAACAACAAGAACCTCGGTCGCGCCGGCGTCGTGCTGGGCGTCAAGTACAACTTCTGAAGCCCTAACCTAGGAGCAAACAACCATGAAGATGGTGACCGCCATCGTCAAGCCGTTCAAGCTGGACGAAGTGCGTGAAGCCCTGAGCGCCATCGGCGTGCAGGGCATCACAGTGACTGAAGTGAAGGGCTTCGGTCGCCAGAAGGGCCACACCGAGCTCTATCGGGGTGCCGAGTACGTGGTCGACTTCCTGCCCAAAGTGAAGATCGAGGCTGCGATCGACGACGCGCTCGTCGATCGCGTCATCGAGGCGATCGAAGCCTCGGCCCGCACCGGCAAGATCGGCGACGGGAAGATCTTCGTCTCGGCGCTCGAACAGGTCGTTCGCATCCGCACCGGCGAAACCGGCAAGGACGCCCTCTAACCACACCGATACGAGACAACCCGACATGAGAAAACTTCTCGCCACCCTGGCCCTGGGCATCGCCGCCCTCGGCTTCGCCGGGGTTTCTTTCGCGCAGGACGGAGCTGCCTCGGCGCCTGCCGTCACGGCCAGCGCACCCGCCGCGGAAGCGCCCGATGCGGCCGCCTCGGGCGCCGCTGCCGCCGCTGCGCCGGCCGAAGCCGCTTCAGCGGCCGCCGCGCCGACGCCTGTCCCCAACAAGGGTGACACCGGCTGGATGATGGTGTCCACGCTGCTGGTCATTCTGATGACCGTTCCGGGCCTGGCACTGTTCTATGGCGGTCTGGTCCGCAGCAAGAACATGCTGTCGGTGCTGATGCAGGTGATGGTCACCTTCTCGATGATCGTCGTGCTGTGGGTGATCTACGGCTACAGCCTGGCCTTCACCGAGGGCAATGCGTTCATCGGTGGCTTCGACCGGCTGTTCATGAAGGGCGTCTGGGACAACGTCGCCGGCACCTTCGCCAACGCCGCCACCTTCAGCAAGGGCGTCTACATCCCCGAGATCGTGTTTGCTGCCTTCCAGGCCACGTTCGCCGGCATCACCTGCGCGCTGATCGTCGGCTCGTTCGCCGAGCGGATCAAGTTCTCGGCCGTGCTGCTGTTCATGGCGCTGTGGTTCACCTTCAGCTATGCCCCGATCGCGCACATGGTCTGGTTCTGGATGGGCCCGGACGCCTACACCGGCGCCGCCGGAGTGGCCGACGCGATGAACGCCAAGGCCGGTTTCATCTGGCAGATGGGCGCACTCGACTTCGCGGGCGGCACGGTGGTGCACATCAACGCCGCGGTCGCAGGCCTGGTGGGCGCCTACCTGGTGGGCAAGCGCATCGGCTACGGCAAGGAATCGATGGCGCCGCACAGCCTGACGCTGACCATGGTCGGCTCGGCGCTGCTGTGGGTGGGCTGGTTCGGCTTCAACGCCGGCTCGGCGCTGGAAGCCAATGGCTACGCTGCACTGGCCTTCATCAACACCCTGGTCGCCACGGCAGCTGCGGTGCTGGCCTGGTCGGTGGGTGAAGCACTGCACAAGGGCAAGGCCTCGATGCTGGGCGCCGCGTCGGGTGCCGTGGCCGGCCTCGTGGCCATCACCCCGGCCGCCGGCAACGTCGGCGTCGGCGGTGCGCTGATCATCGGCGTGATCGCCGGCTTCGCCTGCCTGTGGGGCGTGAACGGCCTGAAGCGCCTGCTCGGCGCCGACGATTCGCTGGACGTCTTTGGCGTGCACGGCGTGGGCGGCATCCTGGGTGCCCTGCTGACCGGCGTGTTCAACTCGCCCAGCCTGGGCGGGCCCAGCGCTGTGGCCGACTGGACCACCGTCGCCATGATCACACCCGATGCCTACTCCATCGCCGGCCAGGTGTGGACGCAGCTCAAGGCGGTGCTGATCACGGTGGTGTGGTCCGGTGTGGTCTCGCTGATCGCCTACAAGGTGGTCGACGCGGTCATCGGCCTGCGGGTGCCGGAAGACGAAGAACGCGAAGGTCTGGACATCACCTCGCACGGCGAAACCGCCTACAACAAGTGAAGCCCGCGGCGGCCCGACGGCCGCCCTCGCCTCAGAGGCTGAGAGTTTCTCGGCGGTGCCCGAAAGGGGCACCCAGGCGACCCGGATCAAGGCGCAAAGCACAGCCATAGCTCGGGCTATGGCGAGCATTTGCAACGAAGAGCCGGGGCGTTTGGGGGTTCAAGACGGGCATCGGCGAAAGACTCTCAGCCTCTCAGCACAGGCCGCCCACGGGCGGCCTTTTTGCTGCCCGCGGCGGCGTCGGGAAGTCAGGGGCGCTGGGAGGATGGCGCCTGTTGGCGGGCGGATTGCCAGCTGGTTGCAATTGGGCACCCCGACCCCATCTGCCAGAATCGTCTTTCCATCTGCATCGCCGTCGCCATGGTTCCGCACCTCGTCACCGCGCTCACCGGCCCCATCAACGAACTTGAGCAGCGCATCCTGGAGTCCATGCCGGCGATCGAGCGCTGGTTCCGACTGGAATGGATGGAGCACACGCCGCCGTTCTACAGCTCGGTGGACATCCGCAACGCGGGGTTCAAGCTGGCCCCGGTCGACACCGACCTGTTCCCCGGCGGCTTCAACAACCTGACGCCGGACATGCTGCCGCTGGCCGTCCAGGCCGCGATGGCGGCCATCGAAAAGATCTGCCCCGAGGCCAAGAACCTGCTGCTGGTGCCCGAACCGCACCTGCTGAGCAAGAAGTTCTACCTGATGAACCTGCAGCGGCTCGTCCAGATCTTCTCGCTCGCGGGTCTGAATGTGCGCCTGGGCATGCTCGACGATCGCCAGACCGACGCCAGCACCCTCGATCTGCCCGATGGCAGCCACCTGGAGGTGGAACCGCTGCTGCGCACCAAGCGCCGGCTCGGCCTGAAGAATTTCGACCCCTGCACCATCCTGCTCAACACCGACTTGTCCGCAGGCGTGCCGAAGGTGCTGGAAGACCTGCATGAGCAATACCTGTTGCCGCCGCTGCACGCTGGCTGGAGCCAGCGCCGCAAGAGCCGGCACTTCCAGGCCTACGAAGAGGTGGCCAAGAAGTTTGCCAAGCTGCTGGGCATGGACCCGTGGCTCATCAACCCGATGCACACCCAGTGCGGGGAGGTCGATTGGCAGCAACCGCAAGGGCTGGACTGCGTCCGGAGCAATGTCGACGCGCTGCTGACCAAGATCCGTCGCAAGCATAAAGAGTACGGCATCAACGAGAAGCCGTTCGTCGTCGTCAAGGCCGACGATGGGCCCAGCGGCCTGGGTCTGATGACGGTGCGCGACGCCAAGGAACTGGACGAACCCGGTTTCCGCGAGCGCCACATGGCGATCACGGGTGGCCAGCCCACCGGTGAGGTGATCATCCAGGAGGGGGTGCCCACCTACGAGCGGATGAACGAGGCGGTGGCCGAACCGGTGGTCTGCATGATCGACCGCTACGTCGTCGGCGGGTTCTACCGCATCCACGCCGATCGCGGCATCGACCAGAGCCTGAACGCGCCCGGCGCCAGCTTCGTCCCGTTGGCCTTCGCCGAGAGCCACCACCTGCCGCGCCCCGGCGAGAAACCCGGCGTGAGTGCGCCAAACCGGTTCTATATGTACGGTGTGATCGGCCGGCTCGCCATGCTGGCAGCCGCCTACGAGCTCGAGGCCACCGACCCGAACGCCGAGGTGTACGAGTAGCCTGCCAGGGCGGCGTCTGCCGGCGCATCGGCGCATCGGCTCATCGGCTAATCGGCCCATCGGTCGATCGGCCCGAAGCCACCATGGCAGCAGGCCCGGCCGGTTGGCGCAATCCGTTCGGCGGCGCCCCAGGGCAACACCCGCCATGGTCGGCGGCGGACGTTGGACAATCCAGCGTCCGTCTTGCTGAACGCCGTCACCAGCGCCCGCCATGGCCACCTCCCAGCTCTCCATCTATTTCTTCGCCCAGGCGGCCATCATCGTGCTGGCGAGCCAGCTGGTCGGGCGCCTGGCGCGACACCTCGGCCAGCCTCAAGTGGTGGGCGAGATGATCGCCGGGGTGCTGCTTGGCCCCTCTCTGTTCGGGTGGATCGCCCCCGAATGGCAGCAGTGGCTGTTTCCGAAGGAGACCAAGGGCACGCTCTACGTGGCGGCTCAGTTGGGCGTCGGGCTGTACATGTTCCTGGTCGGCTTGGAGTTCCGCGCCGACCATTTCCGCGAACGTGCGCGCAGCGCCATGTCGGTGTCCATCGCCGGCATCGCCGTGCCCTTCGTGCTGGCCTTCGCGATGGGCCCGTGGCTGCACACCGTGCCGGGGCTTTTCGCCTCGAAGACACGGCTGATCGAGGCCTCGCTGTTCATGGGCGCGGCCATCGCCATCACCGCGTTCCCGATGCTGGCGCGCATCATCCACGAGCGGGGGCTGGCGGGCTCGTCGCTGGGCACACTGGCTCTCACTGCCGGGGCATTCGACGACGCCGCCGCCTGGTGCATCCTCGCGGTGGTGCTGGCGAGCTTCGGCGGCGCCTGGACAGGCGCCTACGTCGCCATCGGGGGCGGCATCGCCTTCGCGGTCTTCATGACGACCGTGGGTAAAAAACTGCTCAGCCGGCTGGAACGCGGCGTGCAACACGACCGTCCGCTGCCCCACCCGCTCTTCGCCGCGGTGCTGGTGCTCTTCGCGCTGTGCGCGTTCGCGATGGATGTGATCGGCATCCACGCCGTCTTCGGCGGCTTCCTGCTTGGCTGCGTCATGCCGCGAGGTGCCCTGGCGAACAAGGTGAAGGAGAGCCTGCAGCCTTTCGTGGTGGTGTTCCTGCTGCCCATGTTCTTCACCTATTCGGGGCTGAACACGCGGCTGGGCATGCTCTTCGACCCGGCCATCCTCGTGGCCGCTCTGGCCATCCTGGCGGCATCGTTCGGTGGCAAGGGCATCGCCTGCTGGGCCGCTGCCCGGCTCAATGGTGAAAGCAACCAGGACGCGATGGCGATCGGTGCCCTGATGAACGCCCGGGGGCTGATGGAGCTGATCATCATCAACATCGGCCTGTCGGCGGGTGTGATCGAAACGGGCCTGTTCTCGATCATGGTGCTGATGGCCGTCACCAGCACGGTGATGGCCACGCCGATCTTCAACTGGGTGATGCGGCGCCCCGCCGCCCCGGCGCATGCCGCGGCCCGCGGGGCCTGACGCCCCCTCAGCGCTTCATATCTGCACCCGGGTGCCCAGCTCGACCACCGTGTTGTCGGGCAAGCGGAAGTACTCCGCAGCTGTCCGGGCATTGCGGCTCATCGCTGCGAACAGGCGCTCGCGCCAGCCCGCCATGCCGGCACCCGGGGTGGAGACCACGGTTTCCCGGCTGAGGAAGTAGCTGGTCTCGAAGGGCGGCACATGCAGGCCCTGCTTCTCGGCGAGCGACAGGGCCTCGGGCACGTCCGGCGTCTCCATGAAGCCGAAGCGAAGGCTCACGCGCCAGAAGCCGTGCCCCAGGTCCTGCACGGCCACACGATCTTCGGCGGGCACCCAGGGCACCTCTTCGTAGTGCACGGTCAGGATCAGGTTGCGGTCATGCAGCACCTGGTAGTGCTTCATGTTGTGCAGCAGCGCCTGGGGAACCACCTCCGGATTGGCCACGGGGTACACCGCGGTGCGGCGGCTGCGTTGCAAATCGGTGGGGTCCAGGCTGGCGATGAACGGGGCGAGCGCCACGCCGTCGCTGCGGATACTTTCCATCACCAGCGCCCGGCCGCGCGCCCAGGTGCTCATCAACGCGAAGATGGCCAGCCCCAGCGCCAGCGGGAACCAGCCGCCGTCGAACAGCTTCACGGCGCAACTGACGAACAGCAAGCCGTCCACCAGAAGGAACAGCGCCGTGGCGCCCCACGCCAGCGGCGCGGGCATGCGCCAGCCCTCGCGCACCACGAAGAAGGTCAGCACCGTGGTGATCGCCATCGTGAGGGTGACGGCGATGCCGTACGCGCCTCCGAGCGCAGACGAGCTGCCAAAGCCCACGACGGCACCGATCACGCCGACGAGCAGCACCCAGTTCACCGCGGGCATGTAGATCTGCCCCATCTCGCGCGCCGAGGTGAAGCGGATCGTCATGCGCGGCAGGAAGCCGAGCTGGATCGCCTGGCGGGTCATCGAATAGGCACCGGAAATCACCGCCTGCGACGCGATGATCGCCGCCAGGGTGGCCAGGCCGACGACACCCAGCACCCATGAGCTCGGGAACATCCGGAAGAACGGGTTTTCGAGCGCGGTGGGATCACCGATCAGCAAGGCCCCCTGGCCGAGGTAGTTCAAGGCCAGCGCGGGCATCACCAGCGCCACCCAGGCCAGTTGGATCGGCGCGCGTCCGAAGTGACCCATGTCGGCGTACAAGGCCTCGGCCCCCGTGAGCGCGAGGACGACCGCCCCGACGAGCGCAAACACATGCCAGCCACTGCCGTGCAGGAACTGCAGGGCGCGCATCGGGTTCAAGGCGCGCAGGATCTGCGGCTGCTCGACGATGTGCACCAGCCCCGCCACCGCCAGCACGACAAACCACAGCACGATGACCGGGCCAAAGAGCCGCCCGACCGCCGCGGTGCCGAATCGCTGCACCAGGAACAGGCCGACCAGGACGACGATCGACAGCGGGACGACCCAGCTCTTCAGATCGTCGGACACCACCTCCAGCCCCTCCATCGCACCGAGCACCGAGATCGCAGGCGTGATGACGCTATCGCCGTAGAACAAGGTGGCGCCGAAGACGCCCAGTGTCAGCAACCCAAGGCGCAAACGCGGCCGGTGCGCCACGGCATGGGCGGCCAGCGCTGTCAGTGCCAAGGCGCCCCCTTCGCCGCGGTTGTCTGCCCGCAGAATGAGGATCACGTACTTGAGCGTGACGACGAACATCAACGCCCACAAGATGACCGACACGGCGCCGATGATGTTGTCAGATGTCGGCGCCAGCCCGGTGGACGGGCCGAAGATTTCCTTGACGGTGTAGAGCGGGCTGGTGCCGATGTCGCCATAGACGACGCCGATCGCACCGAGCGTGAGCACCGCGAGCGCCGAGCGCTGCGGGGTGTGCGTGGCCGAGTGGCTCGACAGGGTGGCGGAGGTCATGCAGACCTCCTGGCCAGCCGGCCCGGGCGCAGAACAACGAAATCCTGATCGATGGTCTTCATGGAAGCATCCCTGTTGGACAGGGCGCGATGCTCCCCAGACCCGCGTCAGGAACGCATAAAGATTTGTAAAGCGTCAGGCCGCCGAATCGGCGAGCTGGTAGCCCACGCCGGGCTCGGTCAGCAGCCGCCGTGGGTCTGCCGGATCGGCTTCGAGCTTGGCCCGCAACTGGCCCATGTACAGGCGCAGGTAGTGGGTGTGTTCGGTGAACTCCTCGCCCCAGACATCTGCCAGCAACTGCCGGTGTGTCACCACCTGGCCGGCGCTGCGCACCAGGCGCGCCAGCAGCTTGAACTCCGTGGGCGTCAGGTGCACCGCTTCGCCCTTCAGCGTGACCCGGTGCGCCGCCAGGTCGACGACCAGCCCATCGGCTTCGTAATGCGTCAGCGCCGGCTTGAGCGCCGTGCCACGGTGGCGCAAGGCCACCCGCAGGCGGGCGAGCAGCTCGCCGATCGAAAAGGGCTTGACGAGGTAGTCGTCAGCGCCGGCGTCGAGCAGGCGAATCTTCTGGCCATCGGCCTGGCGCGCCGAGATCACCAGCACCGGCACCGCATCGCGCTTGCGCAGATTGGCCAGCATCGTTTCGCCGTCGCCATCCGGCAGCCCGAGGTCGAGCAGCACCACATCCGGTGGCGGGCGCGCGTGGGTCCACAGCGCCAGGCCTTCACTGAGGCTGGCGGCCGTGCTGACCTCGTAGCCTTCCAGTGCGAGCGCATCGCGCAAGGTGGCGCGAAGGTCCTTGTCGTCTTCAACGAGCAGTACGCGGATCATGTCTGGGCCTCGATCGGCATGGGCACGACGGGCAGCCAGAGCTCGAAGCTGCTGCCACCGTGCGCCCGGGTACGCAACTTCAGTTCGCCGCCATGGGCGCGCGCGATCGCGCGGCACACGGCCAGCCCCACGCCCGCGCCGCGGGCCTGGCCGGCCCCGTCGCCGCGCTGGAACACTTCGAACACCTTGGTGCGCTCGGCCGGCGCGACGCCAGCGCCGCGGTCCCGCACCGCCAGCACCACATGCGGCCCGACCGCGGCGCCCGACGCATCGGTTTCACCCGGCAGTGGCAGTTGTTGGCGCACCACCAACTCGACCGGCCCCTCGCTGTACTTCAGCGCGTTGTCGATCAGGTTGTCGAGCAGTTGCGAGAGCAGCATCGCATCGCAGCGCAGCAGCGGCAGGCCGGGTTCGAGGCGCGCCCGCAAGCGCTTGCTGTCAGCGCGGCGGCGAGCGTGTGCCAATGCGGTGCCCACCACCTCTTCGGCCGATTCCCAATCCAGCCTCAGCGTGACCCCGGGTGCATCGAGCCGCGCCAGCTGCAAGGTGTTGTCGGTCATTCGACTGAGCTGCTCCACCTCTTCGACGATCTGCGCCGCCAACCGGGCCCGCTGCACGGCAGACAGACGTTCGCCCTGATCCTGCAGCGACGACGCAGCGCCGAGGATCACCGCCAGCGGCGTGCGGTAGTCGTGTGAGATCGAGGCCAGCAGCGCATTGCGCACCCCCTGCGTCTGAGCCAGGCCCCGTGCCGCTTCGGTCTGCCGCGCCAACGCCGCGCGCTGCAGGGCCACGCCGAGCAGATCGCACAGGGCCTGCGCGCGCATGCGCCCGACGTCGCTGGCGTGGGCGGGCTCGGCCAGGCGAACGAGTGCGGCGCCATAGCTCGCCCCTCTCGAACGCAGCGGCAGGTACCAGGCCGGCTGCTCCCCATGCCGGCCGGTGCCCGGCCCGAAGGCCTGTGATTGACGCAGGCTCAACCACAGGCCGGCCCGCTCATCGGCGTCCAGCTCGCCGTGCTGCCATGCGGCCTCTGGCTGGTCGGTCGGCGGCATCTCGTCGCGCAGCACCAGCAGGGCCGCGGGCCGCCCGCCCAACTCGGACAGCACCTGGGCGACCGGCTCGGCCTGCTGCAGGGGATCGGCGCTGTCTCGCAGCGCTTCACCGACCGATTGCAACCGTGCCGCCCACCGGGCCGCGTCGCGTGCGGCGGCGGCCTGGGCTCGCAAACGCGCCAGCAGCCCGGCGATCAGCCAGCTGACGACGAGCATCGCCGCCAGCAACACGGCATGGCGTTCGTGGTCGATCTGCCACGTACCGCGCGGCGGCACGAAACCCCAGTCGAAGCTGATGGTGCAGAACAGGGCGAACGCGAACGCGGCGGGCGCCGACAGCCAGATGCTCGCCACCACCGGAGCGATGACGAACAGCATCGCCTGGTTGGCCAGGTCGGTGTGGTGGTCCAGCTGGGTGGCCCCGGTCCAGGCCAGGCCCCAGAGCGCCGCCGCCGCGGCCCAGCCCAAGGCCCGGCGCAGCAGCCGAGCCCGGTCGGGTGGTGTCCGCGCGGCCGCCTGCCCACCGCGGGCGCCAGGGAAAGTCTGCGCGCTCATGACGCGGAGGCTAACCGCACTGGCGTCAGGAACGCATCAGTGGGGGCACGTCATTCCGCCGCTGGCGCCGCTGCGGCACTCTTGGCGGCGAGCTCGGCCCGCAGACGCTTGAGCCGATCCTTCGGGTCTTCGCCGCTCCCGGCCTGGTTGAGCTTCATCTCGGCGATGAAGCGGCTGGGGATGCCCGCCACGGTGTCGCGGCCCTTCTTGCGGCGGCGCAGCGTGCTGACCACCAGCGTTTTCTGCGCCCGGGTGATGCCCACGTACATCAGGCGCCGTTCTTCCTCCAGGCGTTCGACGCTCATCTCTTCATCGTCCGCCTTGAAGGGCAGCAAGCCTTCGTTGACCCCCACCAGAATCACATGCGGCCACTCCAGGCCCTTGCTCGCGTGCAGTGTCGACAGCACCACCTGGTCCTGCTCGTCACCCCGCTCGGCCAGGCTGAGGATCACGCTGATGGTCTGCGCCACGTCCAGCACACTCTTCTTCTCGCTCTCGAAGGTGCCGCCCTCCTGCGTGATCTCGCCACCACAGCGCTTGGCCACCCAGTCGACGAAGTCGAGCACGTTCGACCAACGCGAGGCGGCGAGCTTTTCGCTGTCCTCGGTGTCGTACAGATGCTGCTCGTAGCCGATGTCCTTCAGCCAACCCAGCATCAGCGCCTTGGCGTCTTCCGCACCCGTGGTGGTGCGGGCCTTGTATTCGAGGTCGTTCACATAGCGGCCGAACTCGTGCAGCGAGCCGATCGCCTTCGCGCTGAGGGCACTGGGCAGGCTCTCGGCGAACAGCGCCTCGAACATGCTCGTCTTCCACTTGCCCGAAAACTCGCCCAGCTTGCCGATCGTGGTGTGGCCGATGCCGCGCTTGGGGGTGGTCACCGCCCGCAGGAAGGCGGGGTCGTCGTCCTGGTTGACGAGCAGGCGCAACCAAGCGCAGAGGTCCTTGATCTCGGCCTTGTCGAAGAAGCTCTGGCCGCCGGATACCTTGTACGGCACCTGCGCGGCCCGCAGCTTCTGCTCGAAGGCACGCGCCAGGTGGTTGGCACGGTAGAGGATCGCAAAGTCGGAGAACTTGATGCGGGGGTCGGTCGCCCGCACCGCCTGGATGCGCGCCACCGCACGGTCGGCCTCGTGCTCTTCGCCATCGCACTCCACCACCCGCACCGGCTCGCCGTCGCCGTGCTCGCTCCACAGCTTCTTCGGAAAGATCTTCGGGTTGCCCGCGATCACCTCGTTGGCCGCGCGCAGGATGGCGCTGGTCGAGCGGTAGTTCTGTTCCAGCGGAATCACCTTCAAGCTGGGGAACTCCTGCGGCAGCTTCTTCAGGTTCTCGATCGTCGCGCCGCGCCAGCCGTAGATGCTCTGGTCGTCGTCGCCCACCGCGGTGAACATGCCACGCTTGCTTTCGTCGGGGTGATTGACCAGCCCCTTGAGCAGCTCGTACTGCACGGCGTTGGTGTCCTGGTACTCGTCGACCAGCACGTGCCCGAACTGGTTCAACCACTTCTCCTGCGCCGCCGGGCAGGTGGTGACGAGCTTCAACGGCAGGCTGATGAGGTCGTCAAAGTCGACCGCCTGGTACGCCGCGAGCCGTTCTTCGTACAGCGCCATCACCTTGGCGGCCACCCGTTCGTCGTCGTTCTGTGCGGCGGCCATGGCGCGGGCGCTGTCGAAACCCTGGTTCTTCCAGAGGCTGATCGTCCACTGCCAACGGCGGGCGAGCGAGTTGTCAGTGCAACTGCCCGCATCGCGGATGACTCCCAGCACATCGTCGGCATCCAGGATCGAGAAGTTCTGCTTCAGGCCCAGCTGCTCGCCATCCTCGCGCAGCATGCGCACACCGAGCGAGTGAAACGTGCTGATTGCCAGATCCTTCGCAGCACGCGCACCCACCAGCGATTTGGCCCGCTCGCGCATTTCAAGCGCCGCCTTGTTGGTGAAGGTGATCGCGGCGATCCGCTTCGGCGGCAGGCCGGCCTGCAACAGGCGAGCGATCTTGTGGGTGATCACGCGCGTCTTGCCGGAGCCCGCACCCGCCAGCACCAGGCAGGGCCCGTGCAGGTATTGCACAGCCTCCATCTGGGCCGCGTTCAAGGTGGCGGGCGCGTTCATCGGGCCTCCTGGCAGTACGGCAGCATCGAGGCAAAGGTCATAACTTGTGGGTGGACAGCAGAAGACTGGTTTCAGTGTGGGCGATGCCCTCGATCAGCCGGATGCGGCTGAGCACGCGATCGAAGGCCTCGAGGCTGTCGGCGCGCAGTTCGGCCACGATGTCCCAGCGGCCGTTGGTGGTGTGCAGCGTCTGCACCGCCGGGTCACCGCGCAAGGCCCGGATGACCGCATCGGCCGCGTTGCCCTCGACCGCGATCGTCATCAGCGCTGCGATCCGGTTGGCCTCGGTCTGCGGCTTCAGACGCACGGTGTAGCCAACGATCGTGCCGTTGGCCTCGAGCTTGGTGATCCGATTTTGCACGGTGCCACGCGCCACCCGCAGCGTCTTGGCCAGCGAGGCCACCGAGGCCCGTGCATCTTCTCGCAGAAGGCTGAGCAACTGCTGGTCGACATCGTCCATGGATGTACCCCCATCCGGCCGGCTGGCCAGGGTCAATTGATCAAAACGTCAAGCAAGTCTAACGTTTCGCACAATCGGCTTCGCAGATTGCGCAGTTTGCTGGCTTCTTGTTGGCAGCCGTCCTGCCGAAAATTGTGACTCGGGACGGTGCGGGGGCCGCGCACCATGACCGGGATGCCCATTCAGCGCATCACCTCGCGTGCCACCCGGCATGCCACGAGACAAACCCAGGCCCGACAACCGCAAGACGAGAGTCCCATGGTCGACTACATCGGCATCGCCGACATTCAACGCCTGGTCCAGAGCATCGGCCCGGGCGCCTTCATCGAACGCCTGGCCGGAGAAATCGAAGCCGACTATCGGCGCTGGGCCACCTTCGAGAAATCTGCCCGCCTGGCCAGCCATTCCGACGTGGGCGTCATCGAGCTCATGCCCACGTCCGATGGCGAGCTCTATTCGTTCAAGTACGTCAACGGTCACCCGAAGAACACCTCTGAAGGTCTGTTGACGGTCACGGCCTTCGGCGTGCTCGCCGATGTGAACACCGGCTACCCGGTGCTGCTGTCGGAATTGACCGTGACCACCGCGCTGCGCACCGCCGCCATGTCGGCACTGGCCGCCAAGTGGATGGCCCGCCCGGACAGCCGCGTGATGGCCCTGATCGGCAACGGTGCGCAGAGCGAGTTCCAGGCGATCGCGTTCCACCGCATGCTGGGCATCCGTGAACTGCGCCTGTACGACGTGGACCCGCTGGCCTCGGCGAAGCTGGAGCGCAACCTGCACGCTCTGCCCGAACTGGCGGACCTGTCCATCACCATCTGCGGCTCGACCGCCGAGGCGGTGCAGGGCGCCGACATCATCACCACCGTGACCGCCGACAAGCGCAACGCGGTGATCCTCGAGCCCGCGATGATCGCCCCCGGCGTGCACATCAACGGCGTGGGGGGCGATTGCCCCGGCAAGACCGAGCTGCACCGCGACATCCTGCTGCGCGCCGATGCCCGCGTGATCGTCGAGTACGAGCCGCAGTCGCGCATCGAAGGCGAAATCCAGCAACTGCCGGTCGACTTCCCGGTCACCGAGTTCGCCGACATCGTCGCCTCCGGCCACAGCGCCCGCTCCAGCGGCGAGCAGGTCACCATCTTCGACTCGGTCGGCTTCGCCCTCGAAGATTTCTCGGCACTGCGCTTCCTGCACCTGCTGCTGCAAGAGCAGAACGAACAGCATCGGCAGATCGACCTGGTGCCGCGACTGGACGACCCGAAGGACCTGTTCGGCGGTGTGCTGGGCGGCACGCCGGCCCGCGCCAAGCTGCGTCGGGTGGCCTGAAGGGCACCGCCCTCACCCCTTACCAAGCCCGGGCCCGCCCGGGCTTGGTCGTTTTCGGCCCCGACGACGAGGCCGTTGCGACGCTTATGCGTCCCTGATGCCGCCTCGGCGAAGCTGCAATCTTGCGGGTGGCGCCTGGTTGGCCCCGCCGCCCTGCGCTGCGGCCCCGCCGCTGCGCCACGACAGGGCTGGCCACGCTCAGAGGCGCCATCGCGCCCAGGAGGGGCATCACCATGCCATCGCTCGCCGAGTTTCAGCGCCTGCCGCTGACCACTGTTTCGGGGCAGCCACAACTGCCACCCGCCACCCACGCGGCCTCACTCACCGACCCCGCGATCAGCCAGATGACGGACCTTCGGCTGGCCCCTTGCGTCACCGTCGACCACCGCGACGGCATCCCCGCCACCTTGCATGTGATGCAGCGCGCCGGTGTGCGCATGGCCTTCGTGGCCGGCGTCGGGGGCGAACTGATCGGCCTGGTCACGGTGGACGACCTGCAGGGCGAACGCCCCTTGCTGCGGGCCATCAACGACCACGTCGCCGTCGACGAATTGACGCTGGAGCAGGTAATGACGCCGCGCGCCGAATGGCGGGTGATCGACGCCTGGCAGATCGAGCACAGCCGCATCGGCAACCTCGCCGCCACGATGCTCGAGCATGGCCTGCGCTACCTGCTGGTGGCCGAGCGGGGCCAGCACGGCAGCCTGATCCGCGGCATCTTCTCGGCGCGCCGGCTGGAAGCCGCCCTCGGCATCGAACTGGCCAGCGGCCCGCGATCACGCAGCTTTGCCGAACTCGAAGCGGCGTTGATGCACTGACGCCGCGTCCACCCACGGGGTAAGCTCGCGCGGCCTTCAGGACCGCGCGCCGCCCCGCCCCGTGACGACCGTTTCCGCCCCTCCGCCCGCTCAACGCATCCACATCATCGGGCCGTCTTGCGCCGGCAAGACGACGCTGGGCCGCGCGCTGGGCGAACGGCTGGGATTGCCCTTCACCGATCTGGACGATCTCTGGTGGTCGCCCGGATGGGTTCAGTGCGGCCACCCCGTGCTGCGCGAACGCGTGGCCGACTTGGCCGCCACGCCAGCATGGGTGGTGAGCGGCAACTACTTCGCCAGCACCGAGGTGGCGCTTTGGCCTCGCTTGCAGTGGCTGATCGTTCTCGATTTCCCGCTGGGCCTCGTCACGCGCCGCGCGCTGTCGCGCACCTGGCGGCGGGCCGTCACAGGCGAGGCTTGCTGCAATGGCAACCACGAGAAGTGGTACCGGCTTTTCCACCGTGACGGGGTGATCCGCTACACCTGGCGCACCTGGGCGACGCGGCAAGCACGCTACCGGCAACTGTCAAACGATGCCGCGCTCGCGGGTGTCACGATCACCCGCCTCGGCTCGCCGGCCGAGGTCGAACGCCTCTGGCGCGACCTGTCCGTCGCCGTTCTTCGCAACGCCACGCCCCGCCATGCCACACCTGCCGCCTGATCTTCATCGCCGCCGCCTGCTCGCCGCCAGCCTGGCCACCGGCTGCGCCCCGGGGTTCATCCGCCAGGCGCTGGCCGCCGAGGTGGACCGCTTCGAGCTGGGCGTGGCCAGCGGGTTTCCGCGGCCCGACGGCATGGTGCTGTGGACGCTGCTCACCGGCCCGGGTCTGCCCGAGCGGGTCGACGTGGCCTGGGAGATCGCCGACGACGAGGCCTTCAGCCGCATCGTCGCCCAGGGCACCGAAACGGCCGAAGCCGCCTGGGGCCACAGCGTGCACGCCGAGCCGGCCGGCCTGGCGCCGGGCCGCTGGTATCACTACCGATTCACGGCCCTCGGGGCCCGCAGTGCCGCCGGCCGCACCCGCACCGCCCCGGCGGCCACCGAGGCGGCACCGCTGTCGTTCGTGATCGCGAGCTGCCAGCGCTACGACTCGGGCCACTACGCCGCATGGCGGCAAGTGGCCGCCGATGCCCCCGACCTGGTGATGTTTCTCGGGGACTACATCTACGAGTACCCCTCACTGCCCACCGCGCTGCGGCAGCACGAAGCCGGTTTCCCGCGCACGCTGGCAGCGTACCGGGCCCGCTACGCCACCTACCAGCGCGACCCGTTGCTGCAGGCCGCGCACGCCGCCTGCCCCTGGCTGCTGGTGTGGGACGACCACGAGGTCGAAAACGACTACGCCGGGCTGCAGGGCAACCAGTTGCAGACCGACTTTCCCGAGCAACGGGCCGCCGCCTACCAAGCCTACTGGGAACACTTGCCCTTCCCCAAGGCATGGCGGCCAGTGCAGGGCCAGATGCGGCTGTACGGCAGCCATGACTGGGGGCGCCTGGCCCGCATCCTGGCGCTCGACGACCGCCAGTACCGCGCCTCGCAGGCGTGCCAGAAGCCGGGCCGCGGCGGCTCGAACACCGTCACGATGAAAGAGTGCCCCGCCTTGGCCGACCCTCGCCGCACGCTGCTGGGCACCGCTCAGGAGCAATGGTTGGCGCAGGCCTGGGCCGAGGACCGGCCCTGGAACCTGCTGGCCCAGCAGACCTTGATGGCCCGCTTCACCTGGAGTGACCCCGCCGGCCCCGAAGGCGGCACCTACTGGACCGATGGCTGGGACGGCTACGCGCCGTCGCGCCAGCGCCTGCTCGCCACGGTGGCCGAACGGCGGCTGGGCGGCGTGGTGGTGCTGGGCGGTGATGTCCACGCCCACTACGTGGCCGACCTGAAGACGGATTTCCGCGATCCGCGATCGGCCACGCTGGCCACCGAGTTCTGCGGCACGTCCATCAGCAGCCTGGGTCTGGATCAAGCGCGCATCGACGCCGCACTGCCGCTGAACCCGCATGTGCGCTGGGGCCGCGCCGACCGGCGTGGCTACACCCGCTTCCGGCTCGATGCTCGTCAGATCGAGGCCCGCCTCATGGTGGTGGCCGACGCACTGGATGCCCGCAGCCCGGTGACCGAGGCGGCCCGCTTCGTTGTCGAGGCCGGCCGCCCGGGCGCGCAGGCATGACTTGTCCCGTGAACCGGACCACGTACTGCCTCGGCGCGAAGGGCGTGAGGTGCGTGAGGTGCGTCGCCTGAAGCCTCGCACACCCCGATGAGCGCCATCGTTGCCATCTTCGCCGTCACGCTGCCCTTCTTTGCGCTGGTGCTGTGTGGCTACCTGGCGGCTCAACGCCATGTGCTGCCCGCCAGCGCCATCCCCGGGCTGAACGCCTTCGTGCTGTTCTTCGCGCTGCCGTGCCTGCTGTTCCGGTTTGGCCAGACGACACCAGTGCTGCAGCTGCTGAATCCGGCAGTGCTCGGCGTGTACCTGATCGCCGCGCTGGTGATCGTGGGATTCACGGTGGCCGTCACCCTGGGGCCCGGCACGGCGGCTCGGCCCGGCGTCTCATTGAAAGACGCTGCGTTCGGTGCGCTGGTCGCCGCCTTCCCGAATTCGGGCTTCATGGGCGTGCCGTTGCTGGTGGCGGTGCTGGGCAAGGAAGCCGCCGGGCCCGTGATCTGCACCGTGCTGGCCGACATGCTGGTCACCACCTCTCTGTGCCTCGGTCTGGCGCAGGCACAAGGCGCGGCGGGCGCTCGCGAAGCCGGTCTGCGCGCGCTGAGAGGCACCTTGTCAAACCCGCTGCCCTGGGCCATCGTGCTGGGGGCGATGGCGGGTGTGGTGGGCTGGCCGCTGCCGGGGCCGGTGCAGGCCATCGTCAAGATGCTGGCAGACGCCGCGAGCCCGGTGGCACTGTTCACCATCGGTGCCGTGCTGTGGCGCTCGCGCGACCCGGCGCACCGCAGCGCCGATGCGGCCGGCGACGACTCGCCGCCACCGCCCGCACCGCTGCGCCAGGTGGCACCGGTGGCCGCGATCAAGCTGCTGCTGCACCCGCTGCTGGTGCTGATGCTGGGTGCCGGTGCCCGCCAACTGGGCGTGCCGCTGAGCGAGTTCCAGCTGACCGCCCTCACGCTGACGGCCGCTCTGCCCAGCGCCAGCAATGTCTCACTGCTGGCCGAGCGCTACGGTGCCGACAACGGCCGTGTGGCCCGCATCATCATGACCTCGACCGCCATGGCGTTCATCACCTTCAGCGCCGCGGCCTGGTTGTTCGGCGTTCGCCCTGCCGGCTGAACGCGAGCGCGGTTCAACGCGGGTCAGCGCGGTTCATCGCAGAGTCGGGCGCCCGGAGCGCCGGGCCAGCCAATCGGGCCGCAGCAGCCCGTACAGCCCGGAATCGGAGATCTCGCCCCCCACCTGCCAGCGCTCGCGCAGCGTGCCTTCGAGCTGAAATCCGAGACGAGTGAGGCTGGCGGCGGACGCCGTGTTGCGCGGGTCGATGTCGGCCTCCAACCGGTGCAGCCGCAAATCGTCGAACGGCGCCCCCGGTTGATGGTCGAAGGCCAGATCCACCAGAGCCACGAGGGCCTCGCTCATCAGCCCGGCGCCTTGGTGTTCGGCCCCCAGCGCGTAGCCGATTTCCGCGCGCCGGTTGCCGGCGTCGATGCGGAACAGGCTCACCGTGCCCACCACGCGCCCCAGGTCGCGTCGCACCA
The DNA here is from genome assembly GCF_038066555.1 of Ideonella lacteola. Classification (NCBI taxonomy): domain Bacteria; kingdom Pseudomonadati; phylum Pseudomonadota; class Betaproteobacteria; order Burkholderiales; family Sphaerotilaceae; genus Ideonella; species Ideonella lacteola. The sequence continues at coordinate 321,055 of NZ_JBBUTG010000003.1, read as the reverse complement.
AACCCAAGCGCAGGTCTTCGCGTCGGGCCAGCGCCTCGCGGTCGCCCGCCACCAGGCGCAGCGCCTGCTCGCGGTCGGCCCAGACCGGCGTGGACCAATAGCGCATCACGCGCGGGTCGCCAAAGATCGCAAACAGATCGTTGGCGTCGGCTTCCACCAAGGGCCGCAGCGACAAACGCTCGGTGTGGATCGACAGGTCGGAAAAGGGGGTCATCGCAGAACAGAAGCCTCAAGGTCTTTGGTGAGGGGTCCATCGCCCCAGGTCTGGCTGAGCCAACCCCGGCCCCCATCGAAATGGCAGGTGGCGAGCGCGCCATTGACCAGCGTGAACTGCGGCTGCCGGTGGCCGATGTCGAGATCGACCAGCACCGGGCATGGCAGGTCACCCAGGGCCTCGTGCATGGCGCCGGCATGGTCCAGCCGCTGCGCATTCGTGACCTCGGGCGCCGCGCTGCGGCCGAGCAGCACGCCGGCCAGCCCCTCGAACCACCCATGCAGGCGCAGGCTGTACAGGGTGCGCAGCATTTCGCAGGGGTTCTGCTCGCAGTTCTCCAGGTACAGCAACACGCCCTCGGCGCGGTGCTTGCGGATGAAGCCCGGCACATCTCCAAACGGGGTGCCGGCCAGGCGGCTGACCGTGTCCAGGCAGCCGCCGATCAAGCGGCCGCGCAGGGTGATGGCTTCCTCGTCGCGGCCATCCAGGCGCCGCCAGCGGGTGGGCTCGGTCAGGTTGAACGCCGCCGCAGCATCGGTCTCGAACGGCGTCCAGGTGACCTGGAATCGTGGCGACGCGGCCTGCCGCAGCGGCGCGACGCCGTCGTGCGACAGCACATCCAGCACACCGCGGACAAGCGGATCAGTCTGGCTCGGTGCCAGGTCCATCAGATTGCTGCCGTGGGCGCTGGCCCAACTCGCGCGCAACAGCAGCGGCATCTGCAGCGTGCTGATGTCCGAGAAGCCCAGCAGCCATTTGGGCGGCAGTGGCCGCAAGGCGCCGAAATCGAGCCGGGGCAGCAGCTCGATGGCCCGCTCGCCGCCCCACGGTGGCAGCACCGCGGCCACCGCCGGGTCGGTGAGAAAGCGCATCAGTTCGGCCGCGCGCTGTGCCGCCGGCGCGCTCTGGTCGTGCCGCTGGGTGCGCAGACAGTCGCCCTCCACCACCCGAAAGCCCCGCGAGCGAAGGTGATCCAGCACCAGGTCCAGCCGCGCCAGCGCCCCGGTGGTCGCCACGCCAGACGACGGTGCCGTGATGGCCACGGTATCACCGGGGCGCAAGGGGCGAGGAAATCGAATCATCGCTTCAAACCATGGTTTTCCACAGGCCGCACAGACTACCTCAGCGCGCGAGACTCTCGGGCTTCGCGCCACCTGCGCCGTCATTCACCCTGCGCCCACCGATGAAACCTCTGTCTCGCCTCACCGTTGCCCTCGCCCTGATGACCTCTTGCGCAGCCGCCTCGGCGGCCCCGCCCGCCGGCCTCACGGTGGCCCAGGTGCTCGAACGCTCACCCGCCAACGACTGGCGGCCGCTGGACCCGCAGAACACGCTGCTGATGGACCTGGGGGCCGAGGGCTCGCGGCAGGTCATCATCGAGCTGGCCCCCCGCTTCGCGCCGCAGCACGCCGCGAACATCCGCACCCTGGCCCACGAAGGCTATTGGGACGGACTGGCCATCAACCGGGTGCAGGACAACTACGTGACCCAGTGGGGAGACCCCAACGCCGACCACCCCGACAAGGCCAAGCCGCTGGGCAAGGCGCTGGCCAAGCTGCCGGCCGAGTTCTCGGTACCCTTGAAAGGGCTGCCCCTGGTTCGGCTGCCGGATGCCGACGGATGGGCCGCCGTGAGTGGCTTTGTCGACGGGATGCCCGTGGCGGCCGACCCGAAAACCGGCCGGGCGTGGCTGGCGCATTGCTACGGCGTCGTCGGTGCGGGGCGTGACATGGCGGTCGACAGCAGCAACGGCACCGAGTTGTACACGGTGATCGGCCAGTCACCCCGCGGACTCGACCTGAACATCACCGTGGTGGGCCGCGTGTTGCAAGGCATGCAGCACCTGGCGGCCTTGCCCCGCGGCGGCGCCGAGATGGGGTTCTACGGCCCCGACGAACAGCGAACCACCATCCAACGCGTGAGGCTGCTGGCCGATGTGCCCGAGGCCGAGCGTCCGTCGCTCGAAGTGCTTCGCACCGACAGCGCCACCTGGCCGGCGCTGCTCGACGCACGCCGGGTGCGCAAGGAGGACTGGTTCGTGCACAGCCCGCGACACATCGGCCTGTGCAATGCCACCGTGCCGGTGCGCCCCCGTGCGCCACGCGCCGTGGAAGCCCCAGGCAAGTGATGCATTGCGTCGGTGGAGCGCCAATTGCGCGTCTAGTCGCACTCCACTGCGCGCAGCATGTCGGCCAGCGTCTTGCCCGCTTCGTCACGGAAGGGTTCATCGAGCATCGTCAGATTCACGATGCGGTCGAGGCGGAAATTGCGAAAGTCGTGGCGCTGCTCGCACCACGCGCCCAGCGTCCAGACGGCGCCCCAGTAAAAACAGCCCAGGGGACGGAGCGTGCGTGTGCTGTCGCGGCCGGATTCGTCGCGGTAGGCGATGCGCACCTTGCGGCGCAACTCGATCGCACCCCGCAGCCGTTCGAGGTGGGTGCGCACCGGGTCGGTGTCGCCGAATGTGGGGGCGTAGATCGCCAGGCTCTCCGCCGCGGCCCGCGCCGCGCTCGGCAGCACGGCGAGGATCTTCGACAGCGCCGCCTCCGCGGCGCGCGCCAGCTCGCCATCCAGCCGCTGCTGTGCCAGCCGCACCGAGGCGACCAGGGCCTTGGCTTCGTCGGTCGAGAACATCAGCGGCGGCAGGTCGTAACCTGAGCCCAGTCGATACCCCACCCCCGCTTCGCCTTCGATCGGCACGCCCTGGGCCTGCAGATCGGCCACGTCGCGGTACACCGTGCGCAACGAGACCTCCAGGCGCTGGGCCAGGAATGCCGCCGTCGACAAACGGCGGCCGCGGATCAGTTGAACCAGCTCGAACAGGCGGTCGGCGCGGCGCATCGGCGATCGGGCCCGATCAACCCATGGCGGTGCACAGCTCGACGAGCACGCCGTCGGGGCATCGCACATAGGCCACGGTCTGGCCCCAGGGCTTGACGGTCGGTGGTGTCAGAAGCCGGGCGCCGGCCGTCACGGCACGGTCACACGCCGCGGGCACATCCTCGGTCACCAGGCCGATCTCGATGCCCAACGGACGTTCGGATTGATCGGCCGGCAGGTAGTCCTGGCCGAGGCTGCCGCGCGCGGTGGCATGGTCGGCAAAGGCGAGCGCCGTGCCACCGGTTTCCAGCTCGCCATAGCCGCCACCCGGGGCCACAAAGCGGCGCTTCAGGCCGAACGCCTGCTCGAAAAAGGCCAGTGACGCCTCGACGTTGTCGACATAGGCGATCGTGTAAGCAAAGCGCATCGTTTTCTCCGGAGAAGCCGCCCATGCTACGCGGTGGCCGGCCCCTCGATGGGTGGCGTGAAGGGGGGCGCGTCTCAGCGCGACGCATGCAGGCCGACGCGGTTGCCTTCGCTGTCCTGGATGTGGACGAAGGCCCCCATGTCGCCGGGCAGGTCCACCCGAGGCAGCAGCAGCTTGCCGCCCGCTTCCCCCAGGCGCGCCACCACCACGTCGAGCGATGGCGCGGCATTCAGGTAGACCACCGTGCCTTCGGTGGTCGGTGCCGGGGCGTGCGCCGAGGCGTAGAGGCAGCCCCCCACGCCGCTGCCGTCGGTGTAGGGGAACACCGCCAGCGTGATCTCCGGGCCCATCGATTCGCGCCGCAGCGGCCGCGCGAACAGCGTTTCATAAAAGCGCTGGGCACGGTCCAGGTCGCGCACCGGGATCTCGAACCAGTTCAGGGCCTGGGTGGGGGTGTGGTCGTTCGTCATCGTCTCGTCCTCAAAATGGGGGATCTACCGGCTTTGCCCCCTGGCATCGCCTGGCATGAACGTCATGCTGCGTCACCCCTGCTGACAACGTCGTGGCAGCAGGGGATTGCGCGCAGCGGTCAGGGGGGCTCCAATCCTCCCTATGTCGTACCCCTCGCCTTCCGATGCCGAACCGCCCGAGGGTTTGCCTGAAGGCAGCGGTTCCGGCAGCGGCTCTGCCCAACTCGACGCGCTCTACGCCGATGCCTACCGCGAGCTGCGGCGGCTGGCCCGGGCGCGCCTGCATGGCGGTGGCCGCAACACGGTGCTCGACACCACCGCCTTGGTGCACGAAAGCTATCTGCGCCTGGCCCGCCACAGCGACATCGCATTTGCCGACAAGCTGCGCTTCATGGTCTATGCCGGCCGCGTGATGCGCTCGGTCATCATCGATCTGGTGCGCGAGCGCCAGGCCGAACGCCGCGGCGGCGATGCCGCCCATGTCACCCTCACCACCCAGCTCAGCGAACACCTGCCCGCCGATGCGGGCGAGGCCGAAATCCTGCGGGTGCACGACGCGCTCGATGAGCTGTCCAAGCTGGATGCGCGCATGGCCCAGGTGGTCGAGCTGCGCTACTTCGCCGGCATGACCGAGCCCGAGATCGCGCAAGCCCTGGGCATCACCGATCGCACCGTTCGGCGCGACTGGCAACAGGCGCGCCTGTTCCTGGCCGAAGCGCTGAAATGAGCGCCTGCTCTCAGGGGCCGCGGCCGAGCTGGCTGGGTCGTTCCACGTCATGAGCAGCCCGCTGTTCGACATGGCGCCCGAGCAGTGGGCCCTGCTGCGACGCCTGCTCGATGAAGCGCTGGAGCTGCCCGCGCCCGAACGCGCAGGCTGGCTGGCAAACCTGCCCGAGGAACACGCCGCGCTCCGGCCCCGGCTCGAGAACCTGCTGGCCCATGCCGACGACGACGAGACGCAGCAGCCCACGCGATCGGCCGACGGGGTGACACGCACCAGCACACGCTTCGGCAGCCTGCCGAAGCTCGCGCCGCTGGACGAGCCCCCACCGCCGCTGCCGCCTGACGCAGGCCCCTACCGCGCCATTCGCCTGCTCGGTGAAGGTGGCATGGGGCGCGTGTGGCTCGCCGAGCGCACCGATGGCCTGCTGCAGGGGCGGCCGGTGGCGTTGAAGCTGCCGCACGCACCGTGGCGCCATCCGCAGTTGGCCGAGCGCATGGCGCACGAGCGCGAGATCCTCGCGGTGCTGGACCACCCCAACATCGCCCGCATCTACGACGCGGGCGTCACCGCCGAGGGCCAGCCCTTCCTCGCGCTGGAGTACGTCGAAGGCGAACGTCTCGATCACCATGTGCTGCGCCTGGGTCTCGACACGCGTCAACGCATCGCGCTCTTCTTGCAGGTGACGGCCGCGGTGGCCCACGCCCATGCGCGGCTGGTGGTGCACCGCGACCTGAAGCCCGGCAACATCCTCGTCACGCCCCAAGGGCAGGTGCGGCTGCTCGATTTCGGCATCGCCAAGCTGCTGGCCGCCGATCCCGCCCATGCCGAGCTGACCGCACCGGCGCAGCGCGCGATGACCCCGCAGTACGCCGCGCCCGAGCAGATCCTGGGTCAGCCGATCGGCACCGCGGCCGACATCTACTCGCTGGGCGTCGTGTTGTACGAGCTGTTGACCGGCGTACTGCCCTACCAGCCCCGGCGTGCATCGGCCGCCGCACTCGAAGACACCATCGTCAGCACGGCGCCGGCACGGCCCAGCCAACGCGCGATGGACGTGCCCACCCGGCGCGCGCTGCAGGGTGACCTCGACACCGTGCTGCTGAAGGCCCTGAAGAAAGATCCCGCCGAGCGCTACGCCACGGTGCAGGCGTTCGCCGATGACCTGCGCCGCTGGCTCGACCACCGACCTGTCACCGCGCAGCCCGACAGCTCGTGGTACCACGCCCGCAAGTTCATCCAGCGCAACCGCCTCGGCGTCGGACTGGCCGCCGGCTTCGTGCTCTCCCTCGGCGCTGCCCTGGGGGTGGCACTGTGGCAGGCCAATGTGGCGCGGGCGCAAGCGGCCAAAGCATCGGCGATCACCGACTTCCTGGTCGGAGTGTTCAAGGCCAATGACATCGAACAGGCCGGTGGCCAAGCCAAACGTGAACAGAGCGTTCAACAGTTGCTTGAACAGAGCGCCGTCATGCTGTCAACAACAGGTCTGTCCGAGCAGCCCGGGGTGCGCGTCGAACTCCAACGGGTGGTAGGGGGTCTGCTGAATGACCTCGAAATACTTGATGCAGCGATCCGCGTCCGACAAGCGCGCGTCAGCGACCTGAAGCGGCAACAGGCGCCGCGTTCGCAGCAGGTGCTGGCGTTGCGTGAGTTAGGCGAAAGCTTGCGTGAGAACAGCGACTGGGAGAGCGCGCGCGCCAGGCTGAACGAAGCAAACCAGTTGTGCCACGACGGCGGGTTAGACGACAGCCTGGCTTGTCTGGGCGTGGTACTGGACTTGGGGCGAGTCGACTACGCGGAAAGAAAGGTGGATGCGGCTCTGGGGCGCGTCGAACCCTTGATCTCTGCACTTCAGCACCATCCGGAGGCTGTCGACGATTTGGCTGGAAGCCAGGAGCTTTTGGCATTGCTGCGGATGCTGCGCAATCAACCCGATGCTGCACATGCGGCATTTGAGCAAGCGCTGCAGCTTCGGCAAGCCCAATGGGGCGAGGGTTCGGTGCGCCTCGCTGACATGCGGTACCGATTCGGCCGCCACCTCTGGACGATGCGTCGGCTGGTGCAGGCTGAATCGGCACTGCGCACCGCGTGGCAGACCACCAGCTCCGCGCTGGGGCGCGATCACGTTTCGAGCTTGCGCATCGAGCTGTGGCTGGGTCGGCTGCAATCGACAGTCGGACTGTCGAACGAAGGGATGGCGCACCTACAGGGGGCATACAAGTCGATGCTTTCTAAGGCCGATCGTTTGGACCCTTCCGAGCTGTATCAATCCCGGTCAGCGTTGGCCAATGCCCTGGTGTTGGACGGCCGCCTTGTTGAAGCAAAGACCGCCCTGGAGGACGCCACTGCGCAGCGCCAGCGACTTGGCTCACGCGCGGGCACCGATCCGACACTCGACCTGACCGAGGCGCGCTGGCTGCTCGACACCGGCCGATTCGCAGAGAGCAGAGCACTGTTGCTCAAGCTGCGCGACGCCACCGCCGCTCAACTAGGGGGCCAACATCCCTATGTGGCTGACCGATATCTGCGACTGGCTCAAACCGACTTGGCATCTGGTGACCTGCACGCGGCAGAAACAGACCTCAAGGCCGCTCTGGCGACCGAGGACGCCGTCGAAACCGTGTTCGGCACGCCGAAGCATCGCGCGCAGTTGCTGCAGGTGGTGCTGTGGATCGAGCAGGGCCGCATCGGCGATGCAGTCGAACAGGCCGACAAGCTGGGCCGGCTGGCCGAGGCCACACCCCGGGCCGAGCAGTATCGAGACTCGTTCTTGCAATTGAACGAAACCATTGCGCGAGCACTGTCTGCTGCCGGCAAAACTGCCGAAGCGATACCCTACTTCGAGAGATTCATTGGCACGCTGGCGCCAGCGAATGCTCAGCACCCTTGGCTTGCGGCGGTTCGCGCACACTATGCACTGGCATTGATCGCCCATGGCCAGACGGGTGAGGCCCGACGCCAGGCTGACTTGGCCCGAAACGCCTTGGCGGCACAACCAGCTGTCGGGCCCCAATTCTGGCGCCCCGTGAAGGCCGTTGAAGCGCAACTGGCGCGTTCCGCCCCGTCGTGATGCGAACTGCCTGTCCGGTTTCGGACGACGGATTGCGTTGTTTTGTAGGAGAGGCCCCGTGCTTGGGCCGTTTGAATGTAGGAGAACACATGAACTCATCCATCTTCCGGCGCCCCAAGTTAAGGGCCGTGGCGTTGGCAGTCGTCCCGGGCCTGCTCGCCATGGGGCCAGCCTGGGCCGGTGAGATCGGGCCTCTGCAGACCCAGAAGTGCAACGATCCACCGCCCGCCCTGGCCAGCGTCAACGAGTTCGATCCCTTGGCAGACGGTCAGGTCACCGGCCTGTGGCTGAAGCCGGGTACCACCCGTACCACGGCGGGTACCAACTCGCGCGAATCACCCGAGCTGGCGGGCACCAAGCTCTACAGCAGCAGCCAGATGTTCGAGTTCAAGGACCCGAAGGGCCAGCTGATCAGCGGCAAGTACTCCGAGATGATCGTCGCGGGGACCGACAAGAAGTGCAAGTGCCACCTGCGCATCCAGGTGCGTGAAGGCTGCGTGACCAAGGTCGTCATCAACAAGTACCTCCACCCGCTGAAGCTGGTGGCCGACTACCGCGACGACCTGTCGGGCAAGATCCCGTCTCGCTCGGCCTCCCGATCGAAAGACGGCACGACCGTCACCTTCGACCTCACCTCGCCGGTCTGCGCCGGCCAGGACACTCGCTGGCTGCTGCTGAACACCAGCATCGAGGAAGTGGCGCCGCTCGATGTGCTGCAGTTCGTGACGCCGGAAGGCCAGTTTTCGCCACCGCTGCCGGTGCACGTGCCGCTGATCCAGTAGAGGCCAGATCCTGCAGCCGATACCGGGAAAGTCGCCTGTGGCCCAGGCGACTTTCCCGGCCGCACGACCGGGCGCTATGATTCGCGCCCGGTCGGCAGTTCACCCAGGCGTCGCCGCGGCCCCGCCCCTCCAGGCGGGCCCGAGCTAAACCTGCCCTGATTCCTCTTTCCTTGGTGCCCTGGTCCCATGTGTTCTCCGCGTTTCGAAGCGGCGCACTGAACCTCGGCTGCAAGTCGGCGACCCCAGCCCCCGGCCACCACCGGGACCGGTTCATGCGCGCGAGAAAGACGCACCATGACGACCATCGCCACTTCGCCCTCCACCGCAACACGCGGCCGTGAACGGGTGCCCCTTCACTGTGACGACCTGTCGCAGTTCGCCAAGACGCTGCGCTTGCAGCTCGGTGAGTTCCTCGAGAAGAGCCCCGGCTCGGCGCCCAGCCACGTGCAGCTGCTGAACATGCTGGCGCGCGCCGCCGGGCACCGCAGCGTGCAAGCCCTGCGCGCACAAGCCACGCTCACCCGAGCGCCTGAGCCTGCGGCAGCACTCGCGGAAGGCCCTGGCCGCCCCGCACCCACCAGCCTGAGCGCGCACGCCGCCAAGGCCTTGACGCAGTTCGACGAACACGGCCGGCTTTCGCGTTGGCCTTACAAGTTCGCGGTGCAACGGCTGGCGATGTGGGGGCTGTGGATGCGCTTCGACTCGAACCGCACCTACACCGAGCGCCAGGTCAACGACATCCTGAAGGCCTGGACGACCTATGGCGACCATGTCACCCCGCGCCGAGAGTTGGTCGAGATGAAGCTGCTGGGCCGAAAGCCCGACTGCTCGGCCTACTGGAAAGAGCCGCAGCGGCCGAACGATGAGGTCAGGGCGCTGCTGCAGGCCTTGCGCGCACGGCGCTGAAGCAAGCATCGACAGGCCACCCGCGAGGGCAGGTCGCCGCCCCCGGTCAGTCGATCTTCTTCAGGATCACGGCGACCTCCTCCCACGTGTCGGACCGGACGGCCTCGACGGCGATGTCGCCCTGGTTGTTGATGTCGTGGGCCTGGCGGATGAGGTAGCGACTGCGGTCAGCGGGGCGCAGCAGCGTGTTGAGGTCGTGCATGCCATTGGCATCGAAGAAAAAGGCGTGGTCCTGGTAGTCGTGGGAACGCTTCATCTGCGAATAGCCCACGACCTCGCCCGCATCATTGATGCCCAGCGCCTCGCTGGTATCGCTGTGGGGCAGGGTGCCCAGGTCTTCCATGACACCGTTGCGGAAGCGGAACGCATGGCGCTTCTGCGTCGACAGCTCGGCGACACCGGCCACGTCGCCCAGGTTGTTGACGGCGATCGCTTCGCTGCGCGAGCCGCCCAGCGTGCCCAGGTTGATCATCACGCCCTGGCTGTAGATGAAAGCGCGCGGCCGGTCGTTGGCGATTTCCGACATGCCGACGATGGCGCCGGCGTCGTTGATGTCCCGCGCCTTGGTGAACGGGCCACCGAACGTCGGCAACAACGTCATCACGCCGTCCTTCCAGTGGAAGGCGCGAAAGTCGTGGTCGTCCTTGGAGACCTGGCCGAAGCCAACCACCTCGCCGTGGACGTTGATCGCAGTGGCCTCGCTCATGAACTTCTCGTCTGGCGCCAAAGTGCCCAGGTTGGTCATGACGCCGTCGCGCAGCAGGTAGGCCCGGTAATGCTGGTGATCGGTGGTTCGGCCCACCACGTCGCCGAGCTCGTTGACGTCGTTGGCGAAGGTCTCCACATGGCCACCCGCGTCCGCCAGCCGGGGAACCGGTTTGCATGAATGCACACGGCACACCTCGGCGGCGAACCCTGGCGAGCCCTTGTTGACGACAGCCCGCCCGTCCTGGCTCAAGCCGACACTGGCGACGTCGAAGGACGGCGCGGGCTTCTTCAGCGGAAGCTCGATCACCTTGAACTGCTGGGCCCAGGCGCCGCTGGCCAACGTCAGCGAAGCGAGTGCAACGGCGGCGGATGTCTTCAGAAAGTCGGTCATGGCATTTCCTCGTGAAGCTGCGATCGGCGGGCATGCGTCGCTCAAGTCCACGACTGTACCCACCAATTTATACGTTAGCTTAACAACAACCCCCTTGACACTAGGGGTTGGCTGTAACGGTCATAGAAGCGTTCCGACGCCGCGAGGTGATCGCGCTCAGCGAGGCGCAGATCGGTGAGTTCGCCGGCAATGCGATCGAGTTGAGCAACGGCCGCGAGAGTTTGCTCGCGATGTCGACCCGGGCCGCCGCGGCGCTGACCCCCGACCAACGCGCCACCGTCGAGCGCAGCGCCCGCATCGTCGCGTCGCCGGTGCCGACGATCGAGCGGGCCGGCGGCTCGGTGCGCTGCATGATCGCCGGCATCCACCTCGCGCGAAGCCCCGGTTCGGCACCTGCAGGGCATGAGGGCCCGCACCCTGGCGCGATGTCGCAAGGCGGTGGCGCACCCGGGCAAGCGCAACAGCCTGCCGCTGCCTAAGCTCCCGCACCACCGGCCACCGCCTTGACGGAGCCGAGCGTCGCCCCACCCCGGAGCGACCGATGCGACAACCACGCAGCATGGACACAGGAAGGGCCGGCAGGTGCGACGCTGGAATGGCTGGGGCGACACGACGATCGACCTTGAACTCAACGCGGCCGCGCTCGGCTTCCTCACCGAGCGGATCGGCGCCGCACAGGACCCGGCCGATGCGCTTTGGAGCGAGGCCTTGGCGCAGGTTCAGGCGCAACCATCGAGGCTGCCGCCGCACCCGCTGGTGAGCATCGAATCCGCCGAGCGGCTGCAGGCCAGCTTCGGGCAAAGCCTGGGCGACTGGCTGCGACTGCGCTTCGGCCAGCTCGGCCGCGTCACCGACGGCGTGGCCTGGCCGGAAAGCCGCGAAGAGTTGCGCGAACTGCTGGGCTGGGCCTCGGCGATCGGTGCGGTGGTCATCCCCTGCGGAGGCGCCACCAGCGTGGTGGGCCACCTCACACCGCCCGACGGTGATCGCCCGGTGCTCACGATGCGGCTCGGCCGCCTGCGCCGCCTGCTCGCGCTCGACCCGGTCGCCCAACTGGCCACCTTCCAAGCCGGCGTGGCCGGCCCTGATCTGGAAGCCCAGTTGCGCGCGCAGGGGTGGACACTGGGGCACTACCCGCAGAGCTTCGAGTACGCCACATTGGGCGGCTGGATCACCACCCGATCGTCGGGCCAGCAATCGGCGCGCTATGGGCGCATCGAGGCGATGTTCGCCGGGGGCCGGCTGGAAACACCCCGCGGCACACTGGACATCCCCGCCTTCCCGGCCTCAGCCGCCGGGCCCGATCTGCGCGAATGGGTGCTCGGCTCCGAAGGCCGCCTCGGCGTGTTGAGCGAAGCCACGATGCGGGTGCAGCGCCTGCCCGAGTGCGAGCGATTCGTCGGCGTGTTCCTGCCCGACTGGCCGGCTGGCGAAGCGGCGGCGCGCGAGCTGGCGCAGGCCCGGCTCGGGTTGTCGATGCTGCGGCTGGCGAACCCGATCGAGACGGTGACCACGCTGGCGCTCGCCGGCCATGCACGCGCCATCGGCTGGCTGGAGCGCGCGCTGCGCTGGCGCGGCTGCGGCGCCGGCAAGGTGCTGCTGATGCTCGGCTTGACCGGCTCCGCCGCGCAGGTGCGGGCCATGCAGGCACAGGCTCGCGCGATCCTCCGGCGGCACGGCGGCGTGTCGACCGGCACGGTGCTCGGGCGGCGATGGCAGGCGAACCGGTTTCGCGGCGTCTACCTGCGCAACGCGCTGTGGGCCCACGGCTACGCGGTCGACACCATGGAGACGGCGGTGAACTGGCCCCAGGTGTCGGCCACCGTCGATGCGATCGAGCAGGCCGGCCATCAGGCGCTGCAGGCGATGGGCGAGCGCACCCACGCCTACACCCACCTGTCGCACGTCTACCCTCAAGGCTCCAGCGTCTACAGCACCTTTGTCTTTCGCATCGGGCCGGACTTCGACCATGCGTGGGCCCGCTGGACGGCGCTGAAACGGGCCGTCAGCCGCGCCATCGTGGGCCAGGGCGGCACGATCAGCCACCAGCACGGCGTGGGCAAGGACCATGCGCCTTACCTCGCCGCCGAGAAAGGCGAACAAGGCCTCCAGGCGGTGCAAGCCTTGATCGATCACATCGACCCGCAGGGCGTGATGGCCAGCGGCAACCTGATCCAGGGCCTGCCCCGATGAACCGCACCGAAAACCTCGCAGCCCTGCACAGCGGTGGCACCTGGGACGTGCTGGTCGTCGGGGGCGGCATCGCCGGTGCCGGCGTGGCCCTCGAAGCTGCCCGGGCCGGCGCGCGGGTCGCCCTGGTCGAGGCGCGCGATTTCGCCGGCGGCACCTCGTCGCGCTCGTCCAAGCTCGTGCACGGGGGCTTGCGCTACCTGGGTCAGGGCCGCCTGGGCCTCACGCACGAATCTCTGCGCGAGCGGGATGCGCTGCTCGCGCAGGCGGCAGGGTTGGTGCGCCCTTTGCGCTTCATGCTGCCCGTGCGCCGGGGCGCCCGGCCCGGCCGCCCCACGCTCGGCGTGGGCCTGGCCCTCTATGACGCCCTGGCCGGCCGGCGCACCCGCCGATGGCACGATGCGGCGGCCACGCAGGCGCTGGCGCCGGGGCTGCAGGCGCAGGCGATGCAAGGGGCCTGGTCGTACCTCGATGCCCAGGCCGACGACGCCCGGCTGGTCATGCGGGTGCTCCATGAAGCCCGCCGCCATGGGGCCCGGATGGTGAACCACCTGTCGGTCGAGCGCCTCCGGCTCAGCGGCCCCGAAGCTCGTGTGAATGGCGTCGAACTGCTCGATCCGCTGGGCGGAGAGCGATTTGGGCTGGCGGCGCGCTGCGTGGTCAATGCCACCGGCGTCTGGGCCGATGCGTTGCGCGCCGGCCTGGGCCGGGCGCCGCTGCTGCGCCCATTGCGAGGCAGCCACCTGTTGATACCGGACTGGCGCCTGCCGCTGCCCCAGGCGGTGGCGCTGTTCCATCCGCACGATGGGCGGCCGGTGTTCGCGCTGCCGTGGGAGGGCGCCACCCTGGTGGGCACCACCGATCTGGACCACCGCGACGACCTGGCCCGCGAGCCCGGCATCACCCGCGACGAGCTGGCGTACCTGCTGGCCGCGTTGCAGCACGCGTTCCCGGCGCTGGGCCTCGGCGAGGCAGATGTGCGATCGACCTGGTCGGGCGTGCGGCCGGTGGTGGCGTCCGGCCAGGGGGTGGCCCCCTCCAGCGAACCGCGCGAGCACCTGGTGATCGACGAACAGGGGCTGATCACCGTCACCGGCGGCAAGCTCACCACCTTCCGCGCCACCGCACGCCAGGCGCTGCGTTGCGTGGCTCACCACGTGCCCGGCCTGGCCGTCGAGAATCGGCGCACCGCCATCTTCCAGCCCCCGTCGGCCACCACCGGCACCGCGCTGGGCCCGCTGCCCGCCCCCTTGCGCGAACGCTGGCTCGCCCGCTTCGCCGATGACGCAGCTCGGGTGCTCGACCTGGCCGGGCCCAGCGAGACCGAGACCATCGGCAACACCGGCATCGCCTGGGCCGAGTTGCGCTGGGCATGCCGGCACGAAGCCGTCGTGCACCTGGACGACCTGCTGCTGCGCCGCACCCGGCTCGGGCTGCTGCTGCGCGACGGCGGCCTGGAACTCGTCCCTCGTCTGCGGCCCCTCGTTCAGCAAGAGCTGGGCTGGTCGATCGCCGACTGGATGCGCGAGTGGACGCGCTATCGTGCCCTCATGGCGCGGGCTTACGCCGTTCCGCCTGCGGCTGTAGCGCCAGCCGATGCAGCGCCGGCCGATGCGGAAGAGGCCGCGCTGAAGAGGCCACGCTGAAGGACGCCGCATGAACCTCGATCCCTGGATGCTGTCGCTCGATCTCGGCACGCAGAGCGTGCGGGCGCTCCTGATCGACCTGCGCGGCGAGGTGCGTGGCAAGGCGCAACTGGCCTTCGACCAGTACGTCAGCCTGCAAGAAGGGTGGCACGAGCACGACGCGGAAACGTTCTGGCAAGCCGCCGCCTCGGTGTGCCGGCGCGTGCTGCAGGCGCACGCCCACGACCACGCCGCCGAGCGCGTGCAGGGGCTGACGGTGACGACGCAGCGCGGCACCCTGGTGCCCATTGATGCCGCCGGCCAGCCGCTGCGACGCTTCATCACCTGGCTCGACCAGCGCCGCGCCAGCCGGCTGCCTCGGATCAACCCTGGGTGGTGGCTGGCATTCCGCGCGGCGCGGGTGGACGAGACGATCGACTACTTCCAGCGTGAAGCCGAGCTGAACTGGATGGCCGAGCACGAACCGGATCTGCTGGCCCGCACGCACAAGGTGTTGCTGGTTTCGGGCTGGCTGAACTACCGCCTCACCGGCCGGTACGCCGATTCGACAGCCTCGCAAGTGGGCTACCTGCCTTTCGATTTCAAGCGCCAGCAGTGGGCGAGCGCTCGCGACTGGAAATGGCAGGCGCTGCATGTGCGGCGCGAGTGGCTGCCCGAGCTGGTGCCGCCCGGCACCACGCTGGGCGGGTTGACGCCCGATGCGGCCGAAGCCACCGGCCTGCGCGTGGGGCTGCCGGTGATCGCCGCCGCGGCCGACAAGGCCTGCGAGATCGTTGGCGCTGGGGCGATCGAGCCGCACATCGGCGCGCTCTCGTACGGCACCACCGCCACCATCGACGTGACCACCCCGCGCTATGTGGAGGCACTGCCCTTCCTGCCTCCCTATCCGGCCTTGCTGCCTGGGCACTACAACACCGAGGTGCAGATCTTCCGTGGCTACTGGCTGGTGCGCTGGTTCAAAGAGCAGTTCGGCCACCCCGAGGTGGCAGAAGCCACAGGCGCCGGGGTCAGCGTCGAGCCGCTGTTCGACCGGCTGGTGGCGCAGGTTCCACCCGGCTCGCAGGGCCTGATGCTGCAACCGTACTGGACGCCCGGCATCCGCCACCCCGGCCCCGAGGCCCGCGGGGCGGTGATCGGCTTCTCGGATGTGCACACCCGCGCCCACCTGTACCGCGCCATCCTCGAAGGCCTGGGGTATGCGCTGCGAGAAGGCTGTGTGCGCATCCAACAGCGCAGCGGCACCACCGTGACCACCTTGCGCGTCTCAGGCGGCGGCGCCCAGTCGGATGCCGCTATGCAGCTCACCGCCGACATCTTCGGCCTGCCCGCGGCCCGGCCGCACACCTTCGAGACCTCCGGGCTCGGGGCCGCCATCGCCGGGGCAGTGGGTCTGGGTTTGTATGCCGACTTCCCCAGCGCGGTGGCGGGGATGACGCGCCTGGGCAGCAGCTTCGAACCGCACCCTGGTCACCAAGCGCTCTACGACGCGCTGTACCACGGCGTTTACCGTCGCATGTACGGCCGGCTGGCGCCGCTGTACGACCAGTTGCGCCGGATCCTCCCCGCGTCCGCCTGAACCACCGCGTCGGGATGCCCCCGACCAGGCCGCGCGGCGCGATGCGTCACACTGCGCGCCATGTCGCCCACCCACCCCCACGACACCCTGCACTTGCCGCCGCTGGAACGTGCGCGGGTCGTGGGCGCCTACGCCGCCACCGCGGTCGAAACGGCGCAGGCGTTGGGAGCGGACCTGCGCCGCCTGGGCGAGGCCTGTGGGCAGGCCCTGACGCAGCCGCTGCCGGACCTTTCGGTACGCCAGTACCTGCATCTGCTCGATGCCGCCGCGAATCAGCTGGGTGAGCCCACGTTCGGCCTGCAGGTGGGCCAGCGGATGCGGCTGGCCACCTTCGCCGGCTATGGGCTGGTGCTGTGCACCTGCCGCGACTTCCGGGCCGCCGCCGCCCAGACCTGCCGCTTCGAAGGCCTGGCCCATGACCTGGGCCGCTCGGAGATCGTCGAGCGCCAGGGCGTGGCCCACTACTACTGGCACTCGCCCTGGCTCGACCTGCCGAACGCGCGGCTGCTCAGCGAAAGCGTGGTCGCCGGCATCCGCGCCTTCGCCCATTGGCTGGCCGGGGGCACCTTGCCGGCCAGCGAGGTGCGCTTCACCCACCCCAAACCGGCCGAGGTGCCCATCGAGGCCTACGAACGGGCCCTCGGTGTGCCAGTGAGCTTTGGGGCACCAGTGACCGAACTGCGCTTTCCCGCCGCGGTGCTCGACGCCCACATCCCGCATGCCGACACCAGCCTGTTCCCGGAACTGGAGCGGCTGGCCGGCGAGAAGCTGGCCGCGCGCGACCGCGAATCGCACGAACCGCCGCTGCTGCGCCAGGTGCGTGAGCACATCCATCAACGCCTGATGCACGACCGTGCCACGCTCGGCGAGGTGGCCGCGGCGATGGCCCTGTCGGCCCGCTCGCTGCAGCGCCGCCTCACGCAGGCCGGTGTGCCATTCACCGCGCTGGTCGATGACACCCGCCGCGAGCTGGCGCAGCGCTATCTGCGCGACACCCGGCTGAGCCTCACCGAGGTGGCCTTCCTGCTGGGCTATCGGCAGCAAAGCAGCTTCAACCACGCGTTTCGAGCCTGGTTCGATTGCACACCCGCCGCCTGGCGGGTGCAGGCGCAAGCCGCCGCGCCGGCCCGCCGCGCGGCCTGAGGCGCCGGTCGGCGCCGCACCCCCGTTCCGCCACCGGGCCCACCCCCAAAGCCCGGCCACAAAAGCCAGCCACAATCGAGCGAACCGCCGCCGTGTGATCCACAGCGGCCCTCGTGATCACCTCGACACCCGCCATGTCCCAACGCGTTCTCACCGGCATCACCACCACCGGCACCCTGCATCTCGGCAACTACGTCGGCGCGATCCGCCCGGCCATCGCCGCCAGCCGCGAGCCCGGCGTCGAGAGCTTCTACTTCATGGCCGACTACCACGCACTGATCAAGTGCGACGAGCCTGACCGCATCGAACGCTCGCGCCTGCAGATCGCCGCCACCTGGCTGGCCGCGGGGTTGGACCCGGCCAAGGTCACCTTCTACCGCCAGAGCGACGTCCCCGAGATCCCCGAGCTGACCTGGCTGCTGACCTGCGTCACCTCGAAGGGGCAGATGAACCGCGCCCACGCCTACAAGGCCGCGGTGGATGCCAACGTCGCCGCGGGCGAAGACCCGGATGCCAACGTCTCGATGGGCCTGTACAGCTACCCCATCCTGATGGCCGCCGACATCCTGATGTTCAACGCCCACCGGGTGCCGGTGGGCAAAGACCAGGTGCAGCACATCGAGATGGCGCGCGACGTGGCGCAACGTTTCAACCACCTGTTCGGCCAAGGCGAAGAATTCTTCGTTTTGCCTGAAGCGCAGGTGGATGCGGAGATGGAACTGCTGCCCGGGCTGGACGGCCGCAAGATGAGCAAGAGCTATGACAACGTCATCCCCTTGTTCGAAGGCGGGGCCAAGGCGCTGCGCGAGG
Organism: Ideonella lacteola; assembly: GCF_038066555.1. NCBI lineage: Bacteria > Pseudomonadati > Pseudomonadota > Betaproteobacteria > Burkholderiales > Sphaerotilaceae > Ideonella > Ideonella lacteola. The sequence goes on along the minus strand of NZ_JBBUTG010000003.1, from coordinate 303,181 downwards.
CCATTGCCCGCATCGTCACCGATTCGAAGCTGCCAGGCGAGCCGAAAGAGCCCGAGGGCAGCGCGCTGGTCACCATTTACGACGCCTTCGCCACGCCGGCACAGCGCACCGCCTTCCGCCACGAGCTGCGCCAGGGTCTCGCCTGGGGCGAGGCCAAGCAGCGGCTGTACGACCTGATCGACGCCGAGATCGGCCCGATGCGCGCCCACTACGACGCCCTGATGGCCCACCCCGAGCGCATCGAGGCGGCGCTGCAGGAAGGTGCCGCCAAGGCGCGGGGGCTGGCCGGCCCGCTGCTCGCCCGGCTGCGCGAAGCGGTGGGCCTGCGCCGTTTCCAGCCGCTGAAGACGACCGTGGCCGACGCGCCCAAGGCCAAAGCGGCGCTGCCCGTGTTCAAGCAGTACCGCGAGGCCGATGGCCGCTTCTACTTCAAGCTCAGCGCCCACGACGGCCGGGTGCTTCTGCAGAGCGAGGCCTTCGCTGGTGGCCGCGATGCGGGCGAATGGGTGAAGAAGCTGAAGACCGAGGGCGCTGCGGCGCTGGCCGGCGCGCCGGTCACGCGCGCAGAAGGTGTGACCGAACACGACGTGGCCGAGGCACTGACCGCGCTCTTGGCGGCCGCCGAGTAAGCAACCAGAACCGATCACACCGCGGGCTGCACCCGCGGACCGCTGCGCAGGGAGGAACGAGGTGACCAGCAGCATGCTCAGAGCGATTCAGGCCATCAGCCCCTTCGTGGTGGTGATGCTGGTGGCGACACTGATCTGGTGGTGGCGCCGCGACAGCGCGTTGCGGCGCGAGGCCTTCATCCGCGAAGCCCCGCTGCCGCGCGGCCTGTTCGAAGCCCTGCGCAAGCGCCGGCCAGATCTGAGCTTGAAAGACTGCCAGCTCGTCGCCACCGCGCTGCGGCAGTTCTTCCTCGCCCATCTGAAGAGCGGGCGGCGCTATGTGTCGATGCCCTCCCAGGCGGCCGACGACCTCTGGCACGAGTTCATCCTCTACACCCGCAACTACGACGAGTTCTGCCGCCGCGCGTTCGGCCGCTTTCTGCACCACACGCCAGCGGCCGTGCTCAACGGCGGCGGCCAGAAAGCGGATGCCGGCCTGCGCCGCTGCTGGTGGTATGTCTGCAAGCTCGAGAACATCAACCCGCGGCAGCCCACCCGGATGCCGCTGCTGTTCGCGCTCGACCACAAGCTGGGTATCGCCGGCGGCTTCATCTACGCACTCGACTGCCGATCGACGCTGCGCCGCGCCGACGACGGCACCGTCATCTACTGCGGCGCCGATCTGTCCTCATCCGGCGAGGGCAGCTTTGGCGATGGCGGCGGTGGTGACGGCTGGGGATCCGGCGACGGCGGTGGAGATGGTGGGGGTGATGGCGGCGGCGGCGATGGAGGCGGCTGTGGCGGTGGCGGCTGCGGGGGCGGGGGTGGCGATTGAGGGTCGGGCGAGAAGCACCGCCTCAGAACTGCCACTGCACCCGCACGGTGAACATGCTGCCGCGCCGGCGGTAGACGCTGCCCAACAGGTAGGCCGCCTGGTAGGCGAGCGTCTGGGCTGACGCATCGCCGTCACCCAGATCCACATGGCCAAAGAGTGCCGGTCCGGCACGATGAGACTGCCGGCCGGCCTCATCCCAGTGGCTCCATGGGCCCAGCTCACCGAAGCCCTGCAATCCGAAGTTCATCAATGGATGCCAGCGGTGCCGAATCTGCCACTGGTACTTCATCTGGATCGGCTGCGTGTCGTCAGGCTCGAATCGGCGCTCAAACAAGACGTTGGCATTCAGCTGGGTACGTCCCCAGTCGGTCTGCAGCAACGGGCCATATTCGATCGACCAGATGCGGCCATCGACGCCAGCCTCGCGGATCAGGCTGGCGTGCAGCGCCAGGTCGATCGGCCACTCACCTTGCGTCAGCAACCACTCGTTCTGCCACGCCAGTGAGCTGGGCACGATGTCCCAGTTCGCCGGGCCGATCGTGCTGTAGAGCAGCTCTGTCATCCAGCGGCTGTTGATGCCGTAGCCCAAGCCCACCTCTGGCCAGATGACTTCGGGCTCGCCATGGTGCTTCACGGTCCAGTAGCGCAGGTCCACGACCCGCAGCCCGTCGTTGTCGTAAGGAGCGAGCACGTAGTAACCCGGGTCTGCGCGCACCGACGTGGCGGGCACCAGTCCGACCGCCACGGTCGCGACCCACGCAAAAGCGGCGTGAGACCAGCGCGAAGCACGACCGAAGCACAGGCGACCGACCTTCATGAGCGGGCAGTCTGCGCTGCTCGAGAGTCCCGCGAACGCCGAAAAAGCAGCGTGTTCCGGCCTTGAGCACGGGGATGTCGAAGCTCACTCGAACGGGTAGCGCACGCCCAGCTCAGCGCGCAGCCGGTCCATCCACCCCAGCGTGGCGAGTGTCTCGTCCAGCGGCATCACCGGGCTCTCGATTTCGCCGGCTCGCACGCGGAGGACCACCTCGTCGATCTCACCTTCGAAGCCGTTGATCGCCAGCGGCGCACGCACCACCACCGGTGCCTCGCCCCCCACGTGCAACTCGGCCTCGGTGGCCTCCCAGAAGGTTCGGGGCACGACGATGTGCCCGCGCTCGCCGGCGATGCGCAGGCCGTTGTCGGCCGGGCCATCGAAGCCGCAGGTGAACTGCGACACCAATCCGTCGCCGAAATCGAGCATCGCCCAGACCCGCTGGTCGACACCGGTCGGCGCCAGGCGCCCGGTGACCTGCATGGCCTGCGGCTCGGGGCAGGTGCCGAGCGACTGTTGAAGCGCCCAGCGCGTCATTGTGAGGTTGTAGATGCCGATGTCCAGCAAAGCGCCGCCGGCCAAGGCCGGGTCGTACATCCGGCTGTGCGGCTCGTACTCGGTACGAAAGCAGAAGCTGGACTGCATGCCGCGCAACGGGCCGATGGCGCCGTCACGCAACCAGCCACCCACCGTGCGGTACAGCGGCAGAAAACGCGTCCACACCGCCTCCATCAAAAACACCCGCCGCTGCCGAGCCAACTCGATCAGAGGCTGGGCCTCGGCCGCGCTGGCGACCATGGGCTTCTCGCACAGCACCGCCTTGCCAGCCATCAGCGCGGCGCGCACCGCGGGGCCATGGAACGAGTGCGGCGTGGCCACGTAGACGCCATGGACATCGGGCCGCGCCAACGCTTCGTCCAGCCGATCCGTGGCCGCGACGGGCACCACGCCGTCACGCGTCCAATGCTGGGCAAAGGCCTCGGCCCGCGCCGGATCACGGCCATGCACCACGGCCAGATGCGTGCCTGGCAGCCCATGCACCGCCTCGGCAAAGCGATGGGCGATGCGGCCGGGGCCGACCAGGCACCAACCGAACGACTCTGATGACTTCATTGGCACATTATGCGAAGCCAGCGTGGCCCGGCCGCATCCCGTTCGACGGCCGCGGGCGCTAACTCGTCATTTCCTGCCACTGCGTCAATCTGTCAGCCCTGACAGGTTGACGCGGGTACCGCCCCCCCTATTCTTCGACGCCTGAGTCGGCAAGGCATCGAGCCACCCGTGGGTGGAGTCGCTGGGAGGCGACCGCAGTGTTCGGAGGCGACGTCAGGGCATCGGTGCAGGTGTCCGGCAGAGAACCACCGAACGATGTGTCTGGTGACACGCGTCGGCATCGACAACAAATGCCATGGTGCTGGAAACGGACATCGTTGCGGGGCGGGTCGAGCGCCGGAGGCCAAGCCGGGCGCCGCTGGTCGGCGAGTTCATACGCGGGGCCTACCACCCCAAGCGCACGCTGCCGGAGCTGCTGCGCGGACTGATGGGCTCGCTGGCTGGCCAAGTGGCCGCACGGCGCGGACAGCTGCGCCTGTCGGGGCTCGGCACCTTGGCGTTCGAATCGGCTGCCGGTGCGTTCAATGCCGGTTGGATCGATGGCACGAACGGACACGCGCGCAATGGACGGCACCACCCGTCCGTCGCGACCGCGGCCAGCCCCGCCAAGCCGAGCAACGGGAGCCACGGCCCGGGGCCTTCGGCACCACCGACGGCGTTCCCACTGGTGTATGGCAACGTGGCCCTGGGCGAGTTGCAACTCGAGTGGCCCGCGGCCCAACCAGGCGCCGTGGCCTGGCAGACCATGTGCGAGGAGTTCGCCGCCCATTGCGCTCGACTCGCGATGCGTTTCGAGACACAGCGCTGGGCCGGCCAGCGGCTCGGCCGACCCTTGCTCCTGGTGGGTGCATCGGAAGCGCTGTTGCGCATCGAGTCGTTCGTCGAAATGGCCGCTTTCAGCACCCTGCCCGTGTTGTTGACAGGCGAATTCGGCACCGAGAAGGCGTTGCTGGCAGCGGCCATCCACTGCTGCGGCCCCTGCGCGGCCGCGCCGTTCGTGGAGGTGCCCTGTGCCTCGGCGGGAGGCCAGCCGGCGCAATGGTTCGAGCAAGCCCATGGGGGCACCCTGTTCTTCAACGGCATCGATGAGCTGCCACCCCCGCTGCAACAAGAACTGCTGCAGCACATGCACTCGCGCCTGGGACAGAGGCTCAGCACCCCCGCCGCACCCGAACTGCGGGTGATCGCATCCAGTACGGCCGACCTGTACAGCCTGGCGCAACAGGGTGGTTTCTCGCGCGCCCTGCAGGCCGAGCTCGATTTCCTGCGGGCCCGGGTGCCGCCGTTGCGCGAGCGGCCAGAAGACATCGAGGCCTTGGTGACCGCCGCCATCGAGCGCCAAGGGTTCGACGCCGGCCGGCTGCTGACTGACGACCTGCTTGCCCAGTGCCGCGCGCATGCCTGGCCAGAAAACCTCTTCGAGCTGGAGCGGGTGATCGCCCGCCTGGCCGTGATGTCGCGCGGGCAGCCGATCCGCTATGCCGACCTGCTGCACCATGCGCCCCACCTGGCGGCCGACAGGCGGATCGCGCCGCGCCCGTCTCCTTCCGCCCCGTTGCCGCCGCCCGCACCGCGGCCTGCCGAACCACCGCTGGCGCACTGGGTACGCTGCGCCATGACCCGCAATCTGCCGGAACTGGCCCGGTTGCACGACGGGCTGCGAAAGGCGCTCGTCTATCTGGGCGAGCACCACGCCGATGCCATCTCGCTGGACGGACTCGCACGACAGGCGCATGTCAGTCCGTCGCATCTGAGCTTTCTGTTCCGTACCACACTGAAAACGACGTTCAAGTCACTGCTGCAGCACATCCGCATCGAGCGGGCGAGGCAGCTGATGGCCGAAGACCCCCGGCGCCGGATCACGGACATCGCGCTCACCGTCGGCTTCGTCGACCTCAGCCACTTCGAGAAGTGCTTCCGGCGCATCATCGGCAGCAGCCCGCGTGACTACCGGCACCGCGGCGAGCCAAGCTGACCGCGTCATCGCACCTGCAACGCGCGGAACTTGTCGAGGTCGCCGTGGAATCGGTCCAGATCGACCGCTCCGTCCACGCCAGCCACGCGGCCGGTCTGGCTGTATTGCCAGAACGTCCAGCCGGACCAGTCCGATGGCATCTTCGGTGTGGACGCCGAGGTGTAGTCGGCCAGCCACAACGGGTAGGCGGACAGCCCTGCCAGGTACCCGTTCGCAAACGACTCGCCCGCATAGATGATGGGCCGAACACCGTACCGCTGCTCCACCAACCCGATGTACTGCTTCAACGCGGCGACCAACTCGGCGGACGATCCACCGTTCAACGACTCGATGTCGATCACCGGGGGCAGGTCGCCCGGCTGGAGTTGGACCTGGGACGAAAAATTGGCGAACTGCGCCTGTGGCGTATCGCCGGTCACGTAAAAGTGGTAGCTGCCCGCCGCCAGCCCGGCCGCGCGTGCCGCCTGGATGTTGCGGGGATAGTCCGCATCGGCCACCGTGGCCCCCTGGCTGGCTTTGATGAACACGTAGTCGACGCCGGCCCCCTTGAGTTGCGCGAAGTCGACCTGGCCTTGCCAGTTCGACAGGTCCACGCCGTCGATCAAGGTGGGGCTGACGGCGGCGACAGCGCTCGCAGGCACTGCCGACGCCGGCAACGCGACCGCGGCAGGAGCACCCGCACGGTCGCACGCCGCCAGGGCCAGGCCCAGCACAGCCCCGGCCGCGGCGCCCAAACATCGGCGGATCACCGGCATCGCACTCACCCGGCGGGCGCCCTCAGGCGGCGACCAGCGAGGTCTGACCGGAGCCATCGGCCGTGACATTGAAGGTGATGTCCTGGTCGCCGATCTCGACAAACCCTTCAGGGTTGCCCTCGCCCTTGCCGTAGTACGTGGTGTAGGTGGGGTCATCGTCGCCCGTCATTTCGGCTGCGGTGCCCCAGGCGTGGCCGTTCTGGCCCCAGCGTTCATTGCCCACCACGATCGCGGTGAGGTTCTCCTTGTCGGTGCCGCCAACGAGGCGCAGGGTGACTTTCGGCATGCTGTGTCCTTTCGAGCAGTTTCAGGTTCAGCGGACGCACATCGCACATCAGGCCGGGGCGTTCGATGCCGGCCGCGGCTCAGGGGCCGTAGACCTTGCGCCAGTGGTGCCCGACGGTCTGGGTCAGGTGGGCGCGCAGATCGGGGAATCGTTGGCCGGTGTTCAGCGTCTGGCCCCGGTTGCCCACGAACCGGATCGGCTGGCCGTAAAGCCGCGACAGGTCGTCGACATGGTGGACACGGAAGGCGATGCCGGTCGGCACGGCGTGGTAGTGGGTGATGTGCTCATCGCCGATGTGCAGTTCGAAGGCGCTGGACGTGAACGGCGGCAGGCCGTGCAGGTGGAGCGTGACGTGGTGGACCACCCGCCCCGCCTTGGTGTGATCACCGCCTGCGCGGTGCAGAAGGTGGCGCATGTCGGCCGCGTTGGGTGCACGGTTCTCCACCGTCGCCGCCACCAGGTGATGCCAGTCACGTGCACGCATCATCGTCTGCTCCTACAGCGACAACTGAAGATCGTCGAAATACATCACGCCCTTGGCGGTGACGTCGAAGACGAACTCGATCCGGCGAATCTCCCTGACATTGACGCCGGCACCGGCAATCTCGCTCAGCGGGATGCGCAGGGTCTGCATCACGGTCTTGCGCTCGTACTCGCTGAGATCGGGCGGATCGGACAGCGGCCCCGGATACGGCAACGCGGCATAGGCAGAGGCTTGAGCGCCAAAGGTGGTTCCGGCACGATCGGTCACCAGGATTCGGAAGTCCTGTGGCGTGTCTGCGGGGTTCTGCGCCTCGATGGACTGGCCCGCGCGCACGCTGAGTACCTGCAAGCGTGCCGTATCGCCATGGAAATCCAGGTCGGAGACGATGTAGCGTTCGCCGCTGGTGTTCCACAGTACGCGCAAACCGCCCGTCTGTTGATAGAGGAATCCGGTCGGGTCATCCCGATGGAGATCGCCGGGGTCACTCACCGCCAGGTAGCGCTGCTCGGCCGTGCAGTTGCGGGTATCGGGGACGCCCGTCACCGGAGCGCTCACCTGCAGCAGGCCGGAGTTGTCAAAGGTGTGCACCCACAGCCGGCATCGGTCGTGGTACTGCGACACGAGCGTGACGTCGGCCGACAGCCAGGCGTTGGTGCGCGCCAGCTGCGGTCGGCGCACGATGGGCCAGTACGACGACCGCCCCAGCAGGTGCACCTGCGCCCAGGCACCGAAGACCACCGACGCCAGCTGCCGCTGCAGGTTCGGGTCCATCACCTTCACCGGGTCCTGGTCCGAGTCGTGTCCCCACGTGGTGTTGAAGTAGTTGTGGTTGGCCTGGTAGACCCACATCAAGGCCTTGTAGCCCGTGGCCGGTTCGCGCATCCGGTCGAGGTCATACGGCAAGGCGCGGTCGTAGGCGCGATAGCCGTCGAAGCTCACGACGTCGGCGTCCATCGTGCCGTGGATCAACAGGTAGCTGGTGCGATCGATCACCGTCGACACCACCCCTTGATGGAGCAATGGGGCGACAGGCTTGTACTGGTCGTCGGTCGGTGCGATCGCGATGAGCCCGCGCAGGCCGAACGCGTATGGCCCGAGGGGCTGGGTACCCGTTCCGTCGATGGCCACGGGCGCCCGACGCCACGCCGGCGTGAAGCTCGTCATGCGGTTGAACATCGAGGCGTGTGCAACGGCTTCGCCGCCCCGCGAGTGGCCCGCGAGCATCACCCGGCTCGTGTCGACCTTGTTGTGCAGCCGATGACCAGGCCTGGCGTTCCAGCCCTCGAACTGCTTGACATGCTCGAGCTGGAGGATGGCCCGCGCACCGTTCTCGCCGTGCAGGTTGGCATTCAGGAAGTTGACATCGATGGTCGCGGCGATGATGCCGTGCGAGGCCAGCTTCTCGCAGAGGTATTGGTAGCCCGGGGTGGAGTTGTCCAATGGCGAATGGTTGCCATGGGCGAACACGATGAGCGGAAAGGGCCCTGCCCCTTTGGGCACCCACACCATGCCGTTCAACGGAACCCTGGTGATGTCGAACGGCCAGGCGTAGTTCGCCTTCGCGGCCAGGTAGGCCGAACGGGCTCCCACCAGCTTGATCTCGTTTGTGAGGGTGGCGCTGGCCTGGAACGCGTCATAGGCCTCAGCGAACGCCCAGTACTCCGGGCTGGAAAGCGAGGCGTCGCTGACCTCGTCGATCACGCCCGAGAGATCGATTGTTCCAGTGTTCCAGTCCACCGTGGACGGCGCGAACAGGGCGTAGCCCGCGATCAGCCCGCTCGGGTAAGCGAGCCCTGGGTCGGCATACACATAGGCATCGACCGGGAACGGCCCGGTCGCGCCCGGATTGGCCAGCACGGTGCGATCGTCACCTTTGGCCAGCAGGTCGCCATCCAGCGTCAACGCAGCGACCACGCCGCCACCGGGCGCAATGATCTGCAGAGATCGTGAAGGCGGGAACACCGCATTCGCCGACATCCGGCCGGCCAGCGTCACATCGATCGCGGTGGCGGTGTCTGAGACGGCGACCACCCGCGAAGCCAACAGGCGACGGCCATCCGGCGCCGTGATCGACAGCGTCTGCGGTGTAGCCTCGGCCAGGTTCTCATCCTCGCAATAGGCGGCGAAGGCGATGTGGCCTTCGACAGTGAGGCTGAGCACGAGGGCTCCGTTGTATTGGACGATCACCGCAAGCTCCTGGTTTCAGGGCGCCATCTCGTCATCAGTCGCCACATGCACGGCCAAACCATGCTGGGCCAGAAGGATCTGCAGCCGCGTGTCGCAGTAGGTGGAAAAGGCCACGTTCTCGGTGAAGTGGTTGACACCCCACAGCATCAGACGGCCGGTCTCCAGGCTGGTCGCACTGTGCAGGTACTTCGCGATCAAGGAAGCGGCGGACGTGTCGCGGATGGTCAGCCCCGTTGAAAGAAAGAGGTTCACCTCGCTGAGGTTCTGCTCCTTCAGCACGGCCCGCGCCTGGTCATAGTCCATGTCGGCAGCCAGCACCTGGATGCCGTGGCCGATCGCGGTGGCGGTCAGGCTGCGCAGATCCGGCTGGGCATCCTGGGCGTTGAGTCCCTGGAAGTAGCTGCCCAGTGCCTCCCAGGCGTGGGCTTCGTCGAGCCCTTGTTCCAGCATCTCGGAGATCGCTGCATTGAGGGTGGTGCCGAACTGGTCGGCGATGCGCTGGGAGGAAGTACGTGCCGTTCGCTGGAACTCGATGAAGAAGACCTTCACCGCCCCATCCCTCCGGAGCAGTTCCTGCGCCTTGCGGCGCGCCGTGGGTGAACGATGCTGGTCCGGCAGCGCGACGATCGCCGGCGTCTCCAGCCAGCCCTCGAGCCTCATGGGGCGCCCTCCTCGGCATCGCGGAGGGACTTCAACTGCTTTTCGTGCCGGATCAGGTGCAAGGTGATTTCCTCCACCTTCTTGAGCAAGAGCATCAGCGTCACGGCGGCATCCAGCCCGTCGGCCGCGACTTCTGCGGCGCTGGGCATGTCGGGCAGGTGCCGGTGGCGCTGGACAAAGGCGGCCACCTCGTCGAGACCACTGAGGCGGTACCCCGGCTCGAAGACGTAGTCGGGCACCGACAGCTCCCAGTTCTTGATCTTCAGCGCACCGCCGATGGAGACGTTCTGCTTGAACGTGGCATCTCTGCCGGTGGTCAAGGTGCCGCCAATCTCCACCTTCTCGCGCAACTCGACGTCGCCGCTGGCACGAATGCCGCCGCTGACGTTCATGCCGCCTTGGAAACCTGCCACCTCCGAGACCAGCAGGGCCTGCTCCACAGTGAGCGTGCGGCCGCAGTTGACATCACCATTGGCGTGGAGCGTCAAACCGGCGGCGTCCTGCTGATTGCGGCACAGGTGCCAGGCGTATCCGCTCGGCCGGTCCGGCCGGGCGTAGAGCATTGCGGGGTTGTTGTCGCCCTCCACCGTCAGCGCCAAGCCCGTGCGGCTGTTGGTGGCTTGCGCGGCGGACAGCTGCAGTTGCAGCAGTCCCTGCGTGGGGTCGCCGGTGCCCACGCCCGCCGGCCCGTCGGAAGGAAAGATGTTTGGCATGGAAGAGACCTTGGGTTCGGGCGGCCGAGGCGCTGCGCCGCCAGACTGAAGTTGCGCCGCCTCGCTCAGCCGCCGGGTGCCGCCGGAACGGCGGAGCCTGCCGACGGTGTGCCCGCGACCGCCGCGGCTACAGCGGCATCCACCTGCTGCCGTGCCGTGGCCAGCGCCTCTTGCTGGGCCTGCTGGGCTTGCTGCATGGCTCGCGCCACGTCCGCCTCGTGATCTTTGAGTGCAGCCTCGGCTTGAGCGACGGCTCGGGAAGCCGCCTGGCTCAGATCCGTCCGGGCGGTGACGGTCATGGCCGATTTCAGTGCGCCGTCGACCGCCTGTATCGCGGCCTGGATCTGCTGCTCTGCAATCTGCACCGCCTGCTGCGCCAACTCGGCAGCACTCTCCGGAGCCATCGGCGCCGAGGCCGGCCCCGAAGCCGGGCCCGGGGCAACAGCCGGCGAAGAGTCGGAGGCATCGCTGGTCATGACTGGGTCTCCATCTGAAGCACATCGGTCGCAGCCGCCGAAGGCGGCGGTGGCGTCGCGGGGCGAGCCGGCACCAGGCCATAGCTGCGCAGCGAGATCACCCCGTTCGCGCCGAGTTGCAACTGCGCCTGCTGTTGCCCGACCTCGAGCGGATACAGGCACGTCGCGCCGTCCTGGCCCATGCGCCCGTGCCGCACGCGTGCGGAGGCGAGGAACGACTGTGCCGACGCCAGGTAGAGGTCGACGATGCGCTGGGCCGCCGCGCCGGCTTCGTCGCGGTAAGCGGTATGCATCACGAGTTGCTGCAGCCCTTCGGACAGGCGCGCGAAGCCGATGCGGCGCCCTGTCGTCAGCCACGCGCTGACGGCTTGCGCCACGGCGCCCGGAGACGGCAGGCCGGTCACCTGCGGACAATCCAGCGCCCCGAAGAAGCAGGGCAAGAGCGCCTGCATCCGCTGCACCGCGCGGTCATGGCGACCCTGGGCACCGAGCGACGTGGCATCGGGCTGGGCGGCGAGGGCTTGGTAGAAGCGCATGTAGTCCACGAATTCGGACGGTGTGCGCGCCTGCTGCACGGCAAACGCCGCGGCCTCGGCCTCCGTCGCAGCGTCACCCGACACGGTCGAGTCAGGCAACGAGCCTCGCATCAACTCACCCACGGCCACGCGGTCGTTCAAGCTCATCGCCTGGCACACAGCGGCGCCGCCCACCCCCAGCCCGGCCAGCCAGGTGTCGACCGCTGCCAGATCGGACTGGACCAGCAAGCCGTGATCGGCCAAAACCCGCTGCTTTTGCGATGCGGTCACCGTGCTGGCATCGCCCCCCTCGGCTCGAGCCAATACGCGCAGGTCCGCCAAGCCCAAGGTCATCAGCTTCACCGGGCTCACCATCAGTGACAGTGTGGGCAACAGCGTCCACGCAGACGCATGCAAGCCCTGCTGCACCTGGGAGACCAGCATGGTTTCGTCGTCGAAGTCATAGCGTGCGCTCGGGCTGGCCAGAGCCCAGGCCAACCACTCCTGCCCTCCGTCGACGAATGCCAGCACCAGGCGGCACAGATCGGACAGCGACGACGGCTGGGGAATGGGTCGGCCGGCGACAGAAATCGACATGGCATGCGCTCCTGTGGACGAGGCTCAACCCGCCGGGAAGCCTTTGAGGACCGAGGCGGCCGCGGCACCGATCTTGGTGTAGTCCTCGGTGGCCCCTTGCATCAGCTCCTGGGCCTTGCTGATGGCATTGGCGTACTTCTGGTCGCCCGTGGCCAGGTACTGCGCCATCGCGACGCCGACAGCGGTGGTGGCGATGGTCGAGATGTTGCGCAGCGCATCGGTCGCGTCCTGCACGGCGATGGCCGTGGACTGCGCCACCGACTGGTAGGCCTTGCCTGCCCCGCTCGTGAGCACCACCTGCGGTGCCAGCGTGGCGCGCTGAACTTGATTGATGACGTCAACGACCTGGGCGTTGACCGTGGTGGGGTCCATGACCGCTCCTTGGGTTGTCTGGCCATCAACCGGCCGGTGCCGGTGCCGGTGCCGGTGCCGGTGCCGGTGCCGGTGCCGGTGGCGGTGGCGGTGGCGGTGGCGGTGGCGGTGGTGGTGGTGGTGGCGGCGGTGGTGGCGGTGGCGGTGGCGGTGGTGGTGGTGGTGGTGGCGCAGCGGCGGCTTGCGCCAACTGCTTCAGGTCGGCCTGCGCGGTGGCGGCATCCTGGCTGGAGCCGGAGGCCTGGACCTGCAACACCTGGATGGCCGACTGGCCTTCCGCCATCGCCGCGGCGATCAAAGACGCCGGGGGCAGCGGCGCAGGCGGTGGTGGCGGCACGGGCACCACCACCGGTGGCGGCACCGGTGCCGGCGGCGGCGACAACTCGATCGGAAAGGGGGCGGCCAGCATCTTGGCGCACGCCGCCGTCACGGCGGCAGAGCTGATCATGCCGGCGCTCTGCTGCCGGTTGACCGCGTTGTGCATGGCCATGCCGAGCGTTTCGAGCAGCACGGCATCCAGCATGCCCAGGGCCTGGGACGGCGATTGGCCGGAAGTCAGCGTCACGACGCTGCTGACGGCGTCGACGATCTGGCTGTTGACGGTGCTGTCGTCGCTCATGAGCTGGCGGCTCCCTTGGTGATGATCAAAGCGAGGACCTGGGCCAGCGCAGCTCCCGCGAGCACCTGCCCACGTTGCTGGTTGGCCACGGCGTTCTCCATCGCGAGGCCGAGGCTGTCGGCCATCGCGACATAGGTCATGCCCATCGCGAAGGACGGCGCCAAGCCGATGGCCAGCGCCGATCCTTCGCCCAATGGCCCTGCGATGCGGGCAACGCCCGAGGTGGCGGACAAGCCGCGACTCCCGCGTCACCCGGCCCGCGGGCGGATCACTTCAGACCGAGGATCTCGGTGGTGGCGATGCCCGTGGACGCGGTGTCGACCGACAGCAGTGTCGACACCCCCTGCGTGGTGGAGGCCTGCATGGTCACGTAGGACTGCTGCTGGTTGTTGGTGGCGTTGTGCGCAGCGTTCGACAGGGCCTGGCTCGTGGCAACGAACAGGTTGCCCATCGCCACGGCGGGGGCGTCGCCCAGCACTTTGGTGTTGGCCTGGGTGATCGAGTCGGTGATCTGGCTGTTGACGGCGGTTGGGAATGCCATGACGTTTTCTCCTTGCGGGTCGAGGGGTGATGAAGGGAAGAGTCAGCCGGCAGCGCGGGCCGTCAGCCGAGGATCTTCTTGGTGGCGGCACCGGTGGCACCGGTGTCGAGCGAGTACAGCAGCGAGACGCCCATCGTCGTCGCGGCCTGGGCCGTGACGTACATCTGCTGCTGAGCCAGCGTGGCGTTGTGCGCCGCGTTGGCCAGCGCCTGCGCGGTGGCCTGGTACAGGTTGCCCATCGCGATGGCCGGCGAGGTGCCGAGCACCTGGACGTTGGCCTGCGTCACCGAGTCGGTGATCTGGTTGTTGACGGCGGTGGGGAATGCCATGCCTCAGCTCCTTGTCACAAACGATGCGGGCTCTAGGCGCCCAGCACCGTCTTGGTGGCGACGCCGGTGGAGGCGGTGTCGATCGAGTACAGCGTGGCCACGCCCATGGTGGTGGCCGACTGGGCGGTCACGTAGCTCTGCTGCTGGGCGTTGGTGGCGTTGTGGGCTGCGTTGGCCAGCGCTTGCGCGGTGGCCTGGTACAGGTTGCCCATGGCGATCGCCGGCGCGTCGCCCAGCACCTTGGTGTTGGCCTGGGTGATCGAATCGGTGATCTGGCTGTTGACGGCGGTGGGAAATGCCATGTCGGTGGTCTCCTGGCTGGTGATCTATCGGATAGCTGCGAGGCTCAGGGGCCCAGGCCCTTGACACCAGTGCTCAGGATGTCCTTGGTGGCGACGCCGGTGGAGGCGGTGTCGATCGAGTACAGCGTGGCCACGCCCATGGTGGTGGCCGACTGGGCGGTCACGTAGCTCTGCTGCTGGGCGTTGGTGGCGTTGTGGGCTGCGTTGGCCAGCGCTTGCGCGGTGGCCTGGTACAGGTTGCCCATGGCGATCGCCGGCGCGTCGCCCAGAACCTTGGTGTTGGCCTGGGTGACGGAGTCGGTGATCTGGTCGTTGACAGCGGTCGGGAATGCCATGTCTTCTCCTGGTGAGTGCAGGGCCGCCCATGCGGCCGGGAAGGACTTCGCGATTCGAGCCGGCCGGTGCCCCGTGAGTGGGCGTCGATCGGTGAATCCATGCTATGCAGCGCCACCCCGGGACGATCGGCGGCGCTGACGGAAATGGCGGTTGATTCGCGCAACGCGGCGACGCTCGGGCGTTGGAATACGGGCGAATCGATGCGCGATTTCGCCGCCTGGGCCATGCCCCTGGGCGGCAGGGGCTGCCCGGCAGACGCGGAAGCTGGCGCGCCACCGGCCAAGGCCGTACGGCGAAATCGACGGAATGCGGGGAAACCTGAGCGGGCCACGTGCCTGGTTTCGGGCAAAAGGTTGCATCACATGCACCCCTAGAACCCGCCTATCGCCAGCGCCGCCCGGCTGCTAGCTTCTCGGCCGCGCCGCATCGGGCGCGAGCTCACACAAGCACAGGAGATGAAGGCATGCGAGCAATGTATTTCTGGCTGGCGGCTTCGCTGTTCAGCACCAGCGCCATGGCGGCTGGCTATTCGGAGAAGAAGTCGGGCGATCTGTCCAACAGCGGCGCCACGCCGACGGCCGTCAAGCTCAAGCTGGGCAACAACGTGATCTCGGGTAAGTACGGCACGAAGAGCGGCACCACCGACCGCGACTACTTCACCATCAAGATCCCTGCCGGGCAGCAACTGAGCGCGATCATCCTCGAGCCCGAAACCCAGGTCGGCATCAACGTGTCATTCATCGGCATCCAGAAGGGCAAGCAGGTCACCGTGCCACCGGTGGGCGGCTCGCCTGAGGATCTGCTGGGCTATGCGCTGTACGGCACATCCGACGAAGGCAAGGACATCCTGCCGGCCATAGGCCAAGGGTCGGGATCGAAGGGCTTCGTGCCGCCGCTGGGTGCGGGCACCTACAGCTTCTGGGTGCAGGAAACGGCCACCTGCGACTGCCAGTACAAGTTCACTTTCGTGATGAGTGCGGCCACCGGCGAGTGACCGGCACAGGCGACGCCGGCTGCCGGGCCGCGCGTCGCCGAGGGCGCATCAAGGCGCGACGGCCTGCCGCACGGCGCGCTCCCAGCGCGCCATCAGTTCTTCGGCCCGGTCGCGTGGCAGCGTCGGCTCGAAGCGGCGCTCGACCTGCCACTGGGCCGACAGCTCGTCGAGGTTCTTCCAGACCCCGGTGGCCAGCCCCGCCAGGTAGGCGGCCCCCAGTGCGGTGGTTTCGATCACTTGGGGCCGCACCACGGGGATGCCGAGCAGATCGGCCTGGAACTGCATCAGCAGGTTGTTGACGCAAGCGCCCCCATCCACGCGCAGCTCGGTCACGCCACCCAAGACGATCGTCGCCCCGGGCCGAGCGCTCGGCGGCTCCAGAGCCGCCCCGGCGCCTCCGGGGGCACCGCCCGTCGTACCCGCCGGGCGAGGGGCCGACAGATCGCGGCCCATGGCCTGCAGCAGGGCCGCGCTCTGGTAGGCGATGCTCTCGAGCGCCGCCCTCGCGATGTGCGCCGCGTTGCTGCCGCGGGTGAGCCCGACGATGGTGCCCCGGGCATCCGGCTGCCAGTAAGGCGCGCCGAGGCCGGTGAAGGCCGGGACGAACATCACGCCGCCGGAATCGGGCACGCTCTCGGCCAGCGCCTGCACCTCGGAGCTGGACTTGATCGCGTGCAGGCCGTCGCGCAGCCACTGCACCACCGCCCCTGCGATGAACACGCTGCCCTCCAACGCGAACTCAGGCGTGGTGGTCGGCTGGGCGGCGCTGGTGGTGATGAGGCCGTTCGCACTCGTCTGGAAATGGCCGCCAGCGTGCATCAACATGAAGCAGCCGGTGCCGTAGGTGTTCTTCGCCAACCCGGCCTTGAAGCAGGCTTGGCCGAACAACGCGCTTTGCTGGTCACCCGCCACACCGGCAATGGGAATGGGCGCGCCCAGCACATCGGCATCGGATTCGCCGAACACGTGGCTGCTCGGGTACACGTGGGGCAGCAGGCTTTCGGGCACGTGCAAGGCCCCCAGCAGGCCGGTGTCCCAACGGTTGTGGCGCACATCGAACAGCATCGTCCGCGACGCGTTGCTGACATCCGTCGCGTGGACGCGACCGCCCGTGAGTTTCCACAGCAGCCAGCTGTCGACCGTGCCAAAAGCCAGCTCGCCCTGCGCCGCCGCGATGTGGGCACCCGGGGCATGGTCGAGGATCCAGCGGATCTTGGTGCCGGAGAAGTAGGCGTCGATGATCAGGCCGGTGGTCTCGCGCACCTGGGGCTCGAGACCATGCTCCCGCAGCTGCGCGCACAGCGGCTCGGCGCGGCGGTCCTGCCAGACGATGGCGTTGTGCACCGGCTGGCCGGTGCGCCGGTTCCACACCACCGTGGTCTCACGCTGGTTGGTGATGCCGATCGCCTTGACGTCGCGTGCGGTGATGCCCGCCTTCGCCAGCGCCTGTCGCGCCGTGGCCAGCTGGGTGGACCAGATCTCTTCGGGATCGTGCTCGACCCAGCCCGGTTGCGGATAGATCTGGCGGAACTCTTGCTGCGCCATCGCGACGATGCGGCCACGCTCGTCGAACACGATGGAACGCGAACTCGAAGTGCCCTGGTCGAGGGCGAGGATGTAGGTCATGGTTGCACGCACTCCAGCTGCACGCCGGCCTCGGCCAGCAGGGCGGGAAAAGGCGGTGGAGGGGTCTGGTCGGTGAAGAGCAGGTCGAGCTGGTCGACGCGAGCCAGCTCCACCATCGCCGGGCGGTTGAATTTGCTGTGGTCGGCGGCCAGCCACACCTCGCGTGATTGCTCGATGATGGCCCGCGACACCTTGACCTCGCGGTAGTCGAAATCGCGCAGTGACCCATCGGCCTCGATGCCCGAGATGCCGATGAGGCCGATGTCGACGCGGAACTGGCGGATGAAGTCCACCGCGGCCTCGCCGACGATGCCGCGGTCGCGGTTGCGCACCACGCCGCCGGCCACGATCACTTCGCAGTCGACGTTGTCGGCCAGGATGGCGGCAACGTTGAGGTTGTTGGTGATGACGCGCAGGCCCTTGTGGCGCAGCAGCTCGCGCGCCACGGCCTCGGTCGTCGTGCCCAGGTTGATGAGGATGGAGCAGCCGTTCGGCACACGCGCGGCCACCGCCTTGGCGATGCGCTGTTTCGCATCGGCATTCAGCGACTCGCGCTGCCGATGGGCGATGTTTTCGGTGGTCGAGCTGGGCAGCCGCACACCGCCATGAAAACGGGCGAGCAGGCCGGCTTCGGCCAGCAGCTTCACGTCACGCCGCACGGTCTGCAGCGTCACGCCGAATCGTTCGGCCAGAGCCTCGACGGTGGCGACACCGTCGGCGCGCACGGCATCCAGCAGCTCGGACTGGCGCGGATTGGGGGTCATGCCGCACATTGTCCCGGTCACGTGGGGAGGGCCAATAAGAGCAAACCCGAAAGGAAAACGACTAAAACGAACTTGCAAACGAACATTGAGTGCGGTAAAACGAAAAAAGAGGAACACGGGCTGAGCGCGTTTCATGCGCCTGGCCCGCTGCCCCCAGACGACTTCAGGAGACAACCCTGTTCAACGACGCACCCCACGGCGTGAGCTCGCACGCCGCCAACGCCTCCGGCTCCGGGCCGCTGGCGTGCGACGTGCTCGTCGTGGGCGGCGGCATCAACGGCTGCGGCATCGCCCGCGATCTCGCGGGCCGAGGTTGGCGCGTGCTGCTGGCCGAAGCCGACGATTTCGCCTCGCACACCTCGTCGTCGTCGACCAAGCTCATCCACGGCGGGCTGCGCTACCTCGAGTACTACGAGTTTTCTCTGGTGCGCAAGGCCCTGCAAGAGCGCGAGGTGCTGCTCAAGAGCGCGCCCCACATCATGTGGCCGCTGCGCTTCGTGATGCCGCACGACCCGACGATGCGACCGGCCTGGCTGATCCGCCTGGGCATCTTCCTGTACGACCACCTGGCGCGCCGCGAAGTGCTGCCCGGCTCGCGCGGCATCGATCTCACCACCCACGCCACCGGCGCGCCGCTGAAGCCCGAGTTCACCCGCGGCTTCGTCTATTCCGACGGCTGGGTGGACGACGCGCGGCTGGTGGTGCTGAATGCGGTCGATGCCCGTGCCAAGGGCGCCACGCTGCTGACCCGCACCCGGGTGACCCGCGCCGAGCGCCACGACAGCCACTGGCTGGCCACGCTGCAGCGAGAAGACGGCCATGAGCAGCAGGTCACCGCCAAGGCCCTGGTGAATGCCGCCGGCCCCTGGGCCGAATCGTTTTTGCGCGGCACCGCCTTGCCGGCTCGGGGCGAGGCGCTGGCCACCAAGAGCCTGCGGCTGGTGAAGGGCTCGCACATCGTCGTGCCGCGCTGCTTCGCCCACGACCACGCCTACATCTTCCAGAACCCGGACAAGCGGATCATCTTCGCCATCCCTTACGAGCGCGACTTCACACTGATCGGCACCACCGATGTCGAACTGCACGGCGACCCGGCCGGCGCGCGCATCAGCGGTGACGAGACGGCCTATCTGTGCGAGCAGGCCAGCCGCTACTTCCGCCGCCCGGTGCGGCCCGCCGATGTGGTGTGGAGCTACGCCGGCGTGCGCCCGTTGCTGGAAGACGATTCGGGCGACCCTTCGGCGGTGACCCGCGACTACCTGCTGGAAGCCAACGCCGGGGGCGGCCTGGGCGCCCCGCTGCTGAGCGTCTGGGGCGGCAAGATCACCACCTTCCGCAAGCTCGCCGAAGATGCCGCCGACGAGGTGGGCCAGATGCTCGGCGAGCGCCGCCCAGCCTGGACGCGCAGCGCCTTCCTGCCCGGCGGAGACCTCTCGGCCTGGATCGGCAAGGCCCAGAAGCCGGACACCGATTTCGAGCGCCTGGTGCATGCGGTCGGCGCCCGACATCCGTGGCTGCCCACCGTGCTGGTGCGCCGCCTCTCACGCGCCTACGGCGGCCGCCTCGGCGAGCTGTTGGGCCAGGCGCAGAGCCTGGAAGACCTGGGCGCGGAAGTGGCCCCCGGCCTGTACGAAGCGGAACTCGAGTTCCTGCGGCGCACCGAGTGGGCGCTCACGGGCGACGACGTGCTGTGGCGGCGCAGCAAGCTCGGCCTGCACTACACGCCCGCCGAGCGCGCCCGCGTGGGTGCCTGGATGGACCGCGCCGCCACGCAGGCGACCGCGGCCGAAACGCTGGCCCCCTGAAACGAACCAACCCATGAAAGACAACGCATCATGCAGCTGACGCTGGAGGGCATCAGCAAGAAGGTCGGCGCCGAGACATGGCTGCACGACATGAGCATCGCGCCGCACCCGGGCGCGGTCACCGTGCTGCTGGGCGCCACCCAGGCCGGCAAGACGAGCCTGATGCGCATCATGGCCGGGCTGGACACGCCGACCGCGGGGCGCGTCAGCGTGGACGGGCGCGACGTGACCGGCATGCCTGTGCGCGAGCGCAACGTCGCGATGGTCTACCAGCAGTTCATCAACTACCCGTCGATGACGGTGGCCGACAACATCGCTTCGCCGCTGAAGCTGCGGGGCGAAAAGAACGTGGCCGGCCGCGTGCGGGAGCTGGCCGCCAAGCTTCACATCGAGATGTTCCTCGATCGGCTGCCGGCCGCGCTGTCGGGCGGGCAGCAGCAACGGGTGGCGCTGGCGCGCGCGCTGGCCAAGGCCGCCCCGCTGATGCTGCTGGACGAGCCGCTGGTCAACCTCGACTACAAGCTGCGCGAAGAGCTGCGCGAAGAGCTGACCCAGCTGTTCGCGACCGGCGACTCGACGGTCGTCTATGCCACCACCGAGCCGGCCGAAGCGCTGCTGCTGGGGGGCTACACCGCGGTGCTGGATGCCGGCGAGCTGCTGCAGTACGGGCCGACCGCCGAGGTCTTCCATACCCCGTCGTCCATCCGCGTCGCGCGCGCTTTCAGCGACCCGCCGATGAACCTGATCGCGGGCGAAGCCGCTTCGATCGGGGTGAAGATGAATGCAGGCCCGGACCTGCAGATCCCGCTGCCTTCGGCCGCATCGCGCGCCTTGACGATCGGCGTACGCGCCAGCGCACTGCGCGTGCAGGCGCGGCCGGGTGATGTCGCCCTCGCCGGCAAGGTCGAGCTCGCCGAGATTTCAGGCTCGGACACCTTCGTCCACGTGGCCACCGCCGTGGGCGAGCTGGTCGCGCAGCTGACCGGCGTGCACGACTTCGGCCTGGGCGCGCCGATCACGCTGCACCTGAACCCGTCGCAGGTTTACGTCTTTGACCAGGGCGGCCGTCTGCTGGTGGCGCCGCAGCGAGGGAAGAACTGACATGGCCCGCATCGACCTCGATCTCGCGCACTCGTACAAGCCGAATCCGAAGGAGGATGGCGACTACGCGCTGCTGCCGCTGAAGATGAGCTTCGTGGACGGCGGCGCCTACGCGCTGCTCGGCCCCTCGGGCTGCGGCAAGACGACCATGCTCAACATCATGTCGGGCCTGCTGGTGCCGTCGCACGGCACCGTCAAGTTCGACGGGCAGGACATGACACGCGCCACCCCGCAGGCGCGCAACATCGCCCAGGTGTTCCAGTTCCCGGTCATCTACGACACGATGACCGTGGCCGAGAACCTCGCCTTTCCGCTGAAGAACCGCAAGGTGCCCGAGAACGTCATCCAGCAGCGCGTCGGCCAGATCGCCGAGATGCTGGAGATGAGCCACCAGCTGAACATGCGCGCCGCCGGTCTCGCCGCCGACCAGAAGCAGAAGATCTCGCTCGGCCGGGGCCTGGTGCGGCCCGATGTGTCGGCGGTGCTGTTCGACGAGCCGTTGACGGTGATCGACCCGCACCTGAAGTGGCAGCTGCGGCGCAAGCTCAAGCAGATCCACCACGAACTCAAGCTCACGCTGATCTACGTGACGCACGACCAGGTCGAGGCGCTCACCTTCGCCGACCAGGTCGTCGTGATGACGCGCGGCAAGGCGGTGCAGGTCGGCTCGGCCGATGCGCTGTTCGAACGGCCGGCCCACACCTTCGTCGGCCATTTCATCGGCTCGCCCGGGATGAACTTCCTGCCGGTCCAGGCACGTGCCGGCCAGCTCGTCGTCAACGGCCAGCCCCTGGGTGATGCCGGCCGGGTGCTGCCCGACGGCGAGCTCCAGCTGGGCATCCGACCCGAGTACCTCGCGATCGCGACGAACAACGACGCGCGCGGCCTGCCGGCCACCGTCGTGCAGGTGCAGGACATCGGCACCTACGTGCTGGTGACCTGCCGCGCAGGCAAGCAGACGCTGAAGGCACGGCTCGCGCCGGATGCCGTCATCCCGGCGACGGGTGCGAGCGTGCGGTTGAAGGTGCTGGGCGCCCACACCTGTTTCTATGCGAATGAGGAGTTGGTCGAATGATCGTCGCCCGGCCGCTCCGCAGTCGATGGCTCCCCCTCGGGGGGACGACACCTCGTGTCAAGGGGGCTCCATGAGTGTTCAGACCAAACCCGTCAACCAGAAAGCCTGGTTCCTGATCCTGCCGGTGTTCCTGTGCGTCGCCTTCTCGGCCATCGTGCCGCTGATGACGGTGGTGAACTACTCGGTGCAGGACATCATCTCGCCCGAGCGGCGCGTGTTCGTCGGCACCGAGTGGTTCGCCTCGGTGATGCGTGACGAAGACCTGCACGCCGCCTTGTGGAACCAGCTCAAGTTCTCTCTCGCGGTGCTGGCGGTCGAGATTCCGCTGGGCATCGGGCTGGCACTGTCGATGCCCGCCCAGGGCTGGAAGGCCTCTGCCACGCTGGTGATCGTGGCACTGTCGTTGCTGATTCCGTGGAACGTGGTGGGCACCATCTGGCAGATCTTCGGCCGTGCCGACATCGGCCTGATGGGCGCGGCGCTGCAAAAGCTGGGCATCGAGTACAGCTACACCGGTGATGCCACCCAAGCGTGGCTCACGGTGCTGCTGATGGACGTTTGGCACTGGACGCCGCTGGTGGCGCTGCTGTGCTACGCGGGCCTTCGCTCCATCCCGGATGCCTATTACCAGGCGGCGCGCATCGATGGGGCTTCGAAGTTTGCGGTCTTTCGCTACATTCAGTTGCCGAAGATGCGCGGTGTGTTGATGATCGCGGTGCTGCTGCGCTTCATGGACTCTTTCATGATCTACACCGAGCCGTTCGTCTTGACGGGCGGGGGCCCCGGCAATGCGACGACTTTCCTGTCGCAGTACCTCACGCAGAAGGCGGTCGGCCAGTTCGACCTCGGCCCGGCGGCAGCGTTCTCGCTGATCTACTTCCTGATCATCCTGCTGTTCTGCTTCGTGCTCTACAACTGGATGCAGCGCGTGGGCACCGCCGACAAGGAAGGGGGCGCCGAATGATCCGCTGGTCGCCTCGCCACGCCCAACGCGCAGGGGGTCGTCATGACTGAAGGCAAGTTCCAGAAGCGCAGCGTTCTGCTGGCGCTCTACATCCTGTTTGCGTTGTTGCCCATCTACTGGATGGTCAACATGAGCTTCAAGACCAACGAGGAGATCCTCTCCAGCTTCTCGTTGTGGCCGCAGGCCTTCACCTGGGACAACTACAAGACCATCTTCACCGACGAAAGCTGGTACTCGGGCTACATCAACAGCCTGATCTACGTGGCGATCAACACGGTGATCTCGATCACCGTCGCGTTGCCGGCCGCGTATGCCTTCAGCCGCTACTCGTTCCTGGGCGACAAGCACATCTTCTTCTGGCTGCTCACCAACCGGATGACGCCGCCGGCGGTGTTCCTGCTGCCGTTCTTCCAGCTCTACACCACCATCGGCCTGATGGACACCCACGTCGCCGTGGCGCTGGCGCACCTGCTGTTCAACGTGCCGCTGGCGGTGTGGATTCTCGAAGGCTTCATGAGCGGCATCCCACGCGAAATCGACGAGACCGCCTACATCGACGGCTACTCGTTCCCGCGCTTCTTCTTGACGATCTTCCTGCCGCTGATCAAGGCCGGCGTGGGCGTGGCGGCCTTCTTCTGCTTCATGTTCTCGTGGGTCGAGCTGCTGCTGGCCCGCACGCTGACCAGCGTGAACGCCAAGCCGATCGTCGCCACGATGACCCGCACCGTCAGCGCCTCCGGCATGGACTGGGCCGTGCTGGCCGCCGCCGGCACGTTGACGATCGTGCCCGGTGCGATCGTGATCTGGTTCGTGCGCCACTACATCGCGAAGGGCTTCGCGATGGGACGGGTGTAGCCCTTCGATCAAGGAAGCAATCTATGCAACGCATCAACCGAACCAAGCAGACGCCGCGGAACTGGCTCTGCCAGGCCGCTGGCGGCGCCCCCTTGAGGGGGAGCGCCGAAGGCGCTCCGGGGGTGGGCCATGTTTGACTGGATGGTCTGGACCACCCCGGTGGCGGTGTTCTTCACCTGCATCGTGCTGATGCTGATTGGCATGACCGTGTGGGAAATCAAGAGCCCCACGACGATGCGCAAGGGCTGGCTGCCGATCGCCACCACGCGGGGCGACCGGCTCTTCATCGGCCTGCTGACGGCCGCCTACATCAACCTGGCGTTTGTCGGCCTGGCCGGCAAGATCGCCGAGAAGTTCTCGCTCGACAGCGAGCCCAGCGTGTGGATCAGCTTCGCCCTCTCGATGGCGGTGCTGGCCTTGATCATGCGCAAGGGCTGACGCCGCTCCGGTTTTCGAGGGATCCGGCCCGGTGCTTCCCCGGGGCCGTGGTAACCCCGCCGCACACGGGGAAGCAGCAGTGAATGAGGAGACAGCAGATGAAGGTGCGCTACACCGCACTCGCCCTGGCCGCCGCCTGCGCCCTGACGGGTCAGGCTTGGGCCGACGAGGCCGCCGCGAAGAAGTGGGTCGACAGCGAGTTCCAGCCATCGACACTGAGCAAAGACCAGCAGCTGGCCGAGATGAAGTGGTTCATCGATGCCGCCGCCAAGCTCAAGGCCAAGGGGGTCAAGGAAATCTCGGTCGTCTCTGAAACGAT
This sequence comes from Ideonella lacteola, assembly GCF_038066555.1. Classification (NCBI taxonomy): domain Bacteria; kingdom Pseudomonadati; phylum Pseudomonadota; class Betaproteobacteria; order Burkholderiales; family Sphaerotilaceae; genus Ideonella; species Ideonella lacteola. The sequence goes on along the minus strand of NZ_JBBUTG010000003.1, from coordinate 278,723 downwards.
CACCACCCACGAGTACGAATCCAAGACGCTGGCCAAGGCCTTCGCCGAAATCACCGGCATCACCGTCAAGCACGACCTGATCCAGGAAGGCGACGTGGTCGAGAAACTGCAGACCTCCATGCAGTCGGGCAAGTCGATCTATGACGGCTGGATCAGCGACTCCGACCTGATCGGCACGCACTGGCGCTACGGCAAGATCATGAACCTCACCGACTACATGGCCGGTGCGGGCAAGGAGTTCACCAACCCCGGGCTGGACCTGAAGGACTTCATCGGCAGCAGCTTCACCACCGCCCCGGACGGCAAGCTCTACCAGTTGCCCGACCAGCAGTTCGCCAACCTGTACTGGTTCCGCGCCGATCTGTTCGCCCGCAAGGACCTGCAGCGGCAGTTCCGCACCAAGTACGGCTACGACCTGGGCGTGCCGCTGAACTGGTCGGCCTATGAAGACATCGCCGACTTCTTCACCAACGAGGTCAAGCAGATCGACGGCAAGCCGATCTACGGCCACATGGACTACGGCAAGAAGGATCCATCGCTCGGCTGGCGCTTCACCGACGCCTGGCTGTCGATGGCCGGCACGGCCGACAAGGGCATCCCGAACGGCGTGCCCGTCGACGAATGGGGCATCCGTGTCGACGACAAGAAGTGCGCGCCTGTCGGTGCCTCGGTCGAGCGTGGCGGTGCCACCAACTCGCCAGCCGCCGTCTACGCGCTGACCAAGTACGTCGACTGGATGAAGAAGTACGCGCCGAAGGAAGCCACCGGCATGACCTTCGGCGAAGCCGGCCCGGTGCCGGCCCAGGGCCAGATCGCGCAGCAGATCTTCTGGTACACGGCCTTCACCGCCGACATGACCAAGCCGGGCCTGCCGGTGGTCAACGCCGACGGCACGCCGAAGTGGCGCATGGCGCCCGGCCCCAACGGCCCGTACTGGAAGCAGGGCATGCAGAACGGCTACCAGGACGTCGGCTCGTGGACCTTCTTCTCCGGCCACGACGCCAACCGCACGGCCGCGGCCTGGCTGTACGCCCAGTTCATCACCGCGAAGACGACCTCGCTGAAGAAGAGCATCGTCGGCCTGACCTTCATCCGCGACTCCGACATCCGCAGCGACTACTTCACGCAGAACGCGGCCAAGTACGGCGGCCTGATCGAGTTCTACCGCAGCCCGGCGCGCGTCGCCTGGACGCCGACCGGCACCAACGTGCCCGACTACCCCAAGCTGGCGCAGCTGTGGTGGAAGAACGTGGCGCAGGCGGTGACCGGCGAGAAGACCCCGCAGGGCGCGATGGACAACCTGGCCAAGGAAATGGACGACGTGCTGGCGCGCCTGGAGCGGGCCGGCATGGCGACCTGCGCACCGAAGCTCAACCCGAAGAGCTCGCCGGACAAGTGGCTGTCCGACACCAGCGCGCCATGGAAGAAGCTGGCCAACGAGAAGCCGCAGGGCGAGACGATCGACTACGTCCGCCTGCTGCAAGCCTGGAAGGAAGGCCGGGTGCGTTGATCCCCGCCTGATCGACCAGCCTGCCGGCGCGTGCGGCGGGCCGGCAACCGGCCGCGCCGGGATGGAATCACCCCATCCTGGCGCGGCCTTTTTCATGCGCCATTGCAGCTGGGGGGCGGCTCGGCGGCCACAGTCGGCGTGACCGCCGTCACGGTGGGGCGGATCAACGCGGCGGCGGCCCCTCAGTTCGATGGACCGCGGTCGATATGGCTGGGGACAATCCTCCTGATCGTGCACGGTCCGTCCGCGCACGCACGCCCCTGGCTGTTTCATGCATCTCAACGCCTTCGCCGCCATCGTGCGCCGCCGTCTCCCCTTGGCCCAGGCCGTGGCCCTGGCCGTCGGCATGGCCTTCGCCAGCCTGGCCCACGCCGCCGCGGGCGCCGAAGAGCTGACCGAACTGCCACTGGAAAGCCTGCTCGAAACCGAAGTGATCAGCGCCGCCCGGTTCGCCCGGCAGATCACGGATGCGGCCTCGGCCGTGTCGGTCCTCACCTCCGAAGACATCCGCGCGCTGGGCCTGCGCACCTTCGGCGAGGTGTTGGACCAGATGCGGGGGATGCACATCACCCACTCGCTCGAATACACCTTCCTCGGCGCGCGCGGCATCGGCGGCCCGATGAGCTTTGCCGGCAAGGTGCTGCTGCTCATCGACGGCATCCCCGCGGTCGACAACCTGTATGACCAGCCCTATCTCGGCCCGGACGCCTTGATCGACGTGGCCTTGATCGATCGCATCGAATACGCCCCGGGCGGGGGCACCGCGATGTACGGCAACAACGCCTTTCTCGGTGTCATCAACGTCGTCACCAAGCGTGGCCGCGACATCGCCGGGCTGCAGGTCAGCGGCCTGCTGGGCGATTGGAACGACCGCTACGTCCGCCTGACCGGCGGCCAACGCCTGCCCAACGGCGCCGAGTGGCTGCTCTCGGCCACGGTGCACGCCGACTCCGGCATCCCGTCGCCCGAAGTCGGCGACATCTTCGACATCTCGACCGGGCACGACCACCATCTGTTCTTCAAGGGCAGCTACGAGGGGCTGAGCATCCAGGCCATGGGCGCCCAGCGCCGCGTCTACACCGATGCCCGCCCGTACTGGTACTACAGCTACCTGGACCGCAACGAGCTGCTCTCGCTCGGCTACGACCGGGAGACCGGCGAACACTGGCGCACCTCGATCCGGTTGAATGGCGGCCGCTACGCCTATCGGACCAGCGACGAAGACACCCAATACGGGTACGCCCGCAATGCCAACGATGGCACCTGGTGGTCGCTCGACGGCCAGTTCAGCTTCGACGGCCTTCAAGATCACCGCATCGTGCTGGGGGCGCGCGTGCGCCGTGACCCGCTGCTGCGCGCGGACTATCTCGACTACGACGGCCGCAGCTACATCTACGACGACCGGCGCCGCAGCGTGGGCTTTTCGGGCGAAGACGAAGTCACGCTGAGCCCGCAGTGGCGCATCACCGGTGGCTTGCGGGTCGACAAGCGCACCTACTCCGATGTCGCCTGGAGCCCGCGCGCGGCCGTGGTGTGGTTGCCGGCGCCCGAATGGCAGGTGAAGCTGTCGCACGGCCGGGCCACCCGCTTCGCCTCCACGTCAGAGCGGGTGTTCGGCTTGGACAACGAGGTTTCGGACGAGCGTGTCACCAACAACGAAGTGGTCGCCGAGTACCGGCAGGACGGCCTGCGTCTGCTGGGCACGGTGTACCGCTACCGCATCAGCCACCTGTTCAATCCGGCCGAGGGCGTGACGCATGTCGACGGCCATGGCGTGGAGCTCGAGGCCGAGTGGCAATGGCACGGTTTCCGCGTGCGCGCCAGCCAGGCCTGGCAGCATGCCGCCGCCAACATCGGGCCCGAGCTGCCGTATTCGCCGCGCACGGTCAGCAAGCTGCAGGCCTCCGCCCCGCTGGTGGGCGAGACGCTGCGCCTGAGCCTGGCCTACCGGCGGACAGGCGCGTTCGACAACATCGGCGACGCGCGGATGCCCCCGCACGAACTGGTCGACCTCACCCTCGTGTCGCAGAAGCTGGTCGACCATCTGGACCTTCGCATCGGCTGGCGCAACATCACGAACCAGCGCGAGGAATCGACAGACCGCTACTTCCGCGACCCGCTGACGGATCGGCGCCGCCGCTCCGCGTGGATCGAACTCACGGGCAGTTTCTGACGTGGGGCGTCGCATGAACCCTCCGCTGCGCGTCGCCTGCCGTCTGCGACGGGCGTTCCGAGAGACGTTCGCCGTCTTCATGGCGCTGCTGCTGGCCGTTCCGGTGACCCCGGCCACCGCCCAGATCGATGAGCGCGCACTGAAGGCCGCGTACCTGTTCAACTTCATCCAGTTCACCCAATGGCCGGTGCCGCCGGACGAACCCTTTCGCCTGTGCGTGCTCGGCACCACGCCGCTCGATGCAGAGCTGAAGAAGCTCGAAGGCAAGCCGGTGCTCGGCGGCCTGCATATCGGCGTGCGCCACATCGGTGTGAAAGACAGCCTCACCGGCTGTCATGCGCTGTATGTGGACGACTCCCAGCGCTCACAGGTCGATGAAGTGCTCGTTCGCCTGGCCGGGGCGCCCGTGCTGACGGTGACCGATGGCGACGGCCTGGCCGACAAGGGCGTGATGATCGAGATCCACAAGCGCGATGCACGCTTGGGCTTTGAAGTGAACCTGAAGGTGGCGCGCCGCGCCAACCTGAACTTCAGCGCCCGCATGCTCAAGCTGGCCAGCTACGTGGCCGGCGCGCTCTGAACGGCCGCCCGCACCACGCGACATGCGCAGGCCACGCTTTTCCCAGCTTCGTCGACGATCGATCCAGCGTCAGATCACGCTGGTGGGACTGGCCCTCACGGCCCTGGTGCTGACCGCTTTCGCCGTCGGCATGGTGCTGCACGAAGCGGCGAACCGCCGCCAGTCGCTCGAAGCGAGCATGACCACCGAGGCCGAGATCATCGGCCGCAACAGCGCGGCGGCGGTCACCTTCGGCAACGATGAAGAGGCCAACGAGATCCTCGCCTCATTGGCCGCTTCGCCCGATGTGCAGCAGGCGCGCATCTTCCTGCCCGACGGCCGCACGCTGGGCAGCTACACCACCGAGCACGCCCGCGGCGAATGCCATGTGCTGCAACCCACCGACCTGCGCACCTGGGATCTCCAATGGTGCGGTGCCGCGGTGTACCGCCCGATCCTGCTGCACGGCAAGGTGGTGGGCACCGTGGCCATGGAAGTCGGGCTCGCCTCGACCTACCAGGCGCTGGCCGGCACCATCGTCGTCAGCCTGGCGCTGGCCGGGCTCGCATTCGGCTTGTCCGTGCCGCTGTGGCGGCGGGTGGCCGCCCGGGTGGCCGAGCCGCTGAACCGATTGGTCGAGCTGACGGAACGGGTGAGCCGCGAGCAGGACTTCGGGCTGCGCGCCTCGGCCAGCGGCAGCCGCGAAGTGGATGCGCTGGCCAGCGGCTTCAACCAGATGATGAGCCAGCTGCAACAGCGTGACGAGCGGCTGAACCACGAGTTGCACCAGCGCCGCCAGGCCGAGGTGAGGCTGAACGACCTGGCCTACTTCGACCCCGTCACCGGCCTGCACAACCGGCACTACTTCCTCGAGCGCATCGACGCCGCCGTCGAGCGGGCCGACCGCGAGCAGGGCCGCTGCGCGCTGATCTACATCGATCTCGATGGCTTCAAGCAGATCAACGACACCCTCGGCCACGACCGCGGCGACGAGCTGCTGAAGGAAGTCGGGCGCCGGCTGACCGAGACCCTGCGCCGCAGCGATGGCGTGTGCCGACTGGGCGGCGACGAGTTCGCTGTCATCATCGACGATGACAGCCGTATCGAACAGGTCGAGGCGGTCTGCGCCAAGCTCGTGGAAGAGCTGGCCCGCAGCTACCGCCTGGCCGAGCACCGCGATGCGCAGGTCTCCGCCAGCATCGGCGCGTGCCTCTTCCCCGAGTCGGCCGACGACCGCGACAGCATGATGCGGCATGCCGACAGCGCGATGTACCACGCCAAGGAACGCGGCAAGAACCGCTACTGGCTGTACCACGCGGGGGGCAGCGAGCCCCAGAGCCGACGACAGACGCTGGAGCTGGCCATCGACGGAGCGCACCAGCGCGGCGAGATGATCCTCGTCTACCAGCCGCAGGTGCTGCTGCCCGCCCAACAGACCACTGGCGCCTCGGCTCCGGTGGTCTTCGGCTTCGAGGCCCTGCTGCGCTGGCGGCATCCGACCCTGGGCCTCATCAGCCCGGTGGAGTTCATCCCCCTGGCCGAGGCCAGCGGGGCGATCGAGCCGATCGGCGAGTGGGTGCTGCGAGAAGCATGTACGCAGCTGCAGCAATGGCGCCGTCTGCATCCGCAGTTGCAGATGAGCGTGAACCTGTCGGCACGGCAATTGGCGAGCGAAGACGCCATCGCCCGGCTGATTCAAGCGCTGGACGACAGCGGCCTGCCCGCCGGCGCCGTGGAGTTGGAGCTGACCGAGTCGCTGCTGGTCGACCGCAGCGACTTGATGCTGGGCCGCCTGGGCCGGCTGCGCAACGCCGGCTTCGGCCTCGCCATCGATGACTTCGGCACCGGCTACTCCTCGCTCGCCTACCTCGACAGCTTCCCCATCACCACGCTGAAGATCGATCGGGCCTTCGTGCGCAAGCTGGGTGGCGGCACGACGCACGGCGACGCGATCGCCCGTGCCATCGTGGCGATCGGCGCGGCCATCGGCGCCGACGTGATCGCAGAAGGCATCGAGACCCCGATGCAGGCGAATGCCCTGCGCCAGCTCGGCTGCCGCCGTGGGCAAGGCTATCTCTTCGCGGCTCCGCTGGGTGACGCCGCTGCCAGCGAACTGCTGCGCGCCCTGCCGGCAGACGCTGAAATCACCGCCTGACGGGCTGCGGGCCGCACGGGTGGCCGCTTCACGGCGCCCCACCACCTCACCGCCCGGGCACGATTCGCGTGCATCGACGCGCGCCAGCACCGACACTCTGGCCATCGCACACGATGCGCAACGGCTGCAACACGTCTGCGCGATGGCGACAGGTTCCAAGGGGCCACGTCGCCGCGCAGGCTGACGGGCTGCCCCGGATGGAGACACGATGCACCACACCCTGCTGCAACGCCTGGACGCACCAGGCCCGAAGAAGATCCTGGCCTGTGACGGGGGCGGCATCCTCGGCCTGATCAGCGTCGAGATCCTCGCGGCGATGGAAGCCGAGCTGCGTGACGAGACCGGCCGGCCCGATCTGGTGTTGGCCGACTGGTTCGACTTCTGCTGCGGCACCTCGACGGGCGCGATCATCGCGGCCTGCATCTCGGCGGGCATGAGCGTCGATCAGATCCGACGTTTCTATGTCGACAGCGGGCCGGACATGTTCCACAAGGCCAGCATCCTGAGCCGCCTGAAATACAGCTACGAAGACGAGCCGCTGGCCGCCAAGCTCAAGGCTGAATTGAACCGGGCCCTCGGCCGTGCGACCGACGAGCCGCCGGCCACGCTGGGTGACACCGGCCTGCGCACGCTGCTGATGATGGTGCTGCGCAACCACACCACCGATTCGCCCTGGCCGGTGAGCAACCACCCGCGCGCCAAATACAACCAGCCCGACCGGCCCGACTGCAACCTGCACCTGCCGCTGTGGCAACTGGTGCGCGCCAGCACCGCCGCTCCCACCTTCTTCCCGCCCGAAGTCGTCACCATCGGCGCCGGGAGCGAGAAGGAGCACCAGTTCGTTTTCGTCGACGGCGGCGTCACCACCTACAACAACCCGGCCTTCCTCGCCTTCAAGATGGTCACGGCCCGGCCCTACCAGGTGAACTGGGCGACCGGGGCCGACCGATTGCTGATCGTCTCGGTCGGCACCGGCGGCGCCCCGAAGGCGCGGCCTGGGCTGGATCCCGACGACCTCTGGCTGCTGGACCATGCCAAGAACATCCCCGGGGCCTTGATGAATGCGGCCAGCGCCGGCTGGGACATGGCCTGCCGGGTGGTGGGCGACTGCCGCCATGGCGGCCCGCTGGACCATGAGCTGGGCGATCTCGTGGGCCGCGACGCCGAGGCGGTCACATCGACCTGCGCCAAGCAGTTCAGCTACCTGCGCTACGACCCCGACACCAGCCGCGCGGGGCTGGACGCCCTGGGGCTGGCCGATGTCGACGCGAAGGCGGTGCAGGTGATGGATTCGGTGCAGCACATTCCGGCGATCCAGCGGGTGGGCACGGCCTATGCGGCTCAATCGGTGCAACGCCATCACTGGCGCGGGTTCGTCAGATGAGCTGAGGGGCTGAGAGTGGGTTGGGCCGAGGCCCCGCCCCCGGGGCCGCCCTCGGATGAAACCGGCCCTGACCCGGGTCAGAATCGGCGACCTATCGCGACGCCTCCCACGCGCTTGAAGAACGCCACCGACAAACCCTTGTGCTTCGTCGTCCAGGGCTTCGGCTCGAAGACCGACTACACCGACGGCCGGGTGCTCGACCTCGACGCCTCGTACGACGTGATCAAAGCCGCCGTCGAACGCGCCGGGCTGCGCTGCCAGCGGGCGGACGAGATCGTCCACGCCGGCACGATCGACATCCCGATGTACGAGCAGTTGCTCAATGCCGACCTGGTCATAGCCGATCTGTCGACCAACAACCTGAACGCGGCTTTCGAGCTGGGCGTGCGCTACGCCCTGCGGCCGCGCGCCACGATCGTCGTGGCCGAGTCGAAGTTCAAGAGCCCCTTCGATGTGAACCACATCGTCATCCGGCGCTATGAGCACCTCGGGCCCGATGTGGGGGCGAAAGAGGCGCGGCGCTTCGAGCGCGACCTGGCCGCCTGCATCAAGGTGGTGATGGCCGACACCCGCACCGACAGCCCCGTCTACACGATGCTGCCGCTGCTGCAACCGCCTCGCGGCGTGAGCGCGCCGGTGGCGCCGACGCCGGTCGAGGCACCGGGGAACCCCACGTCGGTAGGCAGTGGCACCCGCCCCGCCCGGGCCCCGAAACCACCGCCCACTGCGCGCGACTGGCTCGATCGCGCCCAGCGGGCCATGGCGGTCGAAGACTACGGCGCGGCGGTCAAGGCCTGGGACGAGGTGCGACGCTTCAGCCCCAGCGACACGCATGCCACCCAGCAACTGGCGCTGGCCACCTACCGACACCGCCGGCCCAGCGTGGCGAAGTCTCTGGAGGCCGCCCGCGACCTGCTGGCGACCCTGTCACCGGCCACCACCAACGACGCCGCCACGCTGACGCTGTGGGCCGCGATCCACCAACGGCGTTGGGATCGCGCCCATGATCCGGCCGATCTGGCCGAAGCGCTGTCGGCCTTCGAGCGCAGCCACGTGCTGAAGGTGGACCACTACAACGCCGCGCACCTCGCCTACCTGCTGCAGGTGCGCGCCACGCAGCACCTGAAGAGCAAGCGCCACGACGATGCGCTGGCCGACTGGGTGAACGCACAGCGGCTGTGGCGCGACGCGCAGACCCTGGCCGAGCCCGCCGCGGCCCGTGCCGACGCCAGCATCAGCGCCCGCTACTGGGCCGCGGCGACGATGTGGCAGGCCTCGATTGCGCTGGCCGACGGCGCAGCCGAGCGGCGCTGGCAGCGCCGCACCCAGGCGATGACCGAGGTCAGCCCGCGCAAGCAGGCCGCTGCGAGCTCACAAGCCACCCGCCTGCGCGAGCTGACGAACGAACTGGTGGCACGGCTCGGGCCGGTCCATCCGGCCGCCGACACCGCCTGACCGAGGAGGGGCCCATGAAGCCGCATGCCTTCATCGCGATGCCCTTCGGCGCCAAGCCGGGGCCCCACGGCGGCCTGATCGATTTCAACCGGGTGCTGGACGATCTTTTGCGCCCCGCGCTCGAAGACGCCGGCTGCGAGGTGTTCCGCGCCGATGAAGAGATGCGCGCGGGCGACATCCGCGTCGACATGTTCCAGGAGTTGTTGGTCGCCGACCTGGTGATCGCCGACCTGACGCTGCCCAACGCGAACGTCTGGTACGAGCTGGGCGTGCGCCATGCGCTGCGCGCCCGTGGCGTGGTGCTGGTGTATGGCGCCGACGCCGCCTGGGGCCGCGAGGCCGACAGTGCCAAGGCCTTCGACACCTACACCGAGCGCAAGCTGCGCTACCACCTGGCCGGCGGCCTGCCGGACGCCACGCAGCTGGCCGCCGATCGCGACCGGCTGGTCGCGATGGTGCGCGAGACGCTGGCCACCTCGACGCGGCGCAAGGTCAGCCCGGTCTACGCCCTGCTGCCCCACCTGCAGCAGCCACAGTGGCGCCGGCTGCTGCTGGCCGATGCCAACGAATTCAGCGACGCCTACCGCGAGTGGTCGCAACGCATGGAGGTGGCACGGCAGCGCAACCGACCGGGCGACATCATGACCCTGGCGCAGGAGACCCCGACGCGTGCGCTGGCGCTCGAGGCCAAGTGCGAAGCCGGCGACTCGCTGCTGACCCTGCATCAAGCCGCTCTGGCGCTCGAGCAGTTCGATGCCGCGCTCGAGATCGACCCCGAAGACCTGCGGGCACGCCAGAAGCAGGCCATCTGCCTCGGGCGGCTCGGCCGCTTCGAAGAAGCCCGCGAGTGCACGCAGGCCCTGACGGCCGACCATCCCGGCGACGCCGAGTGCTGGGCCCTGGCCGGCCGGGTCGAGAAAGACAGCTGGATTGCGCGCTGGCGGCCCGCCCCGCACGGCACCGTGGCGGCCGGCGCGCTGAGAGAGGCGGCCGCGGCAGAAGACGCCAGCCTCGGCGACGCGATCGCGCCCTACCTCAGGGCCTTTGTGGCGAACCCGTCGCACCACTACTCGGGCCTCAACGCGTACATGCTCACCGTGCTGCGTGCCCACCTGGGGGGTGACGTTTCGGCGGCCGATACCGACACGCTGCAAGGCGGCGTGCGCTGGGCCGTGCGCAGCGCCTTGGCGCGCTCGCCGCGCGACTACTGGGCCCGCGCCTCACAGGCGATGCTGAGCCTGCTGCGCGCCGACGCTGCCGCCGTGCCGCGCGACTACCGCTCGGCGGCGGCCGCCGCCGACCGTGACGGGTTCGCCCTCGACTCGACACTGCAGTCGCTCATCTTGCTGCGCGACCTCGGGTTCCAGCCCGCCGAGACCTCGCAGGCCATCGACATCATCGAGCGCGAGCTGCGGCGCCTGGCCCCGCCCTTTGTGCCGCGGCAGGTGCTGCTGTTCTCGGGCCACATGGTCGATGCCCCGGGCCGGCCGCAAGCGCGCTTTCCCGCGGCGCACGAAGGCGAAGCGGCGCGGCGGATCGGCGCCGCGCTGGATGAGCTGGGCGCCGATGCCCGCGACCTGGCGCTGTGCCAGTGCGCGGCCGGTGGCGACCTGCTGTTTCTGGAGGCAGCCCAGGCGCGTGGCGTGCGGTGCCAGGTGATGCTGCCGCAGGCCGAACCGGACTACATCCAGCGGTCCATCCTGCCCAGCACCGACGGGGCACGCTGGCGCGACCGTTGGTTTGCGGTGCGAGCGGCCCTGGCCGATCCACCCCGGGTGCTGCCCGACGAACTCGGCCCTGGCCCGCGCGGCCAGAGTGCCTATGTGCGCTGCAACGACTGGCTGATGAACACGGCGCTCGCCTGGGGCCCCGACAAGACCCGGTTCGTGTGCCTGTGGAACGGCAGCGGCGGCGACGGCCCTGGGGGCACCCAGCACCTGATGGACGAAGTCCAACGCCGCACCGGGCGTGTCCAGTGGATCGACACCCGCACGCTGGGCTGACCAGCCCCGGGCTCAGAAAAACTCGATGCCTTCGGGCTCGATCGACTCGGAAGCGGGGCGCGCGGGCGCTGGCGCCGCCGGTGCCGGCTCGGAGCTGTTGGCCGCCGCCGTCTCGGGTGCGCCGGGGGCGGGCACGCTGAGGCCCGCCGCGTCCGACACCTCTTCGGCATGCAGCGCGGCCACGCGACCGCACAGCTCCTGCGCGCTGCCGCGCAGGCGTTCGGAGGCGGCCACCGAATCCACCACCAACCGGGTGTTGGCTTCGGTCAGGCTCGACAGCTGGGTCAGGCCCTGGCTGATCAACCCGATGGCGCCGCTTTGGATGAGGTTGCTCTGGCTCACATCGCGCATCTGGCGCGACACGTCGCGGAAGCCGTCGCCGATGCGGGAGATCGAGCTGCGCACCGAGCCGATCTCCTGCACGCCGAGGCTCACCTCGCTGTTGGAACGCTCGATGATGGCCTTGATCTCGGCCGCCGATTGCGCGGTTCGCGCCGCCAGCGCCCGCACCTCGCCGGCCACCACCACGAAGCCGCGGCCTGCCGGGCCCGCCCGCGCCGCCTCGATGGCGGCGTTCAGCGCGAGGATGTTGGTCTGGAAGGTCAGCTGATCGATCACGCCGAGTGCGGCCGACATCTGAGTCGAGCTCTCCCGGATCCGCTCGATCGCATTGACCGCACCTTGCACGATCTCGCGGCTGTGCTCGGCCTGCTGCACCAGCGACTGCGCCGTGCGGTCGACGTCAGAGGCCATGTCCGAGGTGTGGCGCACCGCCTGCAGCACGTCGTCGATGGCGACGGTGGTCTGGCTGATCACCGCCGTCTGCTCTTCGGTGCGGATGGCCAGCGTCTGGGCCGACATCGACATGTCGTCGCCGGCCTGCACCACGTTGTTCGAGGCCTTGGCAAGCAGGCCGATCTGGCCCCGTACCGCGGCGGTCATCCGATCGAATGCCGCCGAAACGACCGGCGAGGCGGCCGCCGCCATGCGCACGTCGTATTCACCGCGCTCCATGGCGACCAGGGCGTCGACCAGGGCCTGTTGCGTGTGGCGTTCGTGGTGCAGGTGAGCGCGGTACAAGCCCCCCCACACAAGAGCCAACGGGAGTTGGGCCCACCAGGGCGCACCGACAGCACCCAGGCCCACCATGGCCAGGGGCAGCAACCACATCGCCGGGCGGTGCCAGCGCTCGAGCCGGCGCGTGGCCACATCAACGGCGGCGGACAGCCGGCCCCAACGAGAGTCGACTCGCGAAGCGTGGTTCATGGCGTGGACTCATTCAAGGGCGCTTCCGGTGGGCCGGCCAGCTTGCGAACCGCATCGACCAGCACATCGGAATGGAAGGGCTTGGACAGCCACGCCCGGACACCGGCCTCACGGCAACGGTTCATCTTCCCGAGGTTGGCTTCGGTGGAAAACATCACGATGGGCACGAAACGCTGCCGGGCGTGCGTTTTCACGGTTTCGACGAAGGTGACGCCGTCCATGTGCGGCATGTTCACGTCTGAAATGATGCAGCGCAGCGCCGGCCCTTCCAGGTGGCGCAGTGCCGCAGCACCGTCGTTCGCCTCGATGACTCGGTAGCCGGCTCGCTCCAGCGCCATGCGCGCCACGGTGCGAAAGCTGGTCGAGTCGTCGACGATGAGGATCGGTGCTTGCATGAGGGCTTGGAGCGGGCGCCGCCGTCGGCAGCGCTCCGTGGCCTTGGTTTTCGGCCCAACCGGGTGTGATCTGTAGCCCGGATCGCGTGAAACGTGCCCGTTGCAATCGACTTCAGAGGGCCGCCCGCCGGCCGATATCCCATCCATCACATCGTTCTCGATCACCATGGATCGCCTGCCGATTGACATGTTCGAGCCCCCGGAGCAGCACGCGTGAACCCTCGCGACATCGCCGACGCCACGGTCTACATCGCCCCCTCGCAGTTGTGCATCGGGCTGCATGTCCACCTCGATCTCACCTGGACGGAACACCCGTTCGCCTTCTCGAACTTCAAGATCCGCACCCTGGACCAGATCGCCACCATCCAGGGGTTGGGGCTGAACCGCGTGCGCTATTCGCCTTCGCGCAGCGACACCGAACCCTTGCCGGCGGGAACCCTCACCGGCGACCCCGCCATCCCTTCCTCACCGGCGTCGCCCGCCAGCCGCCCGGATCTCAGCGCCGCCTACGAAGCCAAGCGGGGCCGCCAGCAACGGCTCGAGGCCTACCGGGCGCGCATCGCCGCCTGCCAGGATCAGTTGGCCGCCTTTGGCCGCACCGCCCGCGAGATGGAGCAGAACCTGCGGTCGCGCCCCGCCCAGGCGCGCGACCAGGCCGCGCAGATCGTCGGCTCGATGGTCGACTCGATGCTGGTGGACGCTGACATCGCCGTGCACCTGATGGCCGACCAGCACGCGGGCCAACGGCTGTACCACCACGCCCTGAACGTCACGGTGCTCGCGTTGATGCTGGGCCGCGACCTGCGGCTGCCGGCCGCGGCGATGCGCGATATGGGCGTGGGCACGATGTTCCACGACATCGGGATGCAGGATCTGCCCAGCCGCATCCTGCAGGCGCGCGACAAGCTGACCGCGCCGGAGCGTGCGCTTTACCAGCAGCACGTCGCCAAGGCGGCAGATGCCATCGCGAAGCTGGGGCTGACGCCGGACGCCCGTCGCGTGATCGCCGAGCACCACGAGCATGCCGACGGCACCGGCTACCCGAGCCGACTCAAGGGCCCGCAGATCTCGCGTCTCGCGCAGGTGGCCGCGATCGCCGACCAGTTCGACGAGCTCTGCAACCCGCCCGACCCGGCCCAAGCCCTGACGCCCCACGAAGCCCTGTCGACCCTGTACGGGCAACGGCGTGAGCGATTCGATGCCGCTGCCCTGATGACTTTCGTGCGCTGCATGGGGATCTACCCGCCCGGCACGATCGTCGAGATGTCCAATGGCGCGCTCGGCATGGTGCTGTCGGTCAACAGCTCGCGGCCACTGAAACCCACGGTCGTCGTGTGCGACCTGCTGGTGCCCAAGTCGCAGGCCATCGTCGTCGACCTGGAGCAGGAGCCCGAGACCTCGATCCTGCGCACGCTGCGCCCGCAGCAGCTGACCGCCGAGCAGCACGACTACCTCTCGCCGCGGCGCCGCGTGGCCTACTACTTCACGGCAGAAGCCGCCGCGGCCTGATCTAGATCTCGGCGGCGATGTCCGCGCGCGGGCTTGCCGCCCGCGCAGACGCGTCGCACACTCGTTGCCACGGCAATGGGACCGTGCTTTCGTGTCGACCGCCATGAGACCTTCCGACATCGCGCCGCAGTGGCCTCGCCTTCACCCCGGGGCGGGGCTCGGGTGGCCATCCGCCGCTCTGGCCTTGCTGGTGATGGGTGGGCCCCTCCCGGCGCATGCCGAGACCGGCTTTCGCCTGCAACCCGGGCTGTGGGAACAGTCCATGACGATGAAGACGGCCAGCGGCCAGATGGAAGCGCGCATGGCCCAGGTGCAGCAGCAGATGGCCAACATGCCGCCGGCTCAGCGCAAGATGGTCGAAGACATGATGGCCAAGCAGGGCGTCGGCATGGGTGGCGGCAACAACACCGTGCGGGTGTGCGTGAGCGCCGAGCAGGCCCAGCGCAGTGACCTGCCGCAGATGCAGCAAGGCCGTTGCACGCAGGAGGTGGTCGAGCGCAGTGGCGGGCGGGTGCGCTACCGCTTCAACTGCCCGGGCGACAGGCCCACCAGCGGCGAGGGTGAGTACACGATGACCAGCCCCACCGAGTACACCGGCCGCTCGACGGTGCTGACCCAGGTGAAGGGCCAGCCGGAGAAGGTCGACATGACCCACGCCGGCCGATGGCTGGGGGCCGACTGCGGCAACTTGAAACCCTTGGGGCAGGCGCGCTGAGCCGGCGTGCCGCGGCTCGCATCGCTGCCGTCAGGCCATTGCCGCCGCGGCGGTGGGCACCGCATACCAGAGCGCGGCGAAGAAATGGCACACGCTGCCGCCCAGCACGAACAGGTGCCAGACGAAATGCGCATAGCGCACCCGATGGTCGAGCAGGAACACCACCGCGCCGAGCGTGTAGCTCAGGCCACCGGCCACCAGCCACGCGATGCCGGTGGCGGGCATGCGCTCGATCAAGGGGCCGGCCGCCACCAACGCCACCCAACCCATCGCGACATACAGCGCCGTCGACCACAGCGGGTGCTTGAGCCGATCGAGCAGTTTGATCGTCACACCAAACGCCGCCGCCGCCCACACGATGCCGAACAAGGTCCAGCCCCAGCCCCCCTTGAGCACGCCGAGCGCAAAGGGGGTGTAGCTGCCGGCGATGAAGAGATAGATCGCGGCGTGGTCCAACCGGCCCAGCCAATGCTTGGCAGTGCCCGGCGGAATGGCGTGGTACAGCGCTGACACGAGGTACAGCAGGATGGCGGTGCCGGCGAACACGCTGGCCGCCACCACGTTCACGGCCGTGCCCTGCTGGGCGGCGTAGAAAACCAGGATGGGCAGCGAGGCAATCGCCAACAGGCAGCCCAGGCCGTGGCTGATCGCGTTGGCAATCTCTTCGCCCAGGGTCTGCGGGCGATCGGGGGTGATCATTCGGCGCTCGGTCTTCATGGCGTTTTCATGGTAGCGGCGCGCACCAGCCCAGCCATCCCTCGGTTGGATGACCGGGGCCGCAGCCGGGTCGCAGCAAATCGCGTGCCTTGGCAGGTGCAGCCTGTGCCAACGCGCCGAAGGCGCCCACGGTGGACAGGCAGGGCCGGTCAGCGACCACCAGACACATCCAGCAATGCTCCCGTCACATACGCGGCGGCATCGGACAACAGCCAGACCACGGCATGCGCCACCTCGTCGGCGGTGCCCAGCCGCGCCATCGGGATCAGCGGGGTGGCGGCCGCCAGCCGGCCGGCGTGACCACTGGTGGCGTGGATGTCGGTATCGATGATGCCGGGGCGCACCGCGTTGACGCGAAGGCCATCGGCCGCCACCTCGCGGGCCAGACCGGTGGTGAAGTGGTCGATCGCCGCTTTGCTCATCGAATAGTCGAGGTACAGGCCCGGCGAGCCCACCCGCGCCGCGGCCGACGAGAGGTTGACGATCGCGCCGCCCGGCCCACCGTGCGAGCGCCCCATGCGCCGGATGGCTTCGCGCGCGCACAGCACCGAACCGCTGAGGTTGATGGCCCACATGCGCGACAGCCGCTCGGCCGTCATCTCTTCGACACGGGCCGCCACATCGACCACGCCGGCGTTGTTCACCAGCCCATGCAGGCGCCCGAGGCCGGCGTCGACCGCCGCGAACATGGCCACGATCTGCGATTCATCGGCCACATCCGCCTGCACCACGATCGCCCGCCGACCGAGCGCGCGCACCGCGGCGGCCACCCGCTCGGCCGAATCGCGCTCGTGCCGGCAATGCACGGCCACATCCCAGCCGGCTTCGGCGGCGCGCACCGCGACTGCGGCACCGATGCCCCGGCTGGCGCCGGTGACCAACAGATTCCGTTCGGCCATCGATCCTCCCGACGCCCACACCGACTGGCTTGAAAGCGACACAGGCCACGACGATACCGTCGTGGCCTGGCAATCATTGTGACGGTGGCGCCGGCAAGCGGGCCTGGCAGGAGGTTATTCCTGCGAGAAGACCAGCTTCAGCTCGAACGATTGGGCCTTGCCGGTGGCTTCGAACTTCCACTGGTTCAGCGCGGCGGTGGCCGCATCGCTGAAGATCTTGGCCTTGGGCGGCGTGGCCTCGACGATGGCGACTTCCGTCACCGCGCCGTTGCCATCGATCGACAGCTTGGCCTTGAGCACGCCGTCGGTGATGCCCTTGCGGGTGGCCTCGCCGGGGAACTCCGGCGGCACTTTCTTGACGACCTTCGGCGTGCCGTCGGCACGGGCGACGTTCGGCGCGACGGCCAGCGCAGCGGCCAGCACCAGGCTGGAAGCGGCCAGCAGATGGGCCCACGGGGTGGTCGAGGTGGCGAACTTGTTCATGGTGATCGGCTTTCAGCTCAGGCGGCGGCGGGAATGCGGAAGAACTCGACGCTGGCAACCAGGCGCGAGGCGTTGGATTTGAGGGACTCGGTGGTTGCCGCCAGTTCTTCGACCAGGGCGGCGTTTTGTTGAGTGGCCTGATCGAGGTCGGCCACACTGGTGTTCACGGAGCCGATGCCCGCTTCTTGCTGCGAGCTGGCGACGCTGACCTCTTCGATGAGCTGGCGCACACCCACCACCTCGTCGACGATGCCCTTGATGCGTTGGCCGACATCGGCCACCGTCTGGGTGCCCAAGGCCACCTTCTCGGCCGAGTCGTCGATCAGCCCCTTGATTTCCTTGGCGGCCGACGAGGCCCGGGCGGCCAGCGAGCGCACCTCACCCGCCACCACCGCAAAACCGCGCCCCTGCTCGCCAGCGCGCGCAGCCTCCACGGCAGCATTCAGCGCCAGGATGTTGGTCTGGAAGGCGATGCCGTCGATCACCGCGATGATGTCCTTGATGCGGTTGCTCGATTCGGCGATGCGGTTCATCGTGCCCACCAGGCTGTCGACCGACTCGCCACCTTCGATCACCGCCGCGCGGGCGCGGTTGGCCACGTCGGTCGCCTCGCGCGACTTGGCGCTCGAGCCGGCGACGGTGGCAGAGATCTCTTCCATCGCCGAGGCGGTCTGCTGCAGGTTGGTCGAGGCGCGCTCGGTGCGGGCCGACAAGTCAGCGTTGCCGTGGGCGATCTCGTCCGAACTGGTGGCCACGTCGCGCGCGGCACGGGTCACGTCCTCGATCACATGCGTGAGGTGGCCTTGCATGTCGCGCATGGCGCGCAGCAAGGTCGCGATTTCGTCTTGCCCATCGGCATGGATGGTGCTGCGCAGATCGCCGGCCTTGATCGCCTGGGCGGCCGACACCGCCTCGCCCAGAGGGCCGGTGATCGAGCGCGCGATCGCCAAAGCGGCCCCCACGGCGAGCACCACGCCCACCGCACCCAGCACCATGGCGCCCAGGCTGGTCGCCTGGGCGGTCTTCTGGCCACCGGCCGCACGGTCTTCGGCCTGGTTGGCGATCACCGCCGTCAGGGCATCCACCGCCTTTTCATAGGCAGCCTGCACCGGGCGCAGCTCGATCAGCAGCGCCGTGCGCGCATCGTCGGGGTTTCCGGCGTCCAGCGTCTCCAGGAACTTGGCCACCGCCTTGCTGTATTGGTCGCGCGCCTCGCGCACCGCCTTCATCGACTCGCCATCGTCGCCCAGCTCGGCCAGCTTGGCGAAGGTGGTGTCGGCGTCGGTCAGGCTCTTCTTGATCAGCTCGCGTTGCTTCTTGATCTGGCCGGCGCCATCGACCAGCAGCAGCTCGCGGCTGGCGCGGGCGATCAGGCCCGCCTGCTGCTCCAGCTGGTAGGCCAGCTGAACGCGGGTGAGATCGATCGTCGCCGTCGCCTCCAGGTCGCGCGCCAGCGCACCGGCGCTGACCGCGCTGTAGCCGCAGATCGCGAGCAACAGCACGATCAACGCGCCAAAAGCGAAGGCCAGCCTGGCGCCGATCTTCAGGTTCCGAAGAAATGTCACAACAAACCCTCCTGGGGGACCACAACGATGACTCGGCCACGAAGCGGGCCGTCGTTGCAGTATCGGCAGGGGGCAACGCCGCTGAAGGGCGCAACTCCAGGGTGATTCGGGCCCTATTACCGACTGGTGACGATCACAATGTGAACCTTCCCACGCGCCGAGGCGGCGCGTGCGGCGTCATCAGCCGGGCGACACCCAGTGGCCCGACTTCCCGCCTTGCTTCTCCAGCAGCCGCACGTCGGTCATCACCATGCCCCGGTCGGCGGCCTTGCACATGTCATAGATGGTCAGCAGGCCGATCTGCACGGCCGTCAGCGCTTCCATCTCGACGCCGGTCTTGCCGACGGTCTCGGCCTGGACGATACAGTGCACCGCACTCGCCGCCTCGTCCAGCGTGAAGTCGGCGCTCACCCGCGTCAAGGGCAGCGGGTGGCACAGCGGAATCAACTCGGCCGTGCGCTTGGCAGCCTGGATGGCCGCGATGCGGGCGATGCCGATCACATCGCCTTTGCCGGCCTGGCCGCTGGCGATCAGCGCCAGCGTGGCGGGCAGCATCCGGATGCTGCCGGTGGCCCGGGCGATGCGGTGCGTCTCGGCCTTGGCGGCCACGTCCACCATATGGGCCTGGCCCTGCTGGTCGAAGTGGGTCAGGGGCGAAGTCGAATCGGGCATGGCGGGCGGGCAGAGATCGTCGGGCGGCGAGCCGCGGGCAGGGCGGTGGTGTATCGGCCATGTAAACCGGCGAGACACACGAGGCACCGTGGGGCGGTGTCATCATAGCGAGGGGAGGCCGGAACCTTCGGCCCCCAGCCCGGTCCACCGGGCTTGCCCTTCGCTTGAGGCCTTGCCGCTTTGATTGACACCCTTTCGCCACGGCGCGCCGAGCGCCCCCGGCCCGGCGCCCTGCGCTGGATGCCCCTCGCGATGGCCGCCGCTCTGGCCTGCAGTTGGCCGGCCACCGCCCCGCAGGCCCAGGTGAAATTGCCCGCGCTGGGTGATTCGGTATCGGAGGATTTCGACATCCTGGCCGAGCGCCGCCTGGGCGACCGCATCATGCGCGAGGTGCGCCGAGACCCTGCGTATCTGGACGACCCCGAGCTGCTCGAGTATCTGCACTCGATCTTCGACCCCTTGCTGGCCGCGGCGCGCTCTCGCGGCGAGATCGACCCCGACCTGGACAAGGCCTTTGCCTGGGAGCCCTTCCTCGTCGGCGAGCGGCCGGTGAATGCATTTGCGCTGCCGGGCGGTTACGTCGGTGTCTACCTCGGCCTCATCGCGTTGACCACCACCAGCGACGAGCTGGCCTCGGTGCTGGCGCACGAGATGTCGCACGTGACGCAGCGTCACATCGCTCGCAGTGCGATCAGCTCGCAGCGCCAAGGCCTGGCCACGATGGCCGGGATGATCCTGGGCATCTTGGCGGCGAGCCGCTCGACCAGCCCGGACGCCGCGCAGGCCGTGATCATGGGCACCCAGGCGGCGATGGTGCAAGGGCAATTGAACTTCTCGCGCGAGATGGAACGCGAGGCCGATCGCATTGGCATCGAGGTGTTGGGCAGTGCCGGCTTCGCGCCCGCCGGCATGGTGGGCATGTTCGAGAAGATGGACGGCGCGATGCGCCTGAACGACAGCAACCAGTACCCCTATCTGCGCACCCACCCACTGACCATCGAGCGGATCAGCGATGCGCGCTTGCGGGTGCGTGAGGCCGGCCTGCCGGCACCGGTCAAGTCGGCCGTACCTCACACCCTGATGCAAGCGCGCGCCAAGGCGCTGATGGATCGCACCGATCAAGCCTTGCTGCGTCTGCAGGGCCTGGCCGCCACCCCGTCCACGGCAACCGACCTGCCCCGCCTGGCCACCTTGTATGCCGGGGCGCAGGCGTCGATCCAGCTGAGAGACTTTGCACAGGCCGAGCAATCCATCAGCGCCGGCGAGGCGCTGGCCCGAGGCCCGTTCGCCAACGAGCCTGAGGCACGGCGGCAGTTCGCGCTGCTGCGGGTCTCGATGCTCGTCGAGCGTGGGGGCGCGGCCGCCGAGTGGGGGCCCGCCCTGACGAACGCCCTGGCGCCGCTGGCCAATGACCGGTCGCGCCCGGTGATGATCCTGCGCGCCCAGGCGGCCCTGGCGCGCCAGCGCATGGGCGACCGCGCCGCACCCGAAGCGCTGCGCCAGGCCACCGAAGCGCTGCAGACCTGGGTGGCCGAGCACAAGCGCGATGCGCTGGCCTGGCAGACACTCGCCCAGTGCGCCGAGCCGCTGGGCCTGCGCCTGCGTTCGCTGCGCGCGGGCGCCGAAGCCGCCTACGCCAACGGCGACCTGCTGGGCGCGGTGGACCGGCTGCGTGTCGCCCGCCAGATCGCGCAGGAGACCCGCTCAGACGACTACGTCGAGGTGTCGGTGATCCAGTCGCGCCTGCGCGAGCTGGAAGGCGATCGACGCCGCCTGCTGGCCGAGATGCGCGGCGAGCGTAACCCGGAAGACGTGCAGTAAGACCGCGCCAGCGCGCCGCGGGGCTTTCCCCGATGGTCGGCGGGCGGTGGGCTGGCCACAGTGCGGGCGGGCCCCGTGCCTGTGACCACACCACCTGACGTGCGGCGGCATCCCCGCCCGCCCCCTGTGCATGCCGCCTGAGACTTCGCCCTTCACCCGCGTGCTGCTGCCGGCCGCCTTCGTCGCGGCCTGCCTGGCCATGGCCGCCGAACCCCTGGCACAGCCGGCGCTGCTGTTCATCTGCAAGCCCCTGACCACGCTGCTGCTGATCGCCTGGGCCTGGCCGCGCGGGCGGCCCAGCCCGCCGGAAGGCGCCCGGCGCCACTGGCTGCGCATCGGCCTGATGCTCTCTCTGGTGGGCGATGTGGCGCTGTTGTGGCCGGAGCGCGGCTTTCTGCCCGGGCTGGTGTCGTTCCTGCTGGCCCACCTGGCCTACATCGTGGCCTTCACCCGGGGCCACCGGTTGGCGGCCCGGCCGCTGCCGTTCGCGGCGTACGCGCTGATCGCGGCGGCCGTGCTCTCTCAGCTGTGGCCGAGTGTTCCGGCGCCCCTGCGGCTGCCCGTGCTGGTCTATGTCGCGGCACTGGCCTGCATGGCGGCCCAGGCGGCATCGGTGTGGCTGGAGCAGCGCGGCACCCCCTCGGCGTTGTGGGCCGGCCGCGCGGCCGTGGGGGGCGCGCTGTTCATGCTGTCCGACGCCACGCTGGCCACCAACAAGTTCGCTCAACCGCTGCCGATGGCCGGCGTGTGGATCTTGAGCACCTATTGGTTGGCGCAGGCCTTCATCGCCGCGTCCCTCCGCCGGGCAGAGCAGGCCCCACCGCAGCCAGAGGCGCTGGAAGGCCCCCGGGCGGCCCCGGGGCCGCGGGCGTGATTGCCAAATAACGCACGCCTGCGTCCCTCGATCCACCGAAAAGCGCTCATTTCACCGGCCAATTGGTCGAAACGCTGAAGACCCGGGGCACCCGCTCCGGGTCTTTTGCTTTGCCCTGCCGGAGCCTCTTCGATGCGAGTCAGACCCGCCGCCCGTCCCGCCCCACGAGCCACCTCCCGCGCCTTGACGGCCCATCCGGCGTGGCCGCTGGCCGCCGGAGCGGTGCTGATCGCGGGCGCCCTGCTGGTGGCGCCGCGTGCCGAGGCCGGCAGTGTCAGCGGCTGGCAGCGGGTGGTGGCCGAGCCGGACGAGCCTGACACCTCGACCTGGGCCCCCCGGCAGACGACCGTACAGGACCAGACCGATCGGCTGATCGTGCACTACCGGGGTGACAGCGGACGCCGCAACGTGCTGAGCGCGGCGCCACGCGCCACCACGCAGGCGCTGCAACGGCTGCAGATGGCCGGCCTGCAGGCGCACAAAGTCCATCGCAACGGATTGGGCGCTCAGGTGCTGCACCTGAACAAATCGGTTCCGGTGCGCGAGTTGCAGGCCGTGGCACGGCAGATCATGGCCGACGATGCGAACGTGCTCTACGCCGAGCCAGACTACCGCGCGCGGGCCTTCGCCACGCCGACCGACCCGCTCTACAGCAGCCAATGGCATTACTACGAGACCGCGGGCGGCCTGAACCTGCCCAGTGCCTGGGACGTATCCACCGGGTCGGACGTGGTGGTGGCGGTGATCGACACCGGCGTGCGCGCCCACGTCGACCTGGCCGACAACCTGCTGTCGGGCTACGACTTCATCAGCAACAGCAGCACCGGCAACGACGGTGACGGGCGGGACAGCGATGCCAACGACCCGGGCGACGGCTGCAACGGCGGACACTCCAGCTGGCACGGCACCCACGTGGCTGGCACGATCGCGGCCGTCACCAACAACGGCGAAGGCGGCGCAGGTGTGGCCTACAACGCCAAGATTCTCCCGGTGCGGGTGCTCGGTTGCGGCGGTGGCTACTTCTCGGACATCGCGGACGGCGTGTTGTGGGCCTCGGGCAGCGCGGTCGGCGGCGTCTCCGCCCCGAGCCAGCCGGCCAAGGTGCTGAACTTGTCGCTGGGGGGCAAGACCGCCTGCCCGACGACGATGCAAAACGCGATCAACCAGGCCCGCTCGAACGGCGCGGTGGTGATCGTCGCGGCCGGCAATTCGAACGAAGACGCCTCGAAACACTCGCCTGCGAACTGCGCGAATGTCGTGACCGTCGCGGCAGTGGGTCGCACCGGCGCGCGGGCCTCGTACTCGAACTACGGCGCCAAGATCGATGTGGCGGCCCCTGGCGGCGACCAGAGCACGGGCACGGCCAACGGCGTGCTGTCCACGCTCAACGATGGCTACAGCACCGCCGGCAACGACAGCTACGTCTACTACCAGGGCACCTCGATGGCGACGCCCCATGTGGCGGGCGTCGCCGCGCTGATGCTGTCGCGCAATCCGTCGTTGACGCCCGACGAGATCGAGGTGCTGTTGAAGACGACCGCGCGCGCGTTCCCCAAGGCCTGTGCGGTGGGCTGCGGCAAGGGCATCGTCGACGCGAACGCGGCGGTGCGCGCCGTCTTTGTCGGCGCGACGGCCGCCGACGACACCGCAGAGACCGAGCCCAACAACACCCGACAGCAACCGCAAACGCTGGCGAGCTTCCCCGTCAAGGTCGAGGGCACGATTGGCAGCGGTACCGACATGGATGTGTTCAAGGTGAGCGTCGGCGTGGGCAAGACCCTCACCGCCCGCCTGATCAGCAACGTCAGCTCCGACTACAACCTGGAGATGCTGAGCAACACCGGCGCGGTGACCAAGACCAGCACCCGCGGGCTCGGCTTGGCCGACTCGGTGACCTGGACCAACGGCGGGGGCAGCACCGCAGAGCGCTACCTCCGCGTCAAACGGGCCTCTGGCCTGATCGGCGAGAACGGCACCTACACGCTCGAAGTGTCGTTGCCCTGATCATCGCTCGGGGCGCCCGCGAAGCGAGGCGCCCAGGCATCCCCTTACATGCCCTTGAACAGGTGCGTGTAGCTGCGGCTGACTTCGAGCTTCTGCGAGTGGCCTTTCACGGCCACGATCTGGCGACCACGAAAATCGCGGGTGACCGCGGCGATCGCGTTCACCGCCACCAGCGTCGAGCGGTGGATCTGCCAGAAGCGCTCGGGGTCGAGCTCGTCGACCAGCTCCTTGATCGGCTTGCGGATCAGGGCTTCCACCTGTGGCGTCTGCACGCGGGTGTACTTCTCGTCGCTGATGAAGAACAGCACCTCCTCGACCGGAATCATCTGGATCGATTGGCCGACCGTCGCCTGGATCCACTTCAGGTAAGCCGGCTTGGTGCCGCCTGACGCCGCCAGCCGGTGCAGCAACTGCTGAATCGGCAGCCCGCTGGCCGAGGCTGCCGAAGGGTCTTGGCCGGGTTCGTCGGCGGCGTCTCGCTTGGCAGCCAACCGCTTGGCGATGCGCTCGACGGTGAGTTTCAGCCGGTCGCGCTCGGCCGGCTTCAGGATGTAGTCGGCGGCGCCTTGCTCGAACGCCTCGACGGCATACTGGTCGTAGGCCGTGATGAACACGATCTCCGGCAACACGTCGTCCTCACCGACCTCCATCTGCGCGATCTGCCGCGCGGCCTCGACCCCGGTCATGCCGGGCATCCGGATGTCGAGGAACACCACATCCGGGCGGTGCTGCTCCACCAGCTCGACGGCTTCGGCGCCGTTCTTCGCCTCCGCCACGATCACCAGCTCGGGCCAGGCTTCGGCCAGGCGTGCGCGCAGCTGGTCGCGCATCAGTCGCTCATCGTCGGCCAGCACCGCCCGCGGCGCGCCGGTGGGAATGTCGGGGGTTTGTGCAGTCATCGGCTCTTCCTCTTCCGGGTGATCCGCGCGCCGGCGGGCCCGGAGGTGGGCCCACAGATCACGCGAACGGAGTCGAATTGTCGGTGTGTTGGCCGATCACCGGCACGGGCGGGGGGGCCATCGGCGGCGCCGGGGGGGCGGGCACCTTCTTCGGCCGCACAGCCCACCACAGCAACAGGCCCAGCAAGATGACGGGCGAGCCCAGCACGGCCACCGCCACCGCGGCGCAGAGCAAGGCGGCCAACACGCCCAGCGCCGCCAGCAGCAGCGGAACGCCCACACCGAACAGCAGCGCCAACGGCACGACGATCACCACCACGACGATCACCATCACCACCGCACCGAAGACCATCCAGACATGCCCGGCTTCCAGGCCGCCCAGCTCGATGCGCTCGCCATCGACGGTGATCAGCAGGTCCGGTGGCAGGTGGCTGAACATCGCGGTGAGCGAAATCGCGGTCGTCAGCGCGATCAACAACGTACCGATCAACAGCGCCCAACCGATCCAGCGCCAGGGGGAAGGTCTTGCTTGCATCGTTCGTCTCCTCGTCAAGTCGAAGTCAGGCGTTGCGGCTGCCGTTCTGGCCCTCGCCGCCCGGTGCGTTCACGGTGCGGTAGGGCACGGTGATCGTCACGACCGTGCCGCTGGGCTGGTTGGCCGAGACGGTCAGCGTGGCCTTGTCGCCGTGCAGCAGTTGCAGGCGTTCGCGGATGTTGGCCAGGCCCACGCCCGTGCCGCTGGTGCCGCCCATGCCGAAGCCCACGCCGGTGTCGGCCACCGTCACCTGCAGCTTGCCGTGCACGATCTCGGCCTTCACGCTCAGGCTGCCGCCTTCGGCCTTGGGCTCGAGGCCATGGCGGATGGCGTTCTCGACCAGCGTCTGGATCATCATCGCGGGGAACTCGGCCGAGAGCAGGCCCTCGGGCACGTCGATCGTTGCCGCCAGCCGTTCTTCCATCCGCACCTTCAGGATCTCGACGTAGGGGCGAACCACCGCGATCTCGCGGCCCAGATCGCGCGGGCCACCATCGGCGGTGTCACGCATCGTGGGCATGCTGGCGCGCAGCAGCGCGATCAGGTTTTTCTGCATCTGGCTGGCACGGGCCGGGTCGGTTTCGATCAGGTGGTCGATCGAGGCCAGGGTGTTGAACAGGAAGTGCGGCTCGACCTGGGCCTGCATCGCGGCCATGCGGGCCTCGACCACCTGACGGCGCAGTTGCTCGGCCTCGGCCGTCTCGGTGGCCACGGCCGCCTTCTGCTCGGCCTGGATGCGCGCCTTGTAGGTGGCCTTCAGGATGGCCGACAGGAAGATCCACAGAAAGGCCAGCTGCGGCAGGCTCTCGCCGTACTCGACGGTGCGGTGCGACACACGCGGGCCGATGTTGAGGGCCTCTTCGATGTCGTCGCGGGCTTGCTCGGCATCGTCACGGGCCTGCTTGGCCTCTTCGATCGCGTCGATCACCGCCTGCTTGGCTTCTTCGATCGCTTCGCGCACCTCGGCCGAGTCGGCGCCGGGCGGCACGGCGATGCGCACATCATGGTCGTCGGCATTGATCTCGACCACCGGCTCGCCGTTGATCTTCACGCTGAAGCCCGGGCTCGCCTTGGGCGCCGACGCCGCAGCGGAGGCAGCCTGGCCCAACGCGGACGCTGCGCGGGCCGTCCCTTCCGCAGCTGCTTTGGCGGCGACCTCTGCCGCGACCTTGGCGCCAACTTCGGCAGCCACCTGCGCTGCCGATTGCGCGGCTGATTGGGCCGCCACCTGCGCCGCCGCTTCGGCCGACGCCTCGGCGTCTTTGGACGACGCACTGCGCGGGCTGATGCGCACACCACGGTGATCGATCGAGATGTCGACGCCATCGCCGGAACCGGACGCGGGCTTCTCGATGTGGACGCCCGGCAGCTTGTGGCGCTTGGGGGCCGCGGGCGCTTCCGGCGGCTCGGGCGGCTCCGCCGTCTTGGGCAGCTTCGGCAGCGGGATGGACAAACCGCCCGGATGATCGACCACCGTCTCGGTGTACGTCCAGGTGAAGGGCGGCAGGCTTTGCAGGATGTTGGTGAGGATCAGCAGCAGGACCGACAGCAACCCGAAGCGCCACCAGCTGATGCTGGCGAGCCACGATCCATAGGCATGAAACGCGCGGACGGCTCCGGCGCTGAAGCGCTGCCAGCGCTGCGCCCAGAGGCCGTTGGGGGTGCGGAAGGAACTGCTCATGTGGCGGGCCGGAAAGGTCGGTCGGTGTCGCAGGATGCGTCGATGGAACGCACTCTACGCACACCAGCGCCCGGCACCAGTGCCGCGCGACACACGCGAGGGCGGTGCGGACAGGCTGCACCAAAGCGCGACAAGCCGCAGCGACCGATCGCAGCAGCCGGTCGCCGCAGCCGGTTGCCGCCGCTACGGGCGGCCGCTCAGCGCCGTTCGACGATCAGGGGGACCAGCGCCAGGGCAGCCCGGATCTTTTCAGCCGCCTCTCGCGCCTGGTCGCGCGTGGCGTAGGGCCCGGCCTGCAGGCGAAACAGCCCGCCTTCGGAGAACACCGTCAGCAAAGGGCTCAGCCAATCCAGCTCCTGGGTCAGGCGCTCCTGGAAGGTGTAAGCCCCCTTGCCCTGACCGAACGCGCCCAGTTGCAGCCAGAAGCCGCTGGCCGCCGCGGTGTGGGCCCGCTCGGTCTTGGTGGCCTCGCGCACCGGCAGCAGGGCGGCCGACGCGGTGGGCGGGGTCGAGGTAGCCGACGCGACCAACTCGGCGGGAGCCACGGCATCGCCCGCGGGCGCTGGGCGCGGTGCCGTCGCCCCTACGACCGGGGGCGCCCCGGAAGCGGTCGGCAGCGAAGGCGTCGCGGCAGCAGCCGGGCTCAGCTCCACCGCGGCCATCGGAAGCGGCGAAAGTGGCGGCGAAGATGGGGCGCTGGGTAAAGACGGGGTTGGCGGCGTCGGCGGCGGCGATGCGGGTGGCGACCCCGAGGGCGTGGGGGCCGCCGCCGCGGCGACCGTCGGGCCGCGGCCGGTGAGGCCGGCCCGGATCTCTTCGTAGGTGATGCGCTCGACCTCGACCGGGGCCACGCCGTTCTGCACCCCCAGCCGCACGGCCGCGGCATAGGACAGGTCGATAACCCGGTCGCGCGAAAACGGCCCCCGATCATTGACCCGCACGATCACTTCCCGGCCATTCGCCGGGTTGCGCACCCGGGCGTAGCTGGGGATCGGCATCGTCTTGTGGGCGGCCGTCATCGCGTACATGTTGTAGGTCTCGCCACTGGCCGTGCGGCGGCCATGGAAGCGGCGGCCGTACCACGACGCCAGGCCCTTCTGCACGAGGGGCTCGTCGCTCGTCATCGGCGTGTAGCTCTGGCCCAGCACCTCATACGGCTTGTTGGGCCCACCGGATCGGATGGGCTCCAGCTTGGGCTCGGCATCGGGCACGTCCCGCACGTCCGGCGCACCACTGCCGGGCAGCGGAGGCCCATCGGCGCCCGAGGGCGCCCTGCTGCCGCGCGAACCGGACGAGGTGGTGGAGCAACCCGCCATCAACATCGAGGCGACCACGATGGCGGCCGCCGCCAGGCGCGTCAACGAGACGCCGGTCGCGCAGAGCGCGACGGATGACGGGGGGAGGGAGAGGGGGCGATGGCGCGCCCGGCTGGGATCGAACCAGCGGCCCCTGGCTTCGGAGGCCAGTACTCTATCCACTGAGCTACGGGCGCCATGCATGGAAGAAGACGCGATTCTAGCAGTCGACTTTCGGTGTCTCGCGCAACAAGCGGCCGGCATGGGGGTGCTGGCTATAATTCGGCGGTTGTGCCGAGCGCTGCGTCAGCCTCGCATCGAACAACGATCTGCCCCTGCCCGCCCACCCGCCCACCGGATTCGAGCGATACCCTCGCCCACCGGTAACCGCGACCCTAAGCGACCGAGGAATACATGAGCGACGCTCAACGCCACGCAGAAGAACACGTTCACGACGGCCCGCACGAAGGACCGATCAAGACGCCGAAGCAACTGGTCTGGGCCGTGGTGGCCTCGTTCGTGGTGCCGATCGTCGTGATCATCATGCTGACCCAGTTCGTCGCCACCGGCGAGAAGCCGGCGGCCGGCACGAGCGCCCTGGATGCCGAGGCCGTGGCCCGCCGCATTCACCCCGTCAGCTCCGTCGAGGTGAAGGATGTCAATGACACCGCCACCTTGAAGACCGGCGAACAGGTCTTCCAGGCCCAATGCTCGGCCTGCCACAACACCGGCGCCGCCGGCGCACCGAAGTTCGGTGACGAAGCGGCCTGGGCCCCCCGCATCAAGAACGGCTTCGAAGCGCTGCTGAACTCGGCGCTGAAGGGCAAGGGCAACATGGGCCCGCAGGGCGGTGGCGACTTCTCCGACCTGGAAATCGCCCGCGCCGTGGTCTACATGGCCAACAAGGGTGGTGCCAAGTTCGACGAGCCCAAGGCTCCGGCCGCCGCCGCGAGTGCCGCGCAGTAAGCCCGCGCCGGGCCGATGAAACCAGCCGCCTGTGGGCGGCTTTTTCGTGGCCGGACGGGCTCAGTGCTTCGGCTGACGGGCCGCGCCCGGGCTCAGCACATAGCCGAAGCGGGCCGGCATCTGCGCGAACTGCAGCTCTTCGAGGGCCCACTGCCCGGCCTCGATGGCCTCGGCCGCGATGGCGGTGTCGAGCGTGTGCACCAGCCCGAAGCCCAGGTCGCATGCCAGGAACAACCGGCCGTTCTCGTCGAGCCAGGCCTGGCGGAAGGCCGCCGGCCGGCCGGTGTGGCTGGTGACGGCAGGCGCCGTCCCCGGCGGCCCCTGAAGCCGCCAGACCCACGGAGCGGCCTCCAGCTCGACATACACACGCTGCGGCCCGTTCTGGAAAAACCAGCAGCCCGACTCGTCCGCCTCGTAGTTGCGGCCGATGAATTCCTGCAGCTTGTCGTGCAGCACCCGGCTGCCCTTGGGGTGGGGAAACGGCCCGGCCGCCTGGATGCGGTCGTCTCGCATGTACCAGTCACCCCGCGCATCCAGCGCCAGCCAGTGGTAACAGTGCGGCACGTTGGGCCACTTCGCCAACGCCGCCTTCACGATCTCATCCATTCCACCCCTTCCCAAATCACACCAGCGCCCCCCAAAGGCGCGCGCAGCGCCGCCGCCCTCGCAGGGCGTGCGCGGATCCGGCTCAGCCGGTCCGCCGCGCGAGCCCCCCCGGGGGGCAGCCCCCGGCAGGGGGCGTGGGGGCACACCTTAACCAGTCGACCACCGCCTGCGGCATGGCTCGGACGTGGCCAGGGGGAAGCCGCCCCGCCGGGAAGCCCACATGCCCGCCGTGCGGTGGCTGCCACAGGGTCACGAACGGGCCCACCTCCCGCGCACCCGGCAGGCTGGCCGCCGGTACGAAGGGATCGTTGCGGGCATTCAGCACCAGCGCGGGCACCCGGATGCGGGCCAGGTGGGGTTTGGCAGACGCGCGAGCCCAATAGTCGTCGGTATTGCGAAACCCATGCAGCGGCGCGGTGAAGAGGTTGTCGAACTCATACAGGTCGCGCACCGCCAGCAGCTTGTCGCGGTCGAACAGGCCCGGATGCTGCGCCCATTTGGCCAGCGCCTTCGGCTTCATCGACCGCAGGAACATGCGGGTGTAGACCTGCCGGTTGAAACCCCGGCCGATGGCATGGCCGCCAGCGGCCAGGTCGATCGGCGAACAAACGGCCGCCACCGCGCGAACGGTCGCCGTCGCGGTGTCGCCCGCCTCTTCGGCCCAGCGCAGCAGCGCATTGCCGCCCAGCGACACGCCCACCGCATGCAGCGGGCGGCCGGCCCGCTCACGCAGGCGCCCGAGCATCCAGCCGATCTCTTCGTGGTCACCCGAGTGATAGGCGCGCGGCGCGAGGTTCAGCTCGCCAGAGCATCCGCGGAAATGGGGAACCGCGTAGTTCCAGCCCAGCGCATGCGCCACGTCGGCAAAGGCCTCGGCGTAGTGGCTGCGCGACGAGCCTTCGAGCCCGTGGAACAGCACCAGCCAGGGGGCGTCTGCCCGACGGGCGAGGCGGAAGTCGACATCGATGAAATCGCCGTCCGGCGTGTTCCAGCGTTCACGCTGGTAAATCGGGTGCGGGCCGACGACGCGGCGGCCATACAAGGCCGGCCAGATGGTCTGCAAATGCCCGCCAGGCAACCAGCGCGGCGCACGAAACTCACCCAACATCCCGACAGTGCCCCTCAGCCGCCCCAACCCCGCATCGCTGGCCCGGGGTCAATGCAGGACCGACGGGCTGTCGACGAGCTCCGGTGGCTCTTGGGCCGTGCCCGGGCTGGCATGGTGCGCCACCATGCGCCAGCCGTGCGCCGTCTTGATGTAGACGTTGGAGGCCATCACCCAACCGGTGCGGGTGCCCTCGGGCGTCGCCAGCGCCACCCGCTCGACAACGCTGTGCATCGCCGCGCTCAGGGTGTGCACGCGACGGACCTTCTCGGCCTGCACATGCACCGGCCCATTGGCGAACACCGCCTCGAAGGCCGCTCGCACCGCCACCGGCCCCACCAGCCGGGGCCCGCCCGGGTGGACGCAGATGACTTCCTCGTCATCGGCCCAGACGGCCATCAGCTTGTCGAGGTCGGCTTCGCGCAACGCCTCGTAGAACTGGTTCTCGACGTCGTCGGGCGAGGCCAGCAATGCGGCTTTGGGTACGTGGGGCATCAGCGGAAGACCACCGTCTTGTGGCCGTTCATCAGC
The DNA here is from genome assembly GCF_038066555.1 of Ideonella lacteola. NCBI lineage: Bacteria > Pseudomonadati > Pseudomonadota > Betaproteobacteria > Burkholderiales > Sphaerotilaceae > Ideonella > Ideonella lacteola. The sequence continues at coordinate 246,946 of NZ_JBBUTG010000003.1, read as the reverse complement.
ACACGACGCTCGACGTGCCAGCGCACGGCCCGCGCCAGCACCACGCATTCGACATCCCGCCCGACCGCCGTCAAGTCTTCGGCAGACAGCGAGTGGTCGACCCGGGCCACGTCCTGCTCGATGATCGGGCCCTCGTCGAGGTCGGCGGTCACATAGTGGGCCGTGGCACCGATCAGCTTCACGCCGCGGGCATGCGCCTGGTAGTACGGCTTGGCCCCCTTGAAGCTGGGCAGAAAGCTGTGGTGAATGTTGATCGCCCGCCCAGACAACCGCTCGCAGAAGGGTGCGCTCAGGATCTGCATGTAGCGCGCCAGCACCACCAGATCCACCCGCTCGGCGTCGATCAGGGCCTCGATTTGTTGTTCCTGCGCGCGCTTGGCCGCGGCATCCGAGCCGGTCGCCAGCGGCAGGTGGTGGAAGGGCAGTCCGTAGCTCTCGACCAGGGCCTGGTGGGTGCGGTGGTTAGACACCACCGCGGGGATGTCGATCGCCAGTTGGCCATTCTTCCAACGGAACAGCAGGTCGTTCAGGCAGTGGCCGTGCTGGCTCACCATCAGCAGAACGCGCGGCCGCTGGTCCACGGCGTGGAAGGTGGCCGTCATGCCGAACTGTTGGCGCACATGGCCAAACAGCTTGTCCAGCGTGGCCACCTCGGCCAGGTGATCGGGTGCCTCGAAGTGCACCCGCATGAAGAAGAAGCCGGTGGCGTCTTCACCCTGCAGATCACCGAACTGCTGGGAATCGATGATGTTGCAGCCGGCCTGGTACAGCAGGCCCGACACGTTGTGGACGATGCCTTTGGTGTCTCGGCAAGCCAGGGTGAGGACGAATTCTTGCGGGCGGGGCATGGTGGCCGCGGATTGTACGGACCGGGTTATCCCGTGGCCGGTGGATGAATCCAAAACCGCGGCACCGGCGTATGGGCAAGGTTGGGGCAACGCTCCGCCGCTTGGAAAACCGTTCGATGGCCACTTCAGCCTCTTCCTCCGCCCAGCGCGCCGAAGCACTCGGTGCACTGCTGGCCCGCGTGTCGCTGGGCGACCGTGCGGCATTTGCCACGCTTTATGAGCATACCGCCGCGCATCTGCTGGGCGTCATCCTCCGTATCAATACCGACCGGGCCCAAGCCGAGGACCTGTTGCAGGAGATATTTGTGAAGATCTGGAGCGCCGCCGGCAGCTTCGATGCCCAGCGCGCACAAGCGATGACCTGGCTGACCTCCATCGCGCGCAACCGCGCCATCGACAGCCTCAGGCGGCGCCAGACCGAGCCGCAGTGGGTGACCGTTCGGCCCGGCCTGGAAGAGGGTGAGGACGACGACGTGCTCGACGGCCTGGCCAGTGAAGACGCCGGGCCGATGGAGCTGCTGGGGCAGGCGGTGCAGGCGCGCGCGGTAGGCGTGTGCATGCGGGGCCTGACCGGCGAGCAGCAGCAGACGCTGGCCCTGGCCTTCTACCAGGGGCTGTCGCACTCCGAGGTGGCCGAACAGCTGCGGCAGCCGCTGGGCACGGTCAAGAGCTGGGTTCGCCGCGGGCTGATCGCGTTGCGGTCTTGCCTGGAGCGGGCCGGCGCCATCGATCCGCTGGGGGCCTGAGATGGACTACATTCGCGCCCCCCGCGCCGACCGACTGGCGGCCGAGTACGTGCTGGGCACCCTGCGGGGGCCGGCCCGCCGCCGTTTCGAGAACCTGCTGCCGGCGCACCCCGCCTTGCGCGCCGCCGTGGCGCGCTGGCAGGGCGCCTTGATGCCGCTGGCCACCAGCGTGCGGCCGGTGGCCCCCTCGCCACGGGTGTGGCAAGGCATCGAAGCCCGCCTGTTCGCCGAACGGCAGGCCAGCCGGGCCGCGCCGGCGAAATCCGGCTGGTGGCATTCCGTCATGCCCTGGCGCGCCGCCACCGGCCTGGCCTCGGCGGCCGCGTTGGTGCTCGGCGTGGCGCTGACGATCCCGCCCGCGGCCCAGCCGCCGGTGCTGGTGGTGCTGGCGCCGTCAGACGCCGCCGCCAGCGCGGCGCTGCAGAACGCCCGCTTCGTCGCCAGCGTCTCGGCCGACGGCCGGGGGCTCGTGCTGCGGCCGCTGGACGCAGTCGCACCTGGGCCCCAGCGGGCGCTCGAGCTGTGGGCAGTGCCGCGGCAGGGGGCCCCCCGTTCGCTGGGCCTGGTGGCCGGCCAGGGTGCCACCCAGGTGATCCGCACCGAATTGCTGCGCGACACCGCCGCCTTCGCAGTCAGCGTCGAGCCGGCGGGCGGCTCACCGACCGGCGCTCCCACCGGCCCGATCATTTCGGTGGGCAAGCTGGAGACATGACACCCCATTAAAAGGGGGCGGAAAGGGGAGCGGTGGCAGCCATGGTGCACAACTTGCATCCGCTGCCGCCGTGAGTGCGCGCGACCTCCGCCTGGCCGTCATCACCTTGTCGGCCCATGTGCCCGACCTGGCCGACCAGGACGGCTGGGCCGAGGCCTTGCGCCTGCGTGATCTCGTGCACGGCCTGCGCGACGGCGGCTACGCCATCGCCGGCGTTCTGGGCGCCGACGCCTTGCTGCCGGACAAGCTCGCGGCGCTCGCGCCGGACGTGCTGATCGTCGACGCGGAAAGCGGCGCGCGCGACGCGATCGAGCACGTGGTGTGGGCCACCCGCGATGCGCCGCGCCCGATCGTGCTGTTCACCGAAGAACACGACCCGGCGCACATGCGCGAGGCGGTGGCCGCCGGGGTGGTGGCCTACGTGGTGGCTGGACTCGCGCCCGAACGGGTGCGGCCGGTGATCGATGTGGCCATCGCGCGCTTCGAGCACGAGCAGGGCCTGCGCCGCGAGTTGGCCAAGGCCAAAGGGCAGTTGGCCGAGCGCGTCGTCGTGGACCGCGCCAAGGCACTGCTGATGCAACGCCACGGGCTGGCCGAGCCGCAGGCCTACGCGCGCTTGCGCAAGACCGCCATGAACCAGGGCCTGACGATCCACGAGATCGCGCGTCGCCTGCTGGACGTGGCCGACCTGCTGGGCTGAGAGATCGAGCGTCTTTCCAGGGCGGCGCGTGCCTGCGTTTGGTGCAGCGCACCGAGCTGGAATCCCGACGCCCCCGCGGTTGGTGCGTGAGGCACGCGCCGCCCTGCCATGCGAGGCAAAAAGCCTGGCACGGCCATTGCGTAGCTGGGAGCGTGGCTCAACGAAGAGCCGCACGATCTGGTTGCACTGACTTCCTAGGTTTCTTTGGACAAAGGCGTCCGCCGGCTGGGCCTCAAGCCCATGTCGACGGGCGCCTCTTTTTTTGCCGTTTCGCTTTGACGCAAGGACCGCCGATGCACGCCGCTGCCCTTTCCTCCCCCTGCACCACCGATCTGGGACGCCGCCGCGTGCTGCAGGCGGCCTCCGTCGTCGCCGCCGGCGCGGCCGGGCTGCCTGCCACCCAGGCCTGGGCGCAAGGCTCGGACAAGCCGGAGAAGGAAGAAGTGCGCATCGGCTTCATCCCGCTGACCGACTGCGCCTCGGTGGTGATGGCGGCGGTGCTGGGCTTCGACAAGAAGTACGGCATCAAGATCGTGCCGACGAAGGAAGCCTCGTGGGCTGGCGTGCGCGACAAGCTCGTCAATGGTGAGCTGGACATGGCCCATGTGCTGTACGGCCTCATCTACGGCGTGCACCTGGGCGTCAGCGGCCCGAAGAAGGACATGGCCGTGCTGATGACCCTGAACAACAACGGCCAGGCCATCACGCTGTCGAAGAAGCTCGCCGACCAGGGCGCCACCGACGGTGGTTCTCTGGCCAAGCTGATGGCCAAGGACAAGCGCGACTACACCTTCGCACAGACCTTCCCGACGGGCACCCACGCGATGTGGCTTTACTACTGGCTGGCCAGCGTGGGCGTGAACCCGCTCAAGGATGCGAAGGTGATCACCGTGCCGCCGCCGCAGATGGTGGCCAACATGCGCGTGGGCAACATGGACGGCTACTGCGTCGGCGAGCCCTGGGGCCACCGCGCCATCATGGACGGTATCGGCATCACCGCCGTGACCACGCAAGACATCTGGCCCGACCACCCCGAGAAGGTGCTGGGCACCACCGGCGAATTCGTCAAGAAGTACCCCAACACGGCTCGCGCGGTGGTGATGGCGGTGCTCGAGGCCAGCCGCTGGATCGACGCGAGCCTGTCGAACAAGATGAAGATGGCCGAGACCGTGGCCGACAAGGCCTACGTGAACACCGGCGTCGATGCGATCAACCAGCGCATCCTGGGTCGCTACCAGAACGGCCTGGGCAAGACGTGGGACGACCCCAACCACATGAAGTTCTTCAACGACGGCGCGGTGAACTTCCCCTACCTGTCAGACGGCATGTGGTTCCTCACGCAACACAAGCGCTGGGGCCTGATCAAAGACCACCCCGACTACCTCGGTGTGGCCAGGCAGATCAACCAGATCGACCTCTACAAGCAGGCGGCGTCCGCACTCAAGATCAGCGTGCCGAAAGAGCCGATGCGCAGCTCCAAGTTGATCGACGGCGTGGTGTGGGACGGCAAAGACCCCGCCCGCTACGCCGACGGCTTCAAAGTGCGCGCCTGACGCGCCACACGCCAGGAGATCACCATGGTCAGCGCTGTCTTCCATACGCCCGTGGGCCTGGCCGCCGAGCCGGCCAGCGGAACCCTCGCCGGCACGCCCGCGAGCACGTCGACGATCAACGCCTCAGCACCGGCACCAAAGCCAACGCCAACGCCAACGCCAGCGCCAACGCCAGCGCCAGCGGCTTCGAAGGCGCTTCGCCCATCGATCGACTGGCGGGGCGTCTGGATGCGCGTGCTGCCGCCGGTCTTCGGGCTTGCACTGCTCGTGGGCATCTGGGCGTTGCTCACCCAAAAGGGTGGCGCCTTTCCGACGCCCCGGGCCACCTTCGATGCGGCCGTGGTGCTGTTCGCCGACCCGTTCTACCGCAACGGGCCGAACGACCAGGGCATCGGCTGGAACATCCTGAATTCGCTGCAGCGCGTGGGCCTGGGCTTCGGGCTGGCTGCGGTGGTCGGCATCCCGCTGGGCTTCATCATCGGGCGCTTCGAGTTCGCCAACCGGATGGTGAGCCCGCTGATCAGCCTGCTCAAGCCGGTGTCGCCGCTGGCCTGGCTGCCGATCGGGCTGCTGGTGTTCAAAAGCGCGAATCCCGCCGCGATCTGGACGATCTTCATCTGCTCGATCTGGCCCATGGTGGTGAACACCGCCGTCGGCGTGCAGCGCGTGCCGCAGGACTACCTCAACGTCGCCAAAGTGCTGAACCTGTCGGAGTGGAAGGTCATCACCCGCATCCTGCTGCCCTCGGTGCTGCCCTACATGCTCACCGGCGTTCGGCTCTCGGTGGGCACCGCGTGGTTGGTGATCGTCGCCGCCGAGATGCTCACCGGCGGTGTCGGCATCGGCTTCTGGGTCTGGGACGAATGGAACAACCTGAACGTGCAGCACATCATCATCGCCATCTTCGTGATCGGCATCGTCGGCCTGCTGCTCGAACAGGCGTTGATGCTGCTGGCCCGGCGCTTCAGCTTCGAGTGAGGAGACCCGCACCATGAGCTCGTCCTTCATCGACATCCACGCCGCCGAGATCACCTTCCAGACCCGCAAAGGTCCATTCCAGGCCCTGCGCGACGTGCACCTGAAGGTGGGCCGCGGCGAGTTCGTCACGCTGATCGGCCACTCCGGCTGCGGCAAATCGACGCTGCTGAACCTCATCGCCGGGTTGCTTCGCCCCACCAGCGGCGCGCTGCTGTGCGACAACCGCGAGATCGCAGCACCCGGCCCCGAGCGGGCGGTGGTCTTCCAGAACCACTCGCTGCTGCCGTGGCTCTCGTGCTTCGACAACGTCCACCTCGCCGTCGAGCGTGTCTTCGGCCGTGGCGAGCACAAGGCTCGGCTCAAGCTGCGCACCGAAGCCGCGCTGGAGCTGGTGGGCATGTCGCATGCGATGCACAAGCGGCCGCATGAAGTGTCCGGCGGCATGAAACAGCGGGTGGGCATCGCCCGCGCCTTGGCGATGGAGCCCAAGGTGCTGCTGATGGACGAGCCCTTCGGCGCACTGGATGCGCTCACCCGCGCCAAACTGCAGGACGAGCTGCTGAAGATCGTGGCCCGCACCCACAGCACGGTGGTGATGGTGACGCACGATGTGGACGAGGCCGTGCTGCTGAGCGACCGCATCGTGATGATGACCAACGGCCCTTCGGCCACCATCGGCGAGATCCTGAAGGTCGACCTGCCCCGACCGCGCGACCGCGTCGCACTGGCCGAAGACCCGGGCTACGTCCACGCGCGAAAGGCGGTGATCGACTTCCTCTACACGCGCCACGCGCATGTGGAGACATTGGCCGCCTGAGGTCGACCTTTTGCCGCCCTGATCTCGTTGTCCGGAGGCTGGGGCCGCCCCACGGGCGCTCGGCGCCGCCACCCATCGCCTCGTACCCTCTGCCGGCGCGTGCACGCACCGCCATCACGAGAGCCTACTACCGCAGTTCAGTCGCAGCTCGGCCTCGAGCCTCCTCGGAACGCCATCCCGCGTTGACGCATTTGCCTAACGCCCGATCACGACATCCCCACATTGACGCTATTGTTCTCCTCTACGCGGCCGGATCGACTCCAATCGCACGTCCAGCCAGACGAACTGATCCGTGCCAGTTCTTCGACTTTTCCCGCGCTAAGCCACTCGCAAACGACTGCGAAACGTGGCGCCAAACACGGCGCCTACCGTCAAGGCCATTGGCAGTCTCTTTGACCAAATGTTGACGACCGCCAACCAATCCCAAGGGACCATGTCCGTGTTCATCCAGGACAACGCCGCAATTGCGAGGAGATACCAAATAGCCATGCTCACCCCGCAAATCATCGTGCCGCCGTCATGACGCTGCGTCAGAAGCAATGCCGCGAGCAAAGTGCTGGGCAACAGTGCGAAGAGCCAGATCACGTCAAGCAGCCGCATCAACGTCGCGCTCAAATTTGCTCCTCTTTGAAACTCAAGAAAGTAGGGGTACGACAAGGCAGCAGCTGTCACCGCCCAGGCCAAAGCTCCAGCCAAGCAAGCAGCTGCGACGGCTGCAGCGGCAGCTTTCAGTCGGGAAGGCATTCGGTTCAAGGCTGGGTCAATACAAAATTGCCGGGCTGGCGATAGGGGCCGATCGGAACACGGGCCATGATTGATTGCTGGTGAAGTCACCTCCATGGGCGCAAACACAGGCTTGTTACTCGGCACACCGAGTACTCCACTTGCGCGACTTGCCAATTCCCGCGCGAACCCTGCGCTCCGCTCAGCTTTTTGTCCTTTGCTGCACGCTCACAAGCGATCAGCAATGTCCGCAAGTTTGGATCGTACTTCGGCGATTGCCTCACCAGTCGGCGCTGAAGAAGGGCGGAAACCCGCATGAATGCTGGCTTTGTGGCCGATTGCCGATGGTGGGGTTTGCCGGAATCGGGTCCAATCGATATCGATTCCGCTCAGCGACGAGGACATGGTCGAACGCTGGTGCGAAAGCCCGTACTGCACTTCGGCTCGAGCGGTACTTCCGCCACGAACTGCCGTGTAAGCCATCGAGCCTGGTGCGTTGGCGCCAGCGCATTGGTGAAGAAGGCTGGGAGTGGCCGTTGGCGCACAGCATCCAAGCGGCCAGCCGCGCCGGCGTGATCAAGTGCGGCAGACTGGACGAAGTGGTGCTGAACACCACAGCGCAGCCTAAGGCGATTGCCTCTCCGACGGATGGCCGGCTGCTCAACCGGGCACGAGTACACCGGGTGGCCGGGGCGCTGGACGCTGGCATCACACTGCGCTAGAGCTACTCCGGCTTGAGCAAGGTGACCGAAGCTTGCCGTTGGCTGCCACCGCAGCTCCCATACGTGTAGCCCACGTTCAAGGTTTGCTGACCCGTCACTTGCTTCTTGCTCGGCACACGACCATAGGCGTCGTTGCCGTATTTGGTGCTACCCGACTCGTCAGTGATCTGCGTCAGCCGCGCATGACTGAACGCCGCCGGTGTCTGCTGCTCAGATCCGTCACAAAAGTACTGGCTCGCCACGTCCAGCGCATACGTGGCCTTGGTCAAGCTGCCCAGGCCATCGTACGTTGTCGTCTTGCCCCCCACATCGGTCGCACCTTCGACTCCGCCATCGTCGTAGTACGCGTAGGCGGCGTACTTTGGCGTTCACTCGCAGCGGTTCGTCAGCTTGCCGTACAAGGTGTTCAAGTCCAGCTGAGACGGAAACCCGGCGGGGGCGTGACCGCTGTAGAAGCCCGCGTCGCGCAGCTTGGTGAGGTACGGGTGGTTCGGATAAACCGTGCTGAAGGGCGCGGTGTTGCCGAAGTAGTGGGCGAATAGGTGCGCCGGGTCGAGCGCGAACTCGCCGCGGTAGCTCGCACCGTCGTTGCCGTCGTCCCAGCCCCAGGGCGCGTTGGCCGAGTTGGTGCTGCATGATTTCAGGCCCGAGCCGCAATCACCGCTGGTGTCGCCACGGAAGCTGCCCCAGCTCGCGTAGGTGAGCGCCTGGGCGGGCGGCTGCAGGGCGTCGTTGATCGCCAGGTCGAACATGCCTCCAGGGGCGTGGATGTCCACCAGCCGGTAGTACACCCGCCGGTCGTTGCCGGAGGCCGGAGAGGTCGGCGCTCCCAAGGTGGGGTAGTAGACGATCCCGTCCTGATTCGGTGAGCCGTTGAAATCCGAGGTGTAGGGCCACGCCTTCAGCCCGTGGCCCTTGGCCTCTTGCACCGTCTTCATGCGGCTGATGCCGTTGTCCATCTCGAACGAGACCTTGCCGTCGATGGTCTCGTGCCCCTTGGTGTAGGGGCTGCCCGGAGGCGTGAACGAATAGAAATCGGTGTGGAAGACGGTGATCATGCCTTCAAGCCGGCCGTGCGGTGAACCGTCTTTGCGCACGGCGACGATCGCCCCTTCGAGGTCGTTCTCGTGCTCCTGATCGAAGATCGTGTCCGACCAGTCACGCGGGTGGTAGAAGGCGTAGGTGATGAAGTGGTGGCTGCAACTCTCGACCACCGAGTAGTACACCGTGGCCGGCCACTGGCCATTGCCCCGGTTGTCCCAGTTGTTGGTGGTGATGGGATCGTGGTCGTAGTCGAACGCGGTGATGTAGTCGGACGGGTAGTCGCTCGAGTCACTGTCCTGGTAGTGCACCGGGGCATGGTGAAAGGCCAGTTCGGCGGGGGTCAGGGCCCAGGCCGGAGCGCACGACACCAAGATGCCCGCCACGATGCCGGCGATCGCAGTTTTCCGCATGGATCCTCCTCGTTCAAGCCGTTGGAATGCCGGGAGGCTAGGAGGGCGCGGTGTCGACGAGATGACAGGGAGCAACAGCCGGGAATCGGCACCGGAAACCAGCCTGCACGACCCGCGCAGATGTTAAGAGCGCGCGGGGCGGCGGCGCCCTCGGGGAAATGCCCGACTGAAGGCCATCAGATCCAGCGGACGAACTCGTCGACCGCGGGTCTCGGCCGGGGCGGCTTCTCGCGCAACGCAGTGCCCAGCGTGATGAAGCAGACGGCGTGCTCTCCCTCGGCCAGCGCCAGCGCGTCTCGCAGCGCGCGGCTGCGCATGGCGCGCCCGCTGGACAGCCCGCTCGCGTAGCCTCGCGCGGTGGCCGCCAGCAGCAGGTTCTGGATGCCCGCCCCCAGCGAGACCAGCCGCTCGAATTCGGGAACGTCGGGCTCTTCGGCGCGGAGATCGGCGATCGCGACGATCAGCACCGGCCCGCGAAAGGCCTTGGCCCGCGCGTCGGCCTGCTGCTCGGCGGTGGCGGCCGGATCGCGTTCGATGAGCGCATCGGCAAAGGCCTGGGCCAGGCGTTCACGCGCGGCGGGCCCCAGCACGAGGAAGCGCCAGGGCCGCAGGCGGCCGTGGTCCGGCGCGGCTGCCGCCGCGGCGAACAGCTCGCGCAGCGTAGCCTCGTCGGGGGCTGGGTCGCCCAGGTGCTTCGGGCCCACGTGCTGACGCCGGTGCAGCACCCCGTCGACCGCCCTGACGCACGAGGCCGACTCGTCGGGCGGGATGGGGGACGACGATGGCGCGGAAGACATGGGCAGGGCCGGTGCGACGGTGGAGACGTAGCGGAAGCGTCGGATCTTCCATCAAATTGACGGGGCGCATTTGCGCCAGCGCAATATGGATAAGAATGGTTCGCATTAACATGCCGTCCCATGCGCGCTCCTCATCCGCTCTCCACCTCGCTGGACGATCTGCGCCCGGGCGACCGGGCCCAGGTGCTTGAAGTCTGCGTGCCGCCGGCGCTGGCCGACTGGGGCGACTGGCTGACCACCCTGGGCTTCGAGCCCGGCGAACCGCTGCAGCTGCTGTCTCGCGCCATGCCCGGGGGTGACCCGCTGTGCGTGCGGGTCGGCGCGTCGACTTACGCGCTGCGCCGCGCGGAAGCGGCCTGCATCCGGGTGCAGTGGGAGGCTTCGGCCGATCGCCTACCCGCTGGCGCCTCGACACCCACCGTCGCCGACCGGGCCACGCCCATCGCCAACGGCACCGCGGCGCAGGAAGCGGCATGAACACGGCCGTCGTCCACGTTCACCGCGGCGGGCCTTTGGTCGCCCTGGTGGGCAACCCGAATTGCGGCAAGACCGCCCTGTTCAACCGGCTGACGGGCAGCCGCCAGAAGGTGGCGAACTATGCCGGCGTCACCGTCGAGCGCAAGGAGGGCCGTCACACCACGGCCCATGGCAAATCTCTGAGGGTGCTCGACCTGCCGGGCACCTACAGCCTGCACCCGCGCTCGCCGGATGAGCGCGTCACCACCGAGGTGCTGCAAGGCCAGGCGCGGGGCGAAAAGCGGCCGGACCTGGTGGTGTGCGTGGTCGATGCCACCAACCTGCGGCGCACGCTGCGGTTGGTGCTGGGCGTCAAGCGCCTGGGCCTGCGCTGCGTGGTGGCCCTGAACATGACCGACCAGGCCACGCAGCGCGGCCTGCGCATCGACGCCGATGCCCTGGCGCGGGCCCTGGGCGTGCCCGTGGTGCCCACGGTGGCGGTGGCACCGCAGGGAGACGCCGCCCTGCGTGAGTTGCTGGCTCACCCCGAGACGTGGACCGCGCCGCCTGCGGGCGCGCCGGCCCCCACCCCCGACCCGGCGCAGCACCCCGAGGGCGACCACGCCGCGGTGCGCGAGATCCTGCAGCAGTTGAACCTGGACACGCTGCTGCCGCACACCGCCACGGACCGCATCGATGCGGTGGTGCTGCATCCCGTGGCCGGGCCGCTGCTGCTGGCGCTGGTGCTGTTCGCGATGTTCCAGGCGGTGTTCCTCGGCTCGGAGGCGCCCACCGCGTGGATCGAAGCTGGCACGGCGTGGGTGGGCGAACAGGTCACCGCCTGGCTGCCCGAAGGCGCGTGGCGCAGCCTGCTGGTCGACGGCGTGATCGCGGGCGCCGGTGGGGTGCTGGCCTTCCTGCCGCAGATCCTGGTGCTGTTCTTCTTCATCCTGAGCCTGGAAGAGTCGGGCTACCTGCCGCGGGCCGCCTTCCTGCTGGATCGAATGATGGGCCGCGTCGGCTTGAGCGGAAGGTCGTTCATCCCGCTGCTGTCGAGCTTCGCCTGCGCCATCCCCGGCATCATGGCCACGCGCAGCATCACGGACCTGCGCGACCGCCGCGTCACGATGCTGCTGGCGCCGTTGATGACCTGCTCGGCGCGGCTGCCGGTCTACGCCCTGCTGATCGGCGCATTCGTCCCCGAGCGCACGCTGGCCGGCGGCATCGGCCTGCGCGGGCTGGTGCTGTTCGGCTTGTACGTGGCCGGCATCGTCGGCGCTGGCGTGATCGCCTGGCTGCTCAAGCGCTTCACCCGCGCAGGGCGGCAGGTGCGGCCGCTGATGATGGAGCTGCCGACCTACCACTGGCCCTCGCCGCGCAACCTGGCGCTCGGGCTTTGGCAGCGCGCCACCATCTTCATCAAGCGGGTGGGCGGCATCATCCTGGTGCTCAGCATCGCGCTGTGGTTCCTGGCCAGCTTCCCTGCGCCACCGGACGGCGCCACGGGGGCCGCCATCCACCACAGCCTGGCCGGCCGCCTCGGCCACGCGATGGCACCGCTGTTCGAGCCGATCGGCTTCAACTGGCAGATCTGCATCGCCCTGGTACCGGGTTTGGCGGCACGCGAGGTGGCGGTGAGTGCGCTCGGCACCGTCTACGCCTTGTCGGCCACCGGCGACGACACCGCCCAGGCCCTGGCGCCGCTGATCGCCAGCCAGTGGAGCCTAGCCACCGCGCTGTCGCTGCTGGCCTGGTATGTCTTCGCACCGCAGTGCATCGCCACCCTGGCCGCGCTGAAACGCGAAACCGGCGGGTGGCGACTGCCCGTCGCCGCCACCGCCGGCCTCTTCGTGCTCGCCTGGTGCGCGTCTTTCGCCGTCTACCGGCTCGCGCTGTTCCTCGGCTGGGGCTGATCCCCTCGGGCTCGGCGCGCACGGGGCCGGCGGGGTGTCAGCGCCGGAGTCTCAGCGCCCCGTGCGCAACGCTCACTCGACGAACAGCGCCGCCGGGTGCTCCAGCATCTCGCGCAGCGCCTGCACGAACTCGGCCGCCTGCACGCCGTCGACCACCCGGTGGTCGAACGATGACGACAGGTTCATCAGCAGGCGCGGCACGATCGCGCCCTGGCGGATGACTGGCCGCTCGACGATGCGGTTCACACCGACGATGGCCACTTCGGGCATGTTGATGACCGGCGTGGTCACGATGCCGCCGATCTTGCCCAGGCTGGTGATCGTGATCGTCGAGCCGCTCAGCTCGTCGCGCACGATGCGGCCCGAGCGCGCGGCATCGGCCAGGCGCTGCACTTCGGCGGCAAACGACCACAGATCGTGCGCCTGCGCATCGCGCAGCACCGGCACCATCAGCCCGGCATCGGTCTGCGTGGCGATGCCGATGTGCACCGCCGAGTGACGGGTGAGCGTGCCGGTCTCGTCGTCGAAGTTGGCGTTGAGGTCGGGAAAATCGCGCAGCGCATTGACCATCGCGCGGGCCAGGAAAGGCAACACGGTCAACTTGCCGCGCGACTTGCCATGGCGCCCATTGAGGCTCTCGCGCAGTGACTCCAGCTCGGTCATGTCGATCTCCTCGACATAGCTGAAGTGCGGGATGCGTCGCTTGGCCTCCTGCATGCGCTGGGCGATCTTGCGGCGCAGGCCGACGAACTTCACCTGCTCGACCACGTCCTCACCGGCGGCCACCGGCGGGCGCACGACCAACGGTGCCGCCATCGGTGCGGGCGGCGGCGGCGCCTGTTTGACCGGGCCAGGGGCACCATGGCGGGCCACGTGCTCTTCCAGGTCGCGCTGCATGACGCGACCGCCCGGCCCCGTGGCCGCGACCTGGGACAGATCGACCCCCAGCGACCAGGCACGCTCGCGCAACGCGGGCGATGCGATCACGCGGCCGTGGGCCATGCCATGAAGAAGACCGGTCGCCACGCCAGACCCGTTCGGGCCGCTCATGCCGTTGGAGTAGCCCACCGGCGCACGCGCCGTAGCGGCCCTTGGCGCGGCCATAGGGGGCGCGGAACGCGCCGGCGTCGCCATGGTGGCCATCGCAGGCTCTGCGGGCACTGCGGACTCTGCGGGCTCTGGGGTGGGGGCGCGTGCCGGGGCCGGCGCGGCAGCCACCACCGCGGTGGGCGCGCTGCCGTCGCGCTCGATGCGGATGAGGTCGGCCCCCACCGCGAGCGACTCACCCACCTCGCCGCCCAGCGAGACGACGCGGCCGGCCACCGACGACGGGATCTCCACCGTCGCCTTGTCGGTCATCACGTCGGCCAAGACCTGGTCTTCCTTGACCAGGTCGCCCGGCTTCACATGCCAGGCCACCAGTTCGCACTCGGCGATTCCTTCGCCCAGATCGGGCATCTTGATCACGTGCACCGTCACTCGGACCTCCGCGGGTGCTGCAGTTTTTCAGGGCTCATCGTCATGCCTCCATCGCACGCTTGAAGGCGGCGCTCACCCGGCTCGGGCCGGCGAAGTAGTGCCATTCCTGCGCGTGCGGGTAGGGGGTGTCCCAGCCCGTGACACGTTCGATCGGCGTCTCCAGGTGGTAGAAGCAGTGTTCCTGCACCAGGGCCGCGAGCTCGGCACCGAAGCCGCTGGTGCGGGTGGCCTCGTGCACCACCACGCACCGGCCGGTCTTCTTGACCGAGGCGACGATGGTGTCCAGGTCGAGCGGCCAGAGCGTGCGCAGGTCGATGATCTCGGCATCGACACCACTTTCCTTCGCCGCAGCCTCGCTCACGAAGACCATGGTGCCGTAGGTGAGCACGGTCAGTTCGCTGCCCTCACGCACCACCGCGGCCTTGTCCAGCGGCACGGTGTAGTGGCCGTCCGGCACCTCGCTGGCCGGGTGGGCCGACCACGGCACCACCGGTCGATCGGGGTAGCCGTCGAACGGGCCGTTGTACAGGCGCTTGGGTTCCAGGAAGATCACCGGGTCGTCGTTCTCGATCGAGGCGATCAGCAAGCCCTTGGCGTCGTACGGCGTGCTCGGCATCACCGTGCGCAGACCGCAGACGTGGGTGAACAGCGCCTCGGGGCTTTGGCTGTGGGTCTGGCCGCCGTAGATGCCGCCGCCACAGGGCATGCGGATGGTGATCGGCGCGGTGAAGTCGCCGGCCGATCGGTAGCGCAGCCGCGCCGCCTCGGAAACGATCTGGTCGTAGGCCGGGTACATGTAGTCGGCGAACTGCACCTCGACGACCGGCCGCAGGCCGTAGGCCGCCATGCCGACGGCCGAGCCGACGATGCCGCCTTCGTTGATGGGCGCGTCGAACACGCGGTGGCGGCCGTGCTTGGCCTGCAGGCCCTCGGTGCAGCGAAACACGCCGCCGAAGTAACCCACGTCTTGCCCGTAGATGACGACATCGTCGTCACGGCCCAGCATCACGTCCATCGCGGAACGCAGGGCCTGGATCATGGTCATGGAAGGCATCAGTCTCCCCTCTCGGCCTGGCGCAGCTGGGCTTCCAGGTGCGGCGGCATGTCTTTGTAGACGTCTTCGAACATCGTGCGCAGCGGTGCGATGTGGCCGTCGTGCAGCGTGCCGAACTTCTCGGCCTCCTTCAGCGCGGCCAGCACCTGCGCCTCCATCTCGGCCTGGGTGGCCTCGTGTTCGGCGTCGCTCCAGGCGCCAAGGTGGATCAGGTGCTGCTTCAGGCGCGCGATCGGGTCTCCCAAGGGGAAGCATTGCCAGTCCCCCGCGGGGCGATAGCGCGACGGGTCATCCGAGGTCGAGTGCGCACCCGCCCGGTAGGTGATCCACTCGATCATCGTCGGGCCGAGGTTGTTGCGTGCCCGCTCGGCCGCCCAGCGCGAAGCCGCCAGCACGGCCAGGAAGTCGTTGCCATCGACCCGCAGCGACGCGATGCCGCAGCCCACGCCACGCGCGGCAAAGGTGCTGGCCTCACCACCGGCGATCGCCTGGAAGGTGGAAATCGCCCACTGGTTGTTGACCACGTTCAGGATCACCGGCGCACGGTAGACGTGGGCGAAGGTCAGGGCGGTGTGGAAGTCGCTCTCGGCGGTGGAGCCATCACCGATCCAGCCCGACGCGATCTTGGTGTCGCCCTTGATCGCCGAGGCCATGGCCCAGCCCACCGCCTGGATGAACTGCGTGGCGAGGTTGCCCGAGATCGAGAAGAAGCCGGCCCGCTTGTACGAATACATCACCGGCAGTTGGCGGCCCTTGATCGGGTCTTTCTCGTTCGACATCAGCTGGCACATCAGCTCGACCATGTCGATGTCGTCGCGCGCGAGCAGCAAGCCCTGCTGGCGGTACGTGGGGAAGCACATGTCGCCTTCATGCAGGGCCAGCGAGTGGGCGATCGCGATCGCCTCTTCGCCCAGGCACTGCATGTAGAACGAGATCTTTTTTTGCCGCTGCGCGATCAGCATGCGGGCATCGAAGGCCCGTGTCTTGATCATCGCGCGCAGGCCTCGGCGCAAGGCCTCGACTTCCACCTGCGGCGCCCACGGGCCGACCGCATGCCCCTGTTCGTTCAGCACACGCACGAGGGCGCTGGTCAGGGGCGCCGTATCGGCCGGCGACACATCCAGCGGGGGGCGCGGCACCTCGCCCGCGCCCGACAGGCGCAGGTAGGAGAAATCGGTCTGCTGGCCGGGACGCCCAGTGGGCTCGGGCACATGCAGGCGCAGAGGGCCGGGCTCATAGCGCGGCGCACTGGCGGTGGCAGAAGCCGGCGTGGGGGCGGTAGCGGCAGCGACCGAGGGCCGCAAGGCCGTCAAGGCAGCTGATTTGGGAGCGGCAGCCGCGTCGACCACGGGGGGTTGGGGGACCGAGGATTCGACAGCGCGTCTAGACACGGTGCGTCCTCTCGATGGCGGCGATCAGGACGATCGTCGGGGTGGGCATGTCGCCCGACAGGGCGAGCAGCCTCGCGCAGCCCTCGGGGCGCGAAGGAATCGACATGACAGCCTCCTGGGTCAGGAAGATTGATGTGGCCCGGCATCAGCGGGAAGGCGCGGTAACGCCCGGCTGCCGGTGGCCACAGTGTGCCGTCGACGGATAACCCTTGTCATTGCGAAAGACCCTGAGGCGATCTCCCGCTTGGCTGGAGAATTATTCGGCCGCGATCGCCTCCACCTGGATACGCAACGTGACATCCATCTTGAAGCCGTACGACTTTCCGGCGTCGAGGCCGAAGGCATCGCGCTGAAAAGTCGCGTGAGCGTCAGCACCGCACAGTTCGCGCTTGAACAGCGGATGCGGCATGCACTTGAACTGCCGGATCTCCAGCGTCAGCGGCCGGGTCACGCCGTGCAGCGTCAACTCGCCCACCACTTTGCCGGGCGCCCCGTCGGTGAAATCCACCAGGTTGCCCTTGAAGCGGGCATGGGGGAACTTGTCGACCTCGAACAGCTGAGGTCCGCGGGCCACCGCGTTCATCTGGTCGTGCCCGAAGTCCACACTGTCCATCTCGACGATGAGGTCGACGCCGCCCGTGCCAGCAGCCTTGTCCATCACGATTTGGCCCGCCGTCTTGTTGAACTTGCCCCGCCACACCGACAGGCCGCCCAGGTGATCGGCCTCGAAGCTGGGGTAGGTGTGGCCCGGCTCGATCTCGTAGGTCACCGGGGCCGCATGGGCAGCCGCCGGGCTGATCGCCATCGCGGCCCACGCGGCCGTCGCGCCGGCCGTCATCACCGACCGCACGGCACGCCGCGCCATCGCACGAAGTTGCATCATCGTTGTCGCTCCTGTTGCTGAGGGTGGGAGTGTCACTCGGTCGCGCTCAGCTCGCGCCAGGCATCGCCGCCAATCCATCGCGCCGATCGTGCAGATCGGGCCGGCTGGGCGCGCAGGCGCTCGGCGCAGGCCAGTGCGTGCAGGCGCAGCACCGCGTTGCGCTTGCCGATCTGCCGCAGCGCCCAACTCACGGCCTTCTTGACGAAGTTGCGTTCATCGCCAGCGTGCTCTTCGATCAAGGGCAGCAGCGCGATGAAGCGTTCGTCGATCGCCGCCTTGTCGTGCACCGCCAGAGCCGCGATCAGCGCGAACCCCGCGCGGCGCTCGAACTCTGCCGTGCGCGCCGCCCACACGGGCACGCGGCCCCAGGCCAGCGGCGATCGGGAGAAAGCATTGATGCAGGCCTGGTCGCAGGTGTCCCATGCGGCCAGCGCGGCCACCCAGGTGTCCATCTCGGCCACGGTGAGCCGTGCCGGCTCGACGACGAGCGACGCCAGGATCTGCGCATCCGGGATGCCGCTGGCCGCCAGCGCGATCGCCAGTTCATGCTGGCGGCCGATCTGCCGGCCCAACTGCCGCAGCGCGGGCACCGACCAACCCAAGCGCGCCTGCGTGGCCATGCCGAAGGCCGCCATGCCCGCCAAGGCCTCGGGCCGCGCCTGAGCACGAAGCTGCGCCAGCATTTCGTCGAGCGCCAAGGGACGCGCGTGAGGTGTCGATGTGCGGGCCATGTCGACGATTCTGATGCGGACGCATGCACCCGGGTTCAGGCCCTCGCGACGTTATCGATCTCGCGCCCCCACGCCGCGCTGGCCAGATGCTGACGGGCCGGGCCCAACCGCTTGAACACGGTGCGCTCATCGCGCATGCCGCCGGCCCGCCCCGCTGATCCCACGCCTCGCACGCTACCTCGGTAGAACCCGCGCCCCACCTGTCTCCAAGGCGACATCGTGAGCAAAACCTGTGGTGGGCTAACGACGAATTGGTGGACATCCTCCATGATTGGCTACATGAGAAACATCCGGTTGCCATCGGCTCGGGTCAACTCGCGTGTGACGCCGCGCAACGCGCGGGTAACGTCCAGCGCGGGTCTCATCGGGCCCGCGAATTCGCAGTACCGATCCGTCACGAGCAGAGAAGCAGAGGCAGTATGAAAAGACGAGAAGCATTGGCATGGGGGGTCCGCGGCGCATGCGCCGCAGCGTTGCCGATGACCACCAGCATGGCCCACGCCGAACCCGGCGTCACCGCATCGCAGTTGTTGATCGGCAGCAGCCTGGCCATGTCGGGCCCGCTGGCCGGCGCGGGTGTGGCGCACACCGCAGGCTTGAACGCCGCCTTCAAGGCGATCAACAGCAGCGGCGGCATCAGCGGCCGCCAGCTCAAGCTGGTGAGCCTGGACGATGGCTACGTCCCCGCGCGCACGGTGGAAAACACCCGCAAGCTGCTCGAAGAGCAGCAGGTGTTCGCGCTGGTCTCATCGATGGGCACCGGCAACACCGCGGCGATCCTGCCGATGGTGGAGAAGGCCGAGGTGCCCTTGGTCGGGCCGGTGACAGGTGCCGCCTCGTTGCGCAAGCCGGGCCTGAAGAACGTGTTCCACGTCCGCGCGAGCTACCGCGACGAGATCGAGCGCCTGATGCAGCAGCTGCTGTCGTGGGGCCTGCACAGCCTCGCCTTCGTTTACCTGGACAACCCGTTCGGCCAGGAAGTGTTGGCCGACGCAGAAGCCGCCACTGTCGCCAAGGGCGCCGAGCTGGCCGGCAAGTTCGCGCTGGCGGTTGACGGCAGCAACGGCGAAGAACTCGCGCGCAAGGTGCAGGCCATCAAGCCGAGCGCGGTGGTGCTCGGCACCACCGGCACCGCCAACACGGCCTTCTTGCAGCCGCTGCGTACGCTGTCTCCGAACACACCGGTGGCTGGTTTGTCAGTGTCGGTGCTGGCCTCAGAGTTGCCCAAGCTGGGCCGCGCCGCCAAGGGCGTCGCGCTCACCCAGGTGCTGCCCGATGCAAGCAGCGGCCGCCTGGCCGCCGTGCGCAACTACCAGGCCGCCATGCGCGCGGCAGGTGCCGAAGCCATGATCGGCAGCACCAGCTTCGAAGGCTGGGTGAACGGCCAGGTGCTGATCGAAGGCCTGCGCCGCACGAACGGCGAGTTCCGGCGTGACCGCCTGCGCGCCGCCTTGGCCAGCATGCGCCGTCTGGACCTCGGCGAATTCGTGCTCGGCTACGGCCCGCAAGCGCCGTACGTGGCCTCGCAGTTCATCGACCTGGCCATCCTCGGGCCCGACGGCAAACGCTCCGCCTGAGTTCGCCGCCATCTCGGGCACGGCCGCGCATCGTCACGATGCCCTGCCGGCCCGAGCCAGGCGCCGGGACGCCCTCAACCCCAACCGGTGATCATGGGGCGACGACGCCGATCTCGATGTTGTCGTACAGCACATCGAAATCATGGTCGCTGCCGTACAGGTAGCCGGGCTGGTAGGTGGTGATCGCGATCTCGTCGACGCCGGCCAGCACATCGGCGAACGTGCGGTCGGGCGGCAGGTAGGGCCGGCCCTTTTTGTCTTCGGCACCGTAGCCGCCCCAGCCTTCGGGCAAGGTGAGGGAAGCGGGATCGGCGATCGTCACCGACCACGTACGCCAGCCGGGCAGGGCCTTCGCATCGAGGTAGCCCACGATCGTCCACACCGAGGCGTACGGATGATCGACAGGCGGGTTGTCGTAATCACGCAGCTCGACCACCAGCTCACGCCGAGTAGGCGCCCCCAGGTAGTTGACCAGGCGCGCCTTCGTGTCGAGCTGGATGCGCACGGGCTGCCCCGACTTCAAGGGCTGCAGCCAGCTGGCGCGGCGCTGGAACATCATCGAGCCGGTGGCGAAACCCTGCACGTGGTGAATGGCGGGCGCATCCTGGCCGAGGAACTTGTCGACCCACATCACGCCAGGCACTTGCCGTTGGTACAGCCAGCCGGCACTCAGGCCGTTGTCGAAGCCGGTCCGCTGGTGCAGGGGGTCCGGCTCGCCCGCCACAGCGGGTGAAGCGCTCGCCAAGGCGGACACGGCGGCCACGGCGGCCATGCAGCTGAGGGCAAAGGTGCGAAGCATGTGAATCACTTTCGAAACGAACGGCCAAGAATCGAACTCGCGCACCGCCGCACATCCGCACGACAGGGGTGTCTGGCACCCGGGGCCCACGAGTGCTGTACATCGTAGGCAGTCGCCCCGAGACAAGCTTGATCAAACCTTGACGGCAGCGCCAGCTACCATCCCCGGCCCACTTTCGTCGAAATGAGCACCCCATGAGCAGCACGTCCGCTGTCCATCCTGACGGCTTGAACATCGGCATCGTCGGCGCGACTGGCCTGGTCGGCGAGATGATGCGGGCCTGCCTGGCCACCCAGCCCTTTCCGATCCGCACGTTGCGGCTTTTCGCGTCGGCCCGATCTGCCGGCCACACCATCGACTGGTGCGGCCACCGCCTGGTGGTCGAAGAAGCACAGACCGCCCGCTACGAAGGGCTGGACATCGTCTTCTTCTCAGCCGGCGGCGAGACCTCGCTGCAACTCGCGCCGCGGGTGGCGCAGGCCGGCGCGATCGTCATCGACAACTCGTCGGCCTGGCGCATGGACGACCAGGTGCCGTTGGTGGTGGCCGAGGTGAACCCGCACGACCTGAACCACATCCCCAAGGGCATCGTCGCCAACCCGAACTGCACCACCATGGCCGCGATGCCGGCCTTGAAGCCGCTGCACGATGCGGCGGGCCTGAAGCGCCTGGTGGTGAGCACCTACCAGGCCGTCTCCGGCGGCGGTGTGGCCGGCGTGCAAGAGCTGTTGTCGCAAGCCGCCGCCGTCACCGCCGAGGCCGAGGCCCTGGTGCTCGACGGCAATGGCGTAGCGTTTCCGGCACCGACGAAGTGGAAGGTGCCGATCGCCTTCAATGTGGTGCCCTACAACTACCGCATCGTCGAAGACGGCTACACCGAGGAAGAAATCAAGCTGCGGGACGAGAGCCGCAAGATCCTCGGCATCCCCGATCTGCCGGTGAGCGGCACCTGCGTGCGCGTGCCGGTGTTCACCGGCCACTCGGTCTCGATCAATGCGGAGTTCGAGAGGCCCCTCTCCCCCGAAGCCGCCACCGAGCTGTTGCAGCGGGCGCCCGGCGTCGTGCTGACCGACGTTCCCAACCCTCTGGCCGCCACCGGCCGCGACCCAGTGTTCGTGGGCCGTGTGCGACGCGACCCCACCGTGCCCCACGGCCTGGCGCTTTTCGTCAGCGCCGACAACCTGCGCAAGGGCGCCGCCCTCAATGCGGTGCAGGTGGCCGAGGTGCTGTGGGCGCGGGGCCTGCGACCACGGCAAAGTTGACGCGGCACTGCGCGGGGCGCGCGGACATCAGCGCAAGCCTCTCGCGCCCTCAGCTGAGCAGCGTGTCCAGCTCGGCCCACAACGCGTCGCACAGGCCTGACCGGTAGGCTGCCGACTTGAACGCCGCGTGCTCGCCGGCGTAGACGCGCAGCAAGCGCTCGTGTGCATCGGCCACGCAGGCCCGCACATTGGCCAGCCGATCGGCCACCTTCACCACCAAGGCCAGTTCGAGTTCGCCGTCGACCGCGGCGAGCTTCGCGTAGGTCATGGCTTTGCGGATCTGACGGGTCTCGCCCGGAACATCCGTCAGCAAAGCGACGCAACCCGCCACCAACTCGCCGAACTGTGCATGCACCTCATCGAGCGACACCGCCGTGTCTTCCACCGTGTCGTGCAGATAGGCCACCACCTGCGCGGTCTCGCCAAAAGGCGCGGCAATCGCCGCCACCGCCTCCAGATGAACCACATAAGGATGCGAGCCGTACCGCTGATCGCCATGGGCGGCCATGGCAAAGGCCCGGGCCGCGTCGATGGCGCGCCGTGGAGGAATCGTTGTCATCTCAGCTCCCGGATGCCCCTCATGGGCCGCGCGGCGGCGACACAGAACCGTCCGACACCCGCACCTGCACCGTGCCGTCGACAAAATCCAGCTCGATGAGAGCGCCATCGCGAACATCGCCCAACAGGGCGCGGCCTACAGCTGCCACCACATGGTGCTCGACCGCTCGCTGAAGCGGGCGGGCCCCGTATCTCGGGCTGAACCCGGCACGTGCCACAAAGCCCACCAACTCTGGCGAGAAACGCAGTGCCAATCGGCGTCGTTTGAGCCCTTCGCGTTCGGCCAACGCCTGCAGCTCGTGCTGCGCGATCGAGGCGATCGATTCAGCCCCGAGCGGCGCGAAATGCACCAGCCGGTCGATGCGGTTGAAGAACTCAGGCCGGAAGAACTGGCGAATCTCGTGAGTGGCATCACCCACTTCGGATTCAGGGGCAAATCCGGCCGCCGACCCCTGGCGCACACCCAGATTCGTGGTCATGACGATCAGCGAGCCGCGAAAGTCGGTGATGCGGCCTTGGCTGTCGCGCAGCCGGCCCTCGTCGAGCACGCCCAGCAGCATGTCGAACACCGAAGGGTCGGCCTTCTCAATCTCATCGAGCAGTACCACCGAGAACGGTCGCTGGCGGACATGCTCGACCAAGCGCCCCGGTCGCCGCCCCGTGCCGATCAGGCGCGCGATCTGGAACGCATGCTGGAACTCACTCATGTCGATGCGAAAGAGCGGATCCACGCCGCTCTGCGCACCGTAGAAGTAGCCGGCCAGCGCCTTGGCAGCCGCCGTTTTCCCCACACCGGTGGGGCCGGCGAACAGCAGGGTGGCGATCGGCTTGCCCGGATCGTTGAGCCCGGACTTGAACAGGTAGACCACCTCCTTCAGATGTCGAATGGCCTCATCCTGGCCGAACAGGCGACCGGCAAAGTACGCCTGCACTTCAGCATCGTCGAGCGGCTGATCGTCTCTCAGGAAATGCTCGGGCAAGCCTGTGAAACGCGCAAAGTGCCCCAGAACGCTGTCGGTGGTGATGGCCGACACGCGGTCGGCGATCGCCTCGCGGACGCATTCGCCGAAGAAGCGGACCGCCTTGCCCGGAAAACGCTCGTAGCGCACGTGACGCGACAGCAGGCGATAGCCCGCATCCAAGGCGTTCGGCTCGATATCGACGGACCACGCGCTCTTCGACTGGGCCGCCAACAAATCCAGGACCCGGCGCGCCCGCGCGCCATCCATCTCCGGCAACAGCAATGGCTCGAAGCAATCGACGAAGGCTGGCAGCTGACGCCGCGCCGCCTCCATTTCCTCAGGACGGGCCTCGCCGATCAGTCGGAGCGATCCTCGCCTCAAGGCGGGCAACAGGTAGGACGCCATCGATTCCTCAGGCCCCTCTCCCCCCACTTGCAGCAGGTTCAGGAAGTCCGTGACCCAAAGAACACCGTTGGAGGCCTCAAGCCATTGTTGGACCTGATCGCACAGCGCCTGCCACTCGCCGAGATACTTGGCCCGACCGATGAGGCGCTCGGAGTTGCTGCGCCAGAACGTAGGCGCCACTTCGCGCGACGACGTCTGGCGATGCGCTCTGCGGATCGCCTCGGCGATCACGACGCTCTTGCCGACGCCCACCTCACCGACCAGCAACAAGTTGCTGCCGGCTGCCAGACGGGTGGCGATGTCGTCGACCAGCGCGCCTTGCTCCCAGGCCGCTTCCGGCATGCCGTGGGCCGGCCGACGCGCCCCGGCCTCAGGCAGTCGATCAGCGACGATCGCCAACTGCTCGTGCGCCTCGCGAACATGGCGTGGCAGCCCTTGCCGTTTCACAATCCGATCGTCGCGGCGCGATTCGACGGTCTCCAGCCAGGGGGTGCCGCGCGTCACATAGCGCTGGGCTTCTTCGGGCGACATGCCATCCAGCCGATCGCGCGTGTAGTGCTGAATCAGCGCCGGCAGCTGGGCTTCTTCGTAGTAGTAGAAGCTTTCGTCCAACCAGGGCAGCCAGCACTTGAAGTAGCCCTCACTGGGCTTGGCACCATGGACCGCCGCCACAGCGATTTCGGTGGGCGATGGCAGTGGGAAGCTGCCCTTGTCGGTGCGGTGCGCCAAATGCACCTGCACCTTGACGATCCGCAGGTGAGCATCGTCGACTTCGGGGTCGGGCACGTAGCGATCCCGCTCGCGCTCACGGTGCAAGGTCTCTGCCATGGCGCTCTTCAGGCGCTTGGCATTGCGCTCCACCGCCTCCAGCCCGGTGCCGAGCAGCACACCGAACACCGAGTCATCGTCCAGCTGCCAGCAGAACAGGGGGTAGGAAACCAGCGCCATCTCAATGCCCCTCTGCCGGCCCGGTTGCCGGCCTAGCCAGCCACAGCAGCAGGCGCCAGTCGTCCGCTGACAAGGGCCCTGCAAACCGACGCACGTGCCCGGAGCGAAGGTCGGTCAGGCGGCGCAGGTCGGCGTCCCGGGTAGGCTCGTACCGGATGCGAATCACTTCCGACGGGGGGCCCACCCATTCCGCACCGCCAGCCGCACGCTGGCGAATCCGAATTGGTACCGGTCGATCATCGCCTCGATACCAGAAGTGCACCCCACACTCACCCGCCCAGGCCTCCGACAAACCCACGCCCTCGAAACGCCTGACGCCCGCCTGCGGCGACGGCAACTCGTGGACATCCAGCTCGGTGAGCAAGGCGGCGTAGTCCTCCCAGGCGGTGCTCACCAGCGCCTGGCCGTCGCCCGATTGCAATGGTGCGATGTCGACATCCACCCGCTCCACCCCCTTGCGCGAAAGCTGCGACGAGCGGCGCGCCAGCAAGTTCAACTCGATCTGCCAGCGGACCCATACTGAGTCGGCGCCGCGAGCGGGCAACGACTCCGCGTGAAGGCGATCGAAGAACTCATGAATGTCCAGCTTGGCTTCGAGCATGTCGTTGAGCGGTCGGCCATACCAGCGCCATTCGCGCGAGCGGGGAGGCACGACCGTCAAGCGCGCCCCGGGCACGGCGCGACGCTCCGCGAGATCCCAGGCGCGACGCTCAAGCTCCTCCCGAAGCGGGTCCAGGCGCACTTGCAGCGCCCGCAACGCCAGCACCGTCTCGGCGGGTGGCGCCTGGTCCAGGGCGGCGGCCCACGCCGAGGCCAAGGCGTTCGCCTGTTCGAGCAGGCGTTCACAGCCGGACAGCGAGCCATCGTCCATCGGCAGCGGCACATCCCGGGCCGTCGCGTATTGGAGCGTGGTCGCCTGCGTCACCAGATCGCCCGCAGCCCAACCGACATCCAGAAGCATCGGATCGCTCGGCTGCGACGATGCCAGCCGCTGCGCGATCGGGCCGGTGAGCGCCCGTTCGATCCCACGCTTGAGCGCCCGGGCACCTAGCGCCTCGTCGAGGCCGATGTCGGCGAAGTGATCCAGGGCCTCCGCCGAGACGTTGAGGAACGTCATGCGACGAACAAAGCCGTCGCGGGCGAGGATGCGATCGAGCTGCAATCGCGCAATGCCAGCCATGTCCTCACGCGCAAGCGGCTTGAAGCTCACGACCTGATCGATGCGGTTCAAGAGCTCCGGGCGGAAGAACCGCTCGACGGCCTCGCGGTAGGTGTGCACCGCATCCCGGGGTTGATGGGCAAAGCCGGTACGCCGCTCGGCCGCGGTTGCCCCCAGGTTGGACGTGAGGATCACGACACATTGAGAGAAATCGGTCGTGCGACCCAGTGCATCCGTCAGTCGGCCTTCGCCGAGCAACTGAAGCAGCAGGTCGTGCACCACCGGATGCGCCTTTTCGATCTCGTCCAACAACAACACGCCCGCCCGCCGTTGACGCACGGCCGCGGTGAGCTGGCCATCGGGCCGCGTGGCGTCGCCGATCAGGCGGTCCGGCGCATCCGGGTCGACATACTCGTTCATGTCGAAGCGGATCAGGCCACCGGCATCGGCGAACAGGTAGTCGGCCAGCAGCTTGGCCGCTTCACTCTTGCCCACGCCGGTAGGGCCGATGAAAAGCATGGACGACAACGGCCTGCCGGGCGCCGCCATCCCCGATTTGATCAAGGCCACCACATCCACCAGGCTCGCGCTCGCCTGTCGCTGCCCCACCAGGCGGGTGGCGAAATGGTGCGCCGTTTCGGCAAGCGGCAGCCCCACATGGCGAGAAAAGATCTGCTCGCGGAAATGGAAGTCCGTCAGGTAGGCCGCCATGACCTCGGCACGCCCTATGGTGCGCTTGGCATGCCGGACGGCCAGGCGATCGAGAACCCGCAGCGCGGAGCCTGGCAGTACCTCGTCGTTCGCGAACCGGCGTTCCAGCTTGAGCAGCTCAGCCACTGCGCTCGATTCGATGCGGCAACCGTGGCGCTGCTCCAGTTCTGCGCGACGCCACCCGACGATGCGAATCGCGTCCCCACGGGCCGGGGGATCGACTCGAACCACACGGAACAGATCGGCAAAGCGACGGTCACGCTGCTGGACTTTCTGCCAGGCCTCGGGCGTGGCCTCACCGACGAGTGTGAAGGCACGCCGCTCTAGGTGAGGCCGCAACACGTCAGCGAGAGTCAGAGAGTTCTGCGAACTCTTGCCCATGGTGAGCAGTGCCACCAGGTTGTCGCAGAACAGGTGATCCGGCTTGTCGATGGCATGCACCGTGCGCAGCCTGGATTGCAGGAACGCCAGCACCACGGCCATGCGTCGCTGCCATTGGCCGATGACGCTCATGCCGGAAATGACACGCATAGGATCGAGGTGCCAGAGCTTCTGCAATCGGCTCCTCTGACGGCCCGGCAGGCTGTCGATGTACTGGCGGACAGCGCCGTGAATCAGCGCCGTCTTGCCCGCACCTCGGGGCCCCACCAGCACGATGGCACCCGCGTCCGCGCGATACAGCATTCGCGCAAGATCGCTGACCAGTTCGTCGCGCAAGACGGCGCGCCCCAGCTCGTCCGGGTAGAGTTCGTTCAAGTCCGCAGCGACACGCGCCATCTCCGCCGGGCCATCGCCGATGTCATCGCCCCGCAGCGACGCCATCCGATCTGCGCTGGGCTCAAACGGAAACGTCCCCGGGGCCAGATGCAGTGACAGCTCGATCTCGCCCAACTCGTCGTGGGCCGCTGACAAGTACCGCTGTGGATCGAACTCTTCGCCTTGCTCTTTCCGTCGCTCCCGGAAGAAGCGCTGAATGCACGCCACCAACCTCTCGGTGCGACCGGCTGCAGAGACGCTGCCATCGCCCAGGTCGGCGACGGTGCCGTCGAGCTGAGGCAGGCAGGCATAGCGTCGCTCACCCACGCTGAAGTGCGCCGCGGCAAACAGCCCATCGACCCAGCGGCGGCCCGCATCGAACCCGAGCGGCACCAGTTCAAATCTCAGCGGAGCGCCGAACGAGAGCCAGAGCCGCTCGTCCAGCGTCGACCGATCGCAACGCACACCCTTGAAGTACTGAGCGATGGCTTGGCGCAGCTTGTTGAGGGCTGTTTCGTAGCGCTCGGCCGTGGCCTCGATCTCGGGCAGAAAGAGGCAGCGCAGGCGATAGCCCGCGCCCTTGCGGTGCGACACGAGAAGCGGAATGCGTAGTGCCTCCGTCATTCGTCGTCCCCGATCAACATGCGACCCATCAGCGCCTCGAACTGGACATCCAGCCACCGCTTCCAGGCATGAACATCCGGGAAGACGCAGCGCAGCCCCGTCTTCACGTCCACCAAGTGGCCATCTTTCAAGTGACGCCGCACGGGAAGGGCGTCGAAGAAGTGCTGCCGGTGCACCTGCCCGGGCGTCTGAAAGCTGTCGATGCCACCCGGCCGGATCGCCACATAGATGTCTGACTTTCGATCGCCCTCGAACTGGCGCCACACGCCGGCTTCCTGCCGAAGAAAGTCGAACACCGCCGGTCCGCGGCACTCGAATTCGTAGCCCACGATGGTCGTCTCCGCCTTCTCCACTTGCGGCCAGGCGAACTTGACGTAGGGCCCGCCGGGGGCCGCATCGGACGCAGCGTCTGCCGCGGCGGCCTGGTGACCTTGGCCCGGGTCCTGTCGCAGACGGACGACGCGACAACGGGTCTCAAGCCCGGCATGCCGTGTCAGCGCCATCCAGGCCTCGA
Organism: Ideonella lacteola; assembly: GCF_038066555.1. NCBI lineage: Bacteria > Pseudomonadati > Pseudomonadota > Betaproteobacteria > Burkholderiales > Sphaerotilaceae > Ideonella > Ideonella lacteola. Next base: position 218,714 of record NZ_JBBUTG010000003.1, on the reverse strand, counting down.
GCAACATCGGCAGCAGCCGGGCCGCGGCATACACGCCCACCGTGCACAGGCCGCTCTCGGGCCGCATCGCATGAAATGTTCGCTGCTGGAAGGCCAGGAATCGCTGACGCCAATCTCCCATGTCCGGCAAACTCACGGGCTCACCCGCGAGGGCAGCCAGCGCTTGCCCTTCGAGATCCATGATGCGCTGCAGGAGCTGCCTCGCCTCCTGCTGGACGGCCAGCAGCTCCCGCTGCCTGGCGGCGGGCTCGGTGGTGTCCCAGTGCGGCATGTCGGGGCGTGAGCGGCGCTGCTTGTCGTGACGTTGCCGCTCACGACCCAGCCGGAACAGCTGATTGACGAGGTTGACGAAGATCGGGCCGTCAGTGACCGTTGTCCAAAGCCGGCGAGCGTCGGCCAGTAGATCGGCAGCGGTCAATGGGGCCGAATCGACAGGGCTCGACGACGGCACCACCTGCACCTGCAGCCCCGCGTCTTCTCGTGGTGTCACCTGAACGCCGAGCGGCGCCACGTAGGCGTGCGGCGCCAGCGCATGCGCCAGCGGAAGCACGAGCTCTCGCCGCAAGGTGCGTTGCACATCGCGCGCACCGTAGCGTGCATCGCCAGGGACCTGCGACAAGCGAGTCGCCACGGCATCGTCGAGTTTTAACTGCAGCGGGCGCTCCAGCAGGCCGTCGCGTCGACGCATCAGGCCCATCTCTCGCTCGAAGATCGGCACCCGCTGCGCAGCGGTGAGTGCCGCGAAGGGAATGATGTGGTCGATTCGATTGAACAACTCGGGACGCAGGGTGTCCTGGACGACCCGTTCGAAATGCTTTCTCGGATCGTCTTGCCCGCGGGTCAAGCCAATCGGTACGCGCATGGACGCTTCGGCACCCAGGTTGGACGTCATCACCACGAAGCAGCCGCAGAAATTGGCCGTCAGGCCATCGCCGCCGGTCAGGCGCCCTTCACCAAGCACCTGCAAGAGCAAGTCAAAGAAGCTCGGGTGAGCCTTCTCGAGTTCGTCGAGCAACAGCACCGAAAAGGGCTGGCGTCTGACGGCGCCAATCAGCACCCCCTCGCCTTGACCCAGGTCACCCAGAAGGCGAAGCACCGACGGGGGATCGGCGTATTCGCTCATGTCCAGGCGGATCATGCGGCGCGCGTCACCGAACATGAACTCGGCCAAGGCCTTGGCCATCTCCGTCTTGCCCACACCTGTCGGCCCGATCAACAACAGCGAGGCGATCGGCTGGCCACTTCGGCTCAGCCCTGCTTTCATCGTGGCCAGCAGGGAAGTCACCACCTCGATCGCCTCGGGCTGGCCGAACAGCCGTTGGCGGAAGAAGGCCGCCACGTCGTCCAGGTCGAGCGGCAGCCGGGAATCCACCATCCGCCGCGGCATGCCGGTCTCGGCGCAAAAGGCGTCTATCGCCTCATCACGGCCAAGGGCGGGAACCTGGTCACGCACGTGCAGGATCAGCTCCTCGAAGAAGCGTATGCCCTTTCCGGGAAACCCGGAGTAGGGGGAGAAGCGTCGCTGCAAGGCCAAGACTTCGGCCACCGCATCCGGCTGCACGGTCACGCGGTGTGTGTCCGCAATCGCCGCGACGGCAGCGGCCATCACACGCTCTTGCTCAAGCGGCGTGAACTCGGGCATGCGCAAGGTCTGGAACAGGGCAGCAAAACCGGCTGAGCGAGACTCGATGCTCGCCAATTCAGACGGTGTCGCCTCGGCCACGAGCATCAGGCGCCCACGCGCCAGCGGCTCACGCAACGCTTCGCCCAGGCTGACCGCATTGCCTTGGTACTGCCCGACTTCAAACAGCTCGGACAGGTGGCCCACATAGAGCACCAGCTCTCGCTTGTCCAGCTCTGTGCACAACACCGCGAGCGCATGCTGCCAACCGCCATCGCGGGTGAGGCCCTGGATCAGGCGCGCCGCATTGGTCTCCCATGGCGCCTCGAGGCCTCGCCGCAGACGGTCTTTCGCATAGTGATGCAGCAAGGCCGTCTTGCCACTGCCTTCCGCACCCAGCAGAAGCACACTGCGAGAAAACACCCCCTCGACCGAACGGCGCAGCATCGACAAAGGCTCGTCCAGGCCCACGACGGCGCGGTTGTCGCCGCGCAACTCGTTGGCCACTCCGTCAAGAAGGGGGTCGCTCCGCTGTTGCAGCCGCCGCAGCGCCTCAACGCCATGAAACTCCAGGTCCAGCGATGCCGGCTTGAACTCGATCTGCTCGAACCAGGCGGCGGCCACCTGCTTGCGCACATCGGTCAAACGTCCACTTCGACGGTGCTCCAGGATGATGGCCTGGATCACCGCCTCGCGAAGCCTTGTCGCGTCCGCCAATGCGACCACCCCGAGTACGGGCACGCAACCAATGGCGCGTGCAGAGTCACCGCCGGCGGACATGAAGACGGTGAAAGTCGCTCGACGAGGAGAATAGGCGACCCGATCGGCTCCGGCGGGTAGATCGACCGTCAGCTCGTGGCGCTCGAGATTCCACCCCAGCGTCGACTGAACGGCTTGCAGGTAGTGACCCCGGTCGATCAGATGGGCCTGAACGGCCTTGGCCATTCGCGCAGCCATAGAGACTGCCGAATGGCCCACCCAGGCCATGTCAGGAAACGCCAGGGGCGTGACAACGACCTCGCCGGAGGGGGTGGTGAGCTCGAAGAGCGCCACGGCGGCAGGTGGCGTCGAGCGATGGGCGTCGTCAGACACGGCGTGGTCGACGAGCCCAGGCCGCCGGCCGGCGATTGCAGACTTTTTGTGCGTTCATGTGCTGCGTATCCCTTTCCCTTCCCGTCCCTTTGGGTAAGGAATTCTCGCAGCACGGGTCACGCGCGGTCGGCACCACGCCGTCCGGCGCCCGCATGGGCGCAGGGCCGCACTACCTCGCGAAGCGAGGCACCTGCTTGGACACGACCACCTGGTACATCTTCTCTGGCACGCGGAACACCCAGGCCTGCAGGTGCTTCATGCACAGCTCGGGCGGCGGCGCGCCCTCCTCGGGCATGGGATGCCAGCGGTAGCGCATGGTGATCAGCTGGCCGTTGATGTCCCAGACAGGGTCGGCCGGTACGGTCGTGTCACCGCAGGGCGCGGCCTGGTCGATCAGCACCTGCAGGTCACCTCGCGACCATTTGGTGGCGACCACGCGCGGCTCCAGTCGTTCATTGCCAAGGGGTGTCTCCTCCTTGTAGATGCCGATCTGCAATCGGTCTTCCGCTGCCGCCGGCGCCAGGACGGCCAGTGCGACCGAAGTCGCCCACACGCCGGACAAGACTGCCTTTGCCGACATGGCTCTCTCCAACTTCATGCAGCCAGCATAGCGTTGCGCCGGGCGCTGACACTGAGGTCATCCCCTCAGTAGGCGGCCGGCTGGTGAAGCACCGCTTGCCCGTCAATAGAACGCCATCTCGCGTACGCCCAGATACTTCGGGAACGCGAAGCCGGCGGCCTGGTCGCGCCAGTATTGGCCATCGGCCAGCACGGGCGGGAAGATGGTCTTGCCGTCGAAGTCGGCTCGGTCCAGGAAGGCCGCCTCGACGATGTGTTCGCGGGTGGCTTCAATGGCGGTGGCATCCAGGGTGCCGCCGATCCATCGGGCTGTGAACCAGACCTTGCATTCACGCTGACCGGGCTGGCAGAACTCTTCGATGTAGGCGATCTGCAGCGGCTCGATCAACAACCCGCACTCTTCTCTCACCTCACGGCGCGCTGCGTCTCGCAAATCTTCCTGGCCTTCGGCCCCGCCACCCGGCGCCACCCAGAAGTCATAGGCACCCGCTTTGAGGTGGCGCACGAGCAGGATCTTGCCGTCGTGCTCCAGCAAGACACCGGCCGCGATGCGGTGCCTCATGCGCATGCTCCAGCCGCGCTGTTCAACAGCGCCCCATCGGCGGGGTGCACCGAGGACTGGCCTTCACGGCAAGCGATCCGCGGCCCGCGCCGCACGCCAAAGTCGAATGAGTTCATGGGGGTCTTCCGGTTGGGTGTCGTACCGTACCGCACCGGGCGGTATCAGCGTCCAAGGCAACGCGCTGCGAAGCCAGAGATGGGCCACGGGCTCAAACGCGCGCGGGTTCTCCAGGGTGCCCGGAAACAGCATCGCCAGTTCAGGCTGATTGGGCGGCTCAGCCCACAAACGGGTGTCGCACCGTGCGCAGGCCCGCGATCGGCGGGGGCGACCGCCCGCACCGTCAAACTCGAGCAGCACCGGCGTGCCCAGCGTCACCTGCACGGCCGAGCGATGCACCCACATGACCAGGCGCATCGCGCCACCGGTGCGCCGTTGACAGTCCGTGCAGTGGCAGGCGTAGCAGGTCAGTGGTGGCGCCGTCAGTTCATAGCGCACATGGCCGCACAGGCAATGCCCCGGCCATGCCGCCGCCGTGCCCCCCGGCTGGGCCGCGGATGCGGGATCTGGCGCGCTCACGGCGCGGCCTCACCGTCGGGCCGCGGTGGAAGACTGGGCAGCACGGTGGAGAGCACGCTCTGGACAAACGGGCCCTTGGCCACGGTGTAGGCCTCCCGGTCGGTCCGGAACTGGGCGGCGAGCTGCATCTTGAGCGCCGCGTACTGCTGAGCCAAATTCGGGTCGGCCCGCAGGGCATCGCGAAAGGCGAGGCGCTCGCGCCACAGGGGGCTGTCGCGAGGCACCAGGTGCAGATGATGCGTTCTGACGTGCGGGGATGGCTTGCAGAACCAATGCATCACGTCTGCGCGGTAAGGGTGGTGCAGATACCCTGCTTCGCTCGCGGCAACGATCGCAGGACGAGCGTCCTTCAGCGAGGCCACCGGCGCCATCATGTCGATGACGGGTTTGGCCGCAAGACCAGGCACCGAGGTGCTGCCGATGTGCTCGATGTCGCCCGTCAGCCATGGCGCCAGCAGTGGCTGAAGCCATTGCCGCTCAGACTCAAAGCGGGCCGGCCATTCGACGTCGTAAGGCACCACCACCACATGGTCAGCGGACTCATTGTCGTTCTTCATGCCTAGTCCAGTGAAACGGAGAAATCGGATGTTCGCCGGTGTCCGCTGCTGGTGGCTGGCGGCTATGAAGTCCTGCACCGCATCCGCGGATACAAGCCGCTGCAGTCCATCGGCGATGCATTCGAGAAGAGCAGTGCGGGCTTCTTCACCAGCCTCGACAAGTTGGTATTGGGCCACGTGCCATACGCGTTGTCGTTGAGCAGCGACGCGGTGTACAGGACGTTGTCGTTGTACCTCGGCACGGCACGCGGGCCGGGCATCCATGAAGCGCTCCTGAAGGTCGTGGCCTTGGCCAAGGACAAGGGGCAGCCGGTGATCTGTCTGGCCTGGCACCGAAACCCTGCAGACATGGACGTGCTGCTGCCGATCATGTTGGATGACAACAAGGCGGCATCCTTCCTGCCGTACCACTTCCGAGAGTCGTACGGGCGCGCCGCGATGCCCTACCTGCAGCGCGCCCTCCGCGAGGCGCGCGGGCGTTTCACGCGCGAGGCCGCGGCCAAGGAGATCGCGCAACTTCAGGCCGAGATGTCACGCGCCGAGTTGCCCCGCTGAACAGACCGCGCGACGGTCAGCCGAACATGCCCCGCACTACATCGGCGTTAGTCAGCCCCCCGGGGTTGCCGAGGGTCGAGGAGGACGCCACGTTCCAGCAAGCCAGGTGCGCCAGGGCGTTGACCATCATGGGGGTGAGGTAGAGCTGGGTGAAGGTGTCGTACAGCGGGAAGTCGTCCACGCTCTCGACATCCAGCCAAGCGCGGGTTTCGATGGGCAGATCGTTCCACCAACTGGTGACGTTGTCGTTGTAGACCCAGAGCACTTCGACCGACTCTTGCGCCGGCACATTGAACCAGGGGTTGCTCAGCACCTTGAGCGTCTGGCGTACCAGCAGGGCGCCGCCGGCCCGTTTGGCGGCGTGCAGGCGCTGCTTCAGTTCGGTGAACGCGCTGGTCTCGAACACCTGGTTGTGGCGGTAGAGCCGCGCGGCGCCGTGGCCGTGGTCGTAGGGGCCGTAGGGAACGTAGCCGTGCACCGGCGAGAAGGGCTGCAGGCCGAACAGCGGCGGCAAGTCGCCGGAGACCACCACTTCGTTGCGCGCGGGATCGCGCCTCACGCCTTCGTCGGTGTTGATGAAGACGATGAGACGGGGCACGCCGCGCGCCAGCAAGGCGCTGACACCCAGGTTCTCGAGGCTGCCTCCGTCGGCAAAGCGGTATTCGAGCGGCGGCTGCTCCGCGCGGTTTTTGATGGGCCAATACAGGTAGCGCGGCACCAAGCCGCGAAACTCGGTGTACTGCTCTTCGAACATCTGCGCAAAGGCCGCGCTGCTGCAGCCGACGATGTCGCTGAGCGAGAAGGCACGCTGGGGCCGGCTGGTGCGCACCTCGCCCGGGTCGGCCTCGCCGAGGTAGGCGCCGCGCATGGCAAATGAGTCGACGAGCCCACCGCCGATGTCGCCGCGCTGCTGCGCGCCTTTCGGGAAGGCCGCCCGCACACCGAGCATGAAGTTGGCCTCGAAGGGCACCAGGTCGGCGTCGTCACTGTCGTTGTTGAACAGGCTGGTGTTGAACACCGGATAGGGCCGCTTGCGCTGCACGGTGATGAAGTCATCCAGGTGCAGCAAGGGGTTCTGCGCCAGGATGCCGCGCGGCGTCTTCAGGTAGGCCTCGGTCCAGCTGAAGAAGCGCGGGTCGAAACCATCGGGGCCGGGTTGCCACAGCCCGTGGTCCCTCAGCACCAGTTCGCCGATGAACCCCTGCCACAGCTCGCAGTTGGCGTAGTGGTGCTCTTCCTTCAGGCGGTAGAGCGCCTCCAGCACACGTGCCGGGTCGAAGCGGGTGGGCACCCGGCCCAGGTTGCGCGCCGGCATCTGCTCCAGGCGGTCGAGCGTGAGCTGTTGCGGATCGAGCTCGACGGCACCGAGAAACTCATCGTCCGAGATGGTCTGGGGCAGGTAGCTGAACAGCGCATTGGCCCACGTGCCGCCGGAAACCGACGAGATCGCGAAAACGTCGTCCAGCAAGCCCAGGTGGCGCAGGCCGCGCAGTTGCCCCATCGCGCACGACAGGGCCCGGCTGCCACCGCCTGACAGGCACACCCCCACTGAACGGGAGCCCGCCTGCGGCGTGCGATCGGAATCAGGGGCCAGCCGGGCGGGACGCAGCGGCAGGATCCCGGCGGTCAACGAGGTGCTCATGGCGGCTCCCAGATCGATCGATGGAGGTCTTCTCACCCGTCCCAACAACGGGTGTCCTCATCGATCAATACGAGAAATCGCCAGCGAACCCGACATCACGGTGGCGCACGCCGTGTGATGTGGACGCTGCACCACCATCCGGCACGCGGGCCGCGCCTGCGCGGCTGCTACTTGACCAGCATCACCCGCATGCCGAGAGAGCGGCCGCCTTCGCGGTCGAGCACCTGCACCGTCGCCTGTTTGGGCCTGAAGCCTTCGGGCAACGGCACGGTGCCGCGAACGATCTCGTGGTGCCCGATCGAGACGGGCAGCGCCTTCGCCGTGACATTGCCGGCGCCCCCCTTGGCCGACTCGCCCGCCAAGGTGAGCTGCAACACCCCTTGGGTGGGGCGGGATGCGCCCCGCGGGCGGGTGAGGACGACGTCGTAGCTGAGCGCGTTCGCACCCGCCTCGAATCGGCCCGCGCGCACCTCGATGCCGTTGTCGCGCGGATCGGGTGGCAGCGCATCGACCAGCGAAGCGACGTCGGCGTGCAGGCTCTGCGCGGTGCTCTTGAGCGTGGCCAGCTCGGTGCCGAGGCTCTTGTTGTCGGCGAGCGCCGCACTCAGCTGCTTCTGCGCCTGCGCCAACTCACCTTGCAGGCGCTGGCGCTCGGCCTCCGCTTTGTCGAAGGCGCCGCGCAGCGCGGCCGATTCACTGGGCGACAGGCGCGGTGGAAGATGCTTTTCCTGGAGATAGATGACACCGCCCGCACCGGCCACGGTGCCGACGAGCAGCAGCACGAGCCAGCGTGGCATCCACGAACGGGAGCGCTGCCGGGCATAGGGATCGAAAACGATGGGCTTGTTGCGGCCGAACATTCACACAGTGGTTGGAGAGTACGGCCACAGGCTAGCGCCAGGCGCGCCGCACAGTGCAACGCGATGTTCTGGCGCGAGCCTCGACGAGCCCGGCCCGCAGGCCGAGCGCATCACCGCACATCAGTAGCGCGAGGCCTCGGGCAACTCGATCTTCACTTCGAGCACTTCCAGGTTGTCCTGGCGTTCGAGGTGGACCTTGATGTCGTTGGGGTTGATCGAAACGTACTTCGAGATCACGGCCACCAGTTCGCGCTGCAGCGCGGGCAGGTAGTCGGCCCCGGTGCGGCCGGCACGCTCGTGGGCCAGGATGATCTGCAGCCGCTCTTTGGCCACGCTGGCGGTCTGCTTTTTCTCCCCCAGCAGGAAAGACAGGAACGACATCGGCAGTTACCTCCCGCCGAACAGGCGCTTGAAGATGCCGGGCTTGACCGCCTCGGTGTAGCGCATGGGCTTGTCTTCACCGAGGAAGCGTGCGACCAGATCCTGGTAGGCGCCGGCCACGTCGCTGTCCTTCATGTGGATGGCGGGCAGGCCCTGGTTCGATGCCTGCAGCACCGTCTCCGACTCGGGCACCACACCCAACAGCGGAATGCGCAGGATCTCCTGGATGTCGCCCAGCGACAGCATGTGGCCGTCCTGCACCCGGTTGGGGTTGTAGCGGGTGATCAGCAGATGCTCTTTCACCGGCTCCTTGCCCTCGATGGCGCGCTGGGTCTTGCTGCTGAGCATGCCCAGGATGCGGTCGGAATCGCGCACCGATGAGACCTCTGGGTTGGTGACGACCAGCGCCTCGTCGGCGAAATGCATCGCCAGCAGCGCACCCGTCTCGATGCCGGCCGGCGAGTCGCAGACGATGTAGTCGAACTCCATCGCCGCCAGGTCTTTCAGCACCCGCTCGACGCCCTCTTTCGTCAGCGCGTCTTTGTCACGCGTCTGCGAGGCAGGCAGCACGTACAGCTTGTCGCACTGCTTGTCCTTGATCAATGCCTGGTTCAGGTTGGCCTCGCCATTGATCACGTTGATCAGGTCGTAAACCACCCGACGCTCGCAGCCCATGATCAGGTCGAGGTTGCGCAGGCCGACGTCGAAGTCGATCACCGCGGTCTTGTGCCCGCGCAGCGCGAGCCCGGTCGAAAAGCTGGCGCTGGTGGTGGTCTTGCCCACACCGCCCTTGCCGGAAGTGACGACGACGATTCTTGCCATCGGTAACGAGTCCTCGAAATTTGAAGCAGGGAAAACAGCCCACCCTGGCCTTCAGGTGCCGCGCGGCACGGGTGGGTCTCAAGCGATCTCGGCGCGGCCTCTGGGCTCTTTCAGGGGTTCTTTCAACGGCTCCATCACCAGCTTGTCGTCGACGAGCCTCACCTGGGCCGGCTTGCCATGCACCTCGGCAGGCAGCGCGGTCTCGGTGGTGCGGTAGACGCCGGCGATGGCGATCAATTCTGGTTCGAAGCAAGTGCTGAAGATACGAGCTTCGGTGTTGCCCTTGTTGCCGGCGATCGCCTTGCCACGCAACGGCGCGTAAACATGGATGTGACCATCGGCGATGACCTCGGCCCCGAAATTCACAGCCGCCAGCACCACCAGATCCCCCCCGCGAGCATAGACCTGTTGGCCCGAGCGCAGCGGCCGATCGACCACCAAGGTCGGCGCCACCGGCGCCGGCACCTCGACGATCACCTCGCGAACCACCTCCTTGACCACCTCGACCTCGCGGATTTCCACGGGCCGCGGCTTCGGAAGGGGCGTGGGGTCGGGCGCTTCGGAGAGACCCGCCGCGAGGGCGGCCTCCATCTGCGCGGGCGAGCCGCCCGCTGCGGCCACGGGCTGCAGCTTGTGGTCCCGCAGCGCGGCCAGCACCGCCTCGAAGTCGATCGCCACCTCGGCCTCGCGCAGCGCCGACAGATCGACCACGACGGGATCGTGGTTGAAGAGCTGGGGCGTTTCGCGAAGGCGGCTGGCGAGTGCATCCGCCAGCGCCGCCGCATCGGCGCTCTTCAACGCGATGGACAGCAGCGGCAGGGAGGTGTTCTTGAGATCGAAGGCAGCGTCGTCGCCACCGGCCGGAGCCACACTCATGTCAGCACAGGAAACAGCAGCAGAGGCCGCGGAGTGTAACGGGCCGCTCACGACATGATCACCTGCAGGCTGTGCTCATAGCTGGCTGTGAGCCGGTCGAACACGTCCAGCAGGGCGTCGCTCGCCCGCACCAGCAGGGCTCGGCTGTCTTGCGCCTGCGCCCCATCCAGCCCTCGCAGGCCGCGCAGCAGGCGCAACCATTCGTCGCGCGCCAGGGCCAAGGCCTCGCGGCTGTCGCTGCTGGCCAGCGGGGTGGCTTCGAGTTCATGCAGGGTCTGCTCCACCTCGTCGAGCAAGGCGGGCAATGCGGCGCGGCGATCCGCATCGTCGAGCAGCGAGGCCAGCAGTGCGTCCTTGGCGATACGTTGGACCCGCATCCGCTGCCGGCCGCACAGATTGACGACCTTCAGCGCCCGCCGCGCACCGCCGGCCTCGAGCGATTCCGTCAGCGCTTCCGCACTGGCCAACAGGCGCGTCGCGCGTTCGTCGATGTCCAACAGCGCCTGAGGCGACTGGCGTTGCTCCAGGATGGCGGACAGCGCCACCCAGGCCGCGTTCACCGCCGCCAGGGCCCCACGGGTGGCCGCCGAGGCACTCGCCATCGGCGGCGTGGCGGCCAGGTGGTCCAGGTTCTCTTGCACCCGTTGCGCCGCTTCGTCTTGCAGGGCGCGGGCGCGCCGCGCTTCGATGCCCGCCAGGCGCTGGGCCGCCAAGCGCACCAGACGCTGCGACAACATGCGCAGCTGCCCCGCCCGGTTGATCGCCTCGGCCCACTGGCTCGCCTCGATCACCGAGCGAGACACCTCGCCCACACGCAGGTTCGCATGCATGGCCGCCCCGCGCAGCAGGCGGAAGGCGTCGTCTTCGCCGATGCCGCGCGCACTCATCAACACGCCCTTCGCGCGATCGACCCATTTGCGCTCGTCCAGCTGGCCTCGTGCACGCGCCAATTCGGCACGTTGCTGGGTGTCGTGCCGCCAGCGTGCACGGTCGATCGCCAGCGCGTCGCCCAGGGCCGCGGATGGCAAGCCCGGCCAGGGCCACCAACCCGCGAGGCCGGCGGCGAGCAGCGCCTCGCGCTCGTCAGCAGAAGGCGGCGGGCCCAGCAGCGTCACTGGCCAGGCCGGCTCGCCCGGCAGCGCCTGCAGCGCGGCCAGCAGCGGCGACACCTCGCCCACCACGACGACCTGTTCCGGTGCCATCGCACCAGCCTGATCGCCCGAGGCACCAGGCTGATGCGCCAGGGCATCGCAGCCACCAACCCAGGTGACGCGGTGGCCCGCGACGTGGAGCGCCTGCGTCAGCTCGTGCGTCGCCGCGTCCCGCGTCGATCGGGAGGGGCTTTCCACCTCGGACGACGACAGCAGGATCAGGCAGTGGGGCATGCGCAGATTGTGAGGCCGACACCGCCCAATCTGGCGCCGCGGCCCATTCGGGCCAATCGGGCATGCCTCTTGCATTGACTTCGGCGCGGTGTAACGACGCACCGCCTGTCAACCGTCCATCAGGGTTCGGCCTGGCTCGTGCGCTTCGGCGCAGTGCTTTGCCGCTTCATGCAAGGCACACCGTGAACGCGGTGTGCCCGGGCCCGCCGACCCTGGCCATTCGAGTCTGGCGCCTGCACACGCAGGCCCGCCGAGAAACCGACGCGATCACGCGCCACCGCGCGCCGCGCTGGACGCCCCATCCGCTGGATCACTCCACCCCATGGCATGACGCGCGCCGCTGGCGCTGCGTGGCCTCAGGGGCCATCGCCATCGCGATCACCAGCGCATCGGGCCCCTTCGGCCTCTCTCGACACGCCGCGACCGCCTTCCCTCATCAGACCACCCCAGCCCCACGCCCTTTCACCGCCCGTTCCTCACCATGACCGCTCCACCCAGCCTCCAGCAGTTCGCCCGCGCCGGCCACCTCCCCACGTTGGTCGCGGCGTTCGTCTACTTCGCGTTCTCGTGCTGCATCTGGGTGCTCAACGGGGCGATGGCACCGTTCATCAGCGAGACCTACGGGCTGACCCCCACCCAGAAAGGCGTGATGCTGTCGGTGCCCATCATCGCGGGCGCGCTGATGCGGTTTCCGCTGGGCGTGCTGTCCCAGTACATCGGCCGCAAGAACGCCACGTTGGTAGAGATGGGCATGATCGCGGTGGCGATGCTGTACGGCTACTTCGCGGTGGACAGCTTCGAGGGCCTGCTGAAGATGGGCGTGCTGCTCGGCATCGCAGGCGCCAGCTTCGGGGTGGCGTTGAGCCTGGGCTCAGGCTGGTTCCCACCGCAGCACAAAGGCCTGGCGATGGGCTTGGTGGGAGCCGGCAACGTCGGCACGGCGGTGTCGGTGCTGGTGGCCCCACCGCTCGCGCAGTGGCTGGGCTGGCAGACGGTCTACGCTGTCGCGGCAGGCGCGATCCTGTTGCCGATGGCGGTGATGGTGCTGTTCGCGAAAGAGCCGCCCGACGTCGACGCCCACGCCAGCTTCCGTGCCCACATCGCCTGCCTGTTCGAGAAAGACGGCTGGGTCTTCAGCCTGATCTACGGCGTCACCTTTGGCGGTTTCATCGGGCTGACCACCTTCCTGCCGAGCTACTACCACGACCAGTTCGGCGTCAGCAAGGTGCAGGCAGGGCAGCTGACGATGCTCGCAGCCTTCATGGGGGCGGCGGTGCGGGTGGCCGGGGGCTGGATCAGCGATCGCTGGGGCGGGGTGAACACGCTCACCTGGGTGCTGGTGGTCGTGGCGCTGAGCCTGGGCCTGGTCGGCTTCGCCAGTGGCTCGTTGGCGGTGACCACCTTGCTGCTCATCGTCTGCTTTGCCGCGCTGGGCGCGGGCAACGGTGCGCTGTTCCAGCTGGTGCCGCTGCGCTGGCCCACCACCACGGCGGTGGCCGGGTCGATGATCGGCGAGATCGGTGCACTGGGCGGCGGCCTGGTGCCCAACGCCATGGGCCTGTCGAAACAGTACCTCGGCCAGTACACCTGGGGCTTCGTGCTGTTCGCGTTGCTCTCGCTGCTGATGCTGGCGGTGATGCGGGTGATGCAGATCCGCTGGACTCGGACGTGGGCAGAGAAGGGCGGCCGCGCTCGCGCGATCGCCCCGGCGGCACCGATGGACTTCGCTGAAACGCGCTTCACCCCGCAGAGCGGGCGGCCGTAGGCACAGGGGCAGCCGATGACACAACCCCCTCGCTGCGCGTCACCGTGGCAGGAACAGCAGCCACAGCATGAGCAGCGCATTCAACAGCAGCGACAAGCCCAGCGCCAGCTGCCAGGCAGCCAGCGGATCACGCTGGATCAGCGGCGTGCTGCCCGGCGCACGCAGCGGTCGCGAGGCGCCGCGCTCGAGGGCCAGCAGCAACTCGTCGGCGGTTTCGAACCGCTGCGCGGGCTCGCGGGCCACCAGCTTCAGCAGCACATGGTCGAGCCAGATCGGCACATCGGGCCGGATGCGCGACGGTGCCATCGGGTCTCGCCGGTAGCCGCCGGTCTGATAAGGCTCGATCTCACCGTACGGCAGTCGCCCGGTGAGCCACTGGTACAGCGTGACGCCGAGCGCAAACAAGTCGCTGCCGGCATCGGCCGCCGCGCCCTGCCATTGTTCGGGGTTCATGTAGCTGGGGGTGCCGGCGTGCAGTTCACGCTGCGCCGCGGGCTCGCGGCCGCTCAGCGCCACGCCCAGGTCGAGCAGGCGCCAGAGGCCATCGTCGCCGCGGTGCAGGTTGCCCGGCTTGATGTCACGGTGCACCACGCCGTGGCGATGCAGCCGGGCCAGCGCGCGCGTGAGCATGAGGGCCGCGGCGATCAGTTCATCGACGCCGGGGCGTTGCCGTGTGGCGAGATGCTGCTCCAGCGTGCGACCCTGGTGCCAGTCGAACACGATGTAGAAGGCCGAGGCATCGGGCGAGCGCTCGCGCACGCGCACCAGGCCGGTCGCGGCATCACCAGCCACCCGCTGCCCCAGCCAGGCCTCGTGGGCCAGCATGGCCCGCTCTTCGGGATCGTTCGCGCGGTGTGGATGCAGCATCTTCAGCGCGACGAGATCGCCTTGAGCGCCGCGTGCCTGGTAGAGGCGATGGACACCCGTGTCGGCCACCACCGCGGTGATGGTCATGCCGTCGAACACCTGGCCCACCTGCAACAAACCGGGCACCGGCAGACGCCGCCCCGCCGAGAGCTCATCGTCGAGTTGGCGGGCTTGCAGCCCCACCACGCGCAGCACGAGGGCCGTCGCGTTGTCGCGCCCACCGGCGGCGAGGGCAGCTTCGGTCAGCGCCTCGGCCACCGCCTGGGCGCCGCCAACCGCCGAGCCTGCCGCGTGCCGTGCCAGCACGGTGGCCTTCACGGCGCCGTGCACACCATCCGAGCACAGCAGGAACACATCACCCCATCGGACGTCGCCTTGCGCGTAGTCGACCCTCACAACGTCATCCAGGCCCACGGCCCGGGTGAGGCGGCTGCGCTGGTCGGGGTGGTCGAAGGCGTGGTCGTGCGTGAGCTGCAGCAGTTCACCATCACGCCACAACCAGGCACGGGTGTCGCCCACATGGGCGATGGTCCAGGTCTGTCCGCGCAGGGCCAGCGCGGTGAGCGTGGTCAAGGCCGCCGGCTGGCCGGGACGGCGCCGGTTGTGATCGGCCAGCCAGGCGTTCTGCGCACCGATCAGGCGGTCCAGTACCACCGTCGTCTCCCAGGTGGCGGGCACCGCAAAGTAGTCGGCCAGCAGACCCATCACCGTGGTCTGCGCCGCCTCAAGGCCTTGACCACCCGCCGACACACCATCGGCCACCGCGGCGATGACGCCCCGCTCGGCCTCATGGGGCTCGGCACGCACCGCCCCAGCGAAATCTTCGTTGCGCTCGCGCGGGCCGCGCTCGCTGCTGTAGCCGATGTCGACGTCAAAGCTCAAGGAACGGACCTCCCGTACCGCTGCCTTGCATCCGAACGGCCGCAGCGCCGCCCGCGATTCTCCACGTCGTGGCACCCGAATTGCTTTTTGAACTGAAGGAAAGGACGGCCCACCGTGAAGAAGATGAAGCTCGTGATGGTCGGCAACGGCATGGCCGGTGTGCGCACGCTCGAAGAGCTGCTCAAGATCGCGCCTGACCTCTATGACATCACCGTCTTCGGCGCCGAGCCGCATCCCAACTACAACCGCATCCTGCTGAGCCCCGTGCTGGCCGGCGAGCAGACGATTGACGAGATCATCCTCAACCCGGTGAGCTGGTACGAGGAGCACGGCATCACGCTGCACCTGGGCAAGAAGGTCGAGCGCATCGACCGGGTCAAGCGACAGGTGGTGGCGGAAGATGGAACGACGGCTGCCTACGATCGGCTGTTGATTGCCACCGGCTCGACGCCGTTCATCCTGCCGGTGCCCGGCAAGGACTTGAACGGTGTGATCGCGTACCGCGACATCGCCGACACCCAGACGATGATCGAGACCGCCAAGACACACCAGCACGCGGTGGTGATCGGCGGCGGCCTGTTGGGGCTGGAAGCGGCCAACGGCCTGATGCTGCGCGGCATGCAGGTCAGCGTGGTGCACCTGATGCCCTGGCTGATGGAGCGACAGCTCGACGATGTGGCCGGCAAGATGCTGCAGAAGTCACTCGAAGAGCGCGGGCTGCGCTTCGAACTCGGCGCGCAGACGGACTCACTGCACGGCGACGACAGCGGCCGGGTGCGTGCGGTTCGTTTCAAGGATGGCCGAGAGATCCCGGCCGATCTGGTGGTGATGGCCGCGGGCATCCGCCCCAACACCCAGCTGGCGGAGGCGGCGGGCCTGCACTGCCAGCGCGGCATCGTCGTGAGCGACACCATGCAGACGGTGACCGACCCACGCATCTACGCCGTCGGCGAATGCGCCGCGCACCGCGGCATCGCCTATGGGCTGGTGGCGCCGCTGTTCGAGCAGGGCAAGGTCTGCGCCACCCATCTGGCCGAGTTCGGCATCGGCCGCTACAGCGGCAGCCAGACCAGCACCAAACTGAAGGTGACCGGCATCGACCTGTTCTCGGCGGGCGACTTCATGGGCGGCGAAGGCACCGAAGAGATCGTGCTGTCCGACCCGATGGGCGGTGTCTACAAGAAGCTGGTGATCAAGGACGACAAGCTCGTCGGCGCCTGCCTGTACGGCGACACCGTCGACGGCGGCTGGTACTTCAAACTGCTGCGCGAAGGCCGCACCGTGGCCGACATCCGCGATCGGCTGATGTTCGGCGAATCGAACATCGGCGACGTGGGGCACGAGGGCCACAACAAGGCGGCCGCAATGGCCGACGCCGACGAGGTCTGCGGCTGCAACGGCGTGAGCAAGGGCGCCATCTGCAAGGCGATCAAGGACAAGGGCCTGTTCACGCTGGAAGACGTGCGCAAGCACACCAAAGCGAGTGCCTCATGCGGCTCGTGCACCGGCCTGGTCGAACAGCTGATCATGTTCACCGCCGGGGGCGACTACTCCGCCACGCCGAAGAAGAAGGCGATGTGCGGCTGCACCGATCACAGCCAACAGGACGTGCGCGACGCCATCTTCAACGAGCACCTGATCACCATCCCCGAGGTGATGCGGTTCATGAACTGGCGCACCCCCAACGGCTGTGCCAGTTGCCGGCCGGCCTTGAACTACTACCTGATCTCGTCGTGGCCGAAAGAGGCGAAGGACGATCCGCAGAGCCGCTTCATCAACGAGCGCGCTCACGCCAACATCCAGAAGGACGGCACCTACAGCGTCATCCCGCGCATGTGGGGCGGAGAGACCAGCGCCGATGAACTGCGCCGCATTGCGGACGCGGTGGACAAGTACAAGATCCCGACCGTCAAGGTGACCGGCGGCCAGCGCATCGACCTGCTCGGCGTGAAGAAGGAAGACCTGGTCAACGTGTGGCGCGACATCGGCATGCCCTCGGGCCATGCCTATGCCAAGGCGCTGCGCACGGTGAAGACCTGCGTGGGCAGCGAGTGGTGCCGCATGGGCACGCAAGACTCCACCCAGATGGGCAAGGATCTGGAGCGCGCGATGTGGCGCATGTACGCGCCGCACAAGGTCAAGTTCGCGGTCTCGGGCTGCCCGCGCAACTGCGCCGAGGCCGGCATCAAGGACGTGGGCATCATCGGCGTCGACTCGGGATGGGAGATGTACATCGCCGGCAACGGCGGCATCAAGACCGAGGTGGCGCACTTCTTCTGCAAGCTGAAGACCGCCGAGGAAGTGCTCGAGTACACCGGCGCCTTCATGCAGCTGTACCGCAAGGAGGGCTGGTATCTCGAACGCACGGTGCACTACGTCTCGCGCGTCGGCCTCGACCACGTGAAGAAGAAGATCCTCGACGACGCCGAGGGCCGCCGGGCCCTGTGGGCCGAGCTGCAGTTCGCGCTCGACGGCGAACCCGACCCCTGGTTCGAGTTTGACAAGGCGCGCGTGGATGTCCGGCAATTCAATGCATTGGGAGCTTGAGGCCATGAACCACTGGAAAGCCATCTGCCGAGTGGAAGACATCCCGGTGCTGGGCGCGCGTCGCGTCACGCGCGCCGAAGGGCCCGCGGTGGCGGTGTTCCGCAACGAGCAAGGCGAGGTCTTTGCGCTGCTGGACCGTTGCCCCCACAAGGGCGGCCCGTTGAGCCAGGGAATCGTCTTCGGACGCAGCGTGGCCTGCCCGCTGCACAACTGGACGATCGGCCTGTGCGACGGCGTGGCCGCGGCCCCCGACGAAGGCTGCACGCCGAAATTCGCGGTGGCGGTGCTCGACGGGGTGGTGCACCTGGACGAGCGCGAGCTGGCCACATTGGGCACCACCGTCGCGCTGCCTGTCGCCGGGCCGTCGCTGCGCAAGACGACCGCGGCCTGAGCCACCTGCGGCCATGCGCGAGACGACTTCGACCTGCTGCTACTGCGGCGTCGGCTGCGGGGTGATCATCGAGCACGACGGCGTGCAGATCACCGGCGTGCGGGGTGATCCGCAACACCCTGCCAACTTCGGCCGGCTGTGCAGCAAAGGGGCGACCCTTCACCTCACCGCCTCGGCCTCGGTGACGCGCCAGACACGGCTGCTGTCGCCGATGCGTCGGCTGCAGCGCGGTGGCCCGCCGCAGCCCGTCTCGTGGGACGACGCACTGACACACACGGCCGACGAGCTGGCCCGCCTGCACCGGGCCCACGGGCCGGAATCGATCGGCGTCTACATCTCCGGACAGTTGTTGACGGAGGACTACTACGTCTTCAACAAGCTGGTCAAAGGCCTGCTCGGCAGCAACCAGATCGACACCAATTCGCGCCTGTGCATGAGCAGCGCCGTGGCGGGCTACAAAGCCACGCTCGGGGCCGATGCGCCGCCCTGCGCGTACGACGACCTGCAGCACGCGCAAACGGTGTTCATCACCGGCAGCAACATGGCCTGGGCCCACCCGGTACTGATGCGCCGGCTTGAAGATGCGCGCCGCGCCAACCCCACGCAGAAATGGATCGTCGCCGACCCCCGGCGCACCGAGACCGCCGAATCGGCCGACCTGCACCTGCCCCTGATGCCGGGCAGCGATGTGGCGCTGTACCACGGCCTGCTGCACCTGCTGCTGTGGGAGGGCCTCGTCGACACCGGCTTCATCGCGCAGCACACTGAAGGCTTCGATGCGCTGCGCGATCGGGTGCGCGACCACACCCCGCGCGAAACCGCCCGGCTCACCGGCCTGGCCGAAGACGACATCGTCACCGCCGCGCGATGGTTCGGCAGCCACACGCCGACGCTGTCTCTCTACTGCCAGGGCCTCAACCAGAGCAGCTCGGGCACCGCCAAAAATGCGGCGCTGATCAACCTGCACCTGGCGACCGGTCAGATCGGCAAGCCCGGCGCCGGGCCCTTCTCGCTGACCGGCCAGCCCAATGCGATGGGTGGTCGCGAAGTGGGTGGCATGGCCAACCTGTTGAGCGGCCACCGCGATCTGGGCGACCCCACCCACCGTGCCGAGGTGGCTCGGCTGTGGGGTGTGCCCGAGGTGCCCGCCAAGCCGGGGCTCACCGCCGTCGAGATGTTCGAGGCCGCTGCCGACGGGCAGGTCAAGGCGCTGTGGATCGCCTGCACCAACCCTGCCCAATCGATGCCAGATCAAGCGACGGTGCGCCGCGCCCTCGAACGCGCGGAGCTGGTCATCGTGCAGGAGGCCTTCGCCACCACCGCCACCTGCGCCTTCGCCGATGTGCTGCTGCCGGCCACCACCTGGGGCGAGAAAGACGGCACCGTGACCAACAGCGAACGGCGCATCAGCCGCGTGCGTCCTGCTGTGCCGGCACCCGGCGAGGCAAGGCACGACTGGCTGATCGCGCGGGATGTGGCGCAGCAGCTGGCGGCACGCCTCATGCCGGAACGCGCCGCACTCTTCGACTACCCGACGGCCGAATCGATCTGGCTCGAACACAGGGAGTCGACCCGCGGGCGCGACCTGGACATCACCGGCCTGAGCTACGAGATGCTGGAGACCCGCGGCCCCCAACAGTGGCCACTGCCCGAGGGTGGCTCCGCCGGCCGGGTGCGTCTTTATGAAGACGGCCACTTCGCCACCGCCAACGGCCGGGCGCGTTTCGCCGACGTGGCGTTCACCCCGCTGGCCGAACCACGCGACGCACGCTACCCCTTCAGCCTGAACACCGGCCGGCTGCGCGACCAATGGCACGGCATGAGCCGCACCGGCACGCTGGGCCGGTTGTACGGACACGAGGGCTGGCCTGGGGTGGACATGCACCCGCAAGACCTGCAACGCCTGCGCCTGAACGAGGGCGATCTGGTGCGGGTGCGTTCTCGCCGCGGCGAGGTGCTGCTGCCGGTGCGCCGCAGCGACTCCGTGAAGCCCACCCAGGCGTTCATCGCGATGCACTGGGGAGAGGAGGTGCTCTCGGGTCGTGACAGCGCAGGCCGCGCACTGGCGGGGGTGAACGCCGTGACGCTGCCCAGCTTCTGCCCGCAGTCCCGTCAGCCTGAGTTGAAGCACGCCGCGGTCGCGATCGACAAAGTGCATTTGCCGTGGCGTCTCACCGCGATGGCCTGGCTGCCGGCCGAGCGGGCGCTGGCCGTGCGCGAGGAGCTCAAGTCCACGTTGTCGCGCTTCGATTTCGCCAGCCTGCTGCCTTTCGGGCGCGAGGGCGATGCCGCCGACGCCAGCGCCCGCCTGGGCCTGCTGCTGCGGGCAGCCGCGGCCGAGTCGCCAGGAGATGACGCGTTGGCACCGATCCGCGCGCATTTGGGGCTCGGCGAGCCCGGCGTGCTTGCCTACCAAGATGCGCGCCGGGGGCAGCAGCGGGCCCTGCGCATCGCACGCGACGAAAGCGGCGCGGAACGTCTGCAGGGTTTCTGGGTGGCAGGCGACGTGAGCGGTGAGGCCTGGCTGCGCTCACTGCTGGAGGCCGACCAGACCCTGCCAGGCCCCGGGCGGCAGCTGCTGGCACCCGGAGCCCTCGCACGCACACCCGCTCGAACCAGCGTTCAGGTCTGCACCTGCTTCAACGTGAGCGAGACCGCAATCCGCGCCGAACTGGGCCGTTGCCAAGGCACTGCCGACGAACGGCTGGTCGGCCTTCAGCGCGCGCTGAAGTGTGGCACCGAGTGCGGCTCGTGCCTGCCCAAGCTGCGGCTTCTGGTACAGCAAACGCCCATCGCCGAGGGCCTGGGCGTAACGACAATGCCGACATGAGCATTGCAGCCTACCTGCGGGAAATCGGTCGGGGCAAGGACGGCGCACGCGCGCTGTCGCGGGCCCAGGCCTTCGATCTGATGAGCCAACTGCTGGATGGGCAGCTGAGCGACCTGGAAAAAGGCGGCTTCGCGCTGGCCATGCGCATCAAGGGCGAAACCCCGGAAGAGCTGGCGGGCTTCATGGATGCGGTGGTGCCACGCACGCTGCCGCTGCAGGCGCCATCGTCCGCGATCGTGCTGCCGAGCTACAACGGCGCCCGCAAGCTGCCCAACCTGACGCCGCTGCTCGCCGGCCTGCTGGCCCGCGAAGGGGTGCCGGTGCTGGTGCACGGCCCTTTGACCGACGCCACCCGCACGACCAGCGCCCAGGTGTTCGACGCGCTCGGATGGGCTGTCGCGACCACACCCGCCGAGGCCGAGCGGCCATGGTCGCAACAACGGCCCGTGTTCATGCCCATCAGTGCCCTGCACCCATCGCTGGCCCAATTGCTGGCACTGCGCAGCGTGCTGGGCCTGCGCAACTCCGGCCACACGCTCGCCAAGCTGCTGCCGGCCGTGCCGGGGGCGCTGAGGGTGGTCAACCACACCCACCCCGAATACGCGATCAGCCTCGGCGACTTCCTGAACCAGACGGGCGCCACCGCGATGCTGCTGCGTGGTACCGAGGGCGAGCCGGTGGCCGATGCGCGCCGGCTGCCGACGCTGAAGTGCTTTGTCAACGGCGTGATGGAAGACGCCCTCACGCTCGAAGGCGAAGGCGGTTCGCTCGCGAAGCTGCCCGACCTGCCGACCGAGATCGATGCCGCCACCACCGCGCGCACGATCCAGGCCATGCTCGAAGGCCACCAACCGGTGCCCGAGCCCATCACCCGCCAGGTGCAGTCCCTGCTCGCACTGCGCCAGCGCTTGCACTGAGGAGCACCGCATGCCCGCCCTTCACCCTGTCACGCTGGTCGGCGCCGGCCCGGGCGACCCGGAACTGCTGACCTTGAAGGCCGTGCGGGTGATCCGCGAGGCCACGGTGATCCTCGTCGACGATCTCGTCGGCGAGCAGGTGCTGGCGAGCGTGCTGGCCGGTGTGGTGCCTCCGCCCCGGGTGGTGAATGTGGGCAAGCGCGGCGGCTGTGCCTCGACGCCGCAAGCGTTCATCGAACGCTTGCTGGTGCGGGAGGCTCAGGCCGGTGAAAAGGTGGTGCGGCTCAAGGGCGGCGATCCCCTCGTCTTCGGCCGAGCCGGAGAAGAAATGGCGGCGCTGCGGGAGGCGGGCATCGAGGTGCAGGTGGTCAACGGCATCACCTCCGGCCTGGCCGCAGCGCAGGCGCTGGGCACGGGGTGGACGGACCGCCGGTGGGCACAGGGGGTGATCCTCGTCACCGGCCACGCCCAGGCCGGGCACGACGGGCCGGATTGGGACTCGATCGGGGCCGCCGCAGCGCGTGGCCTGACACTGGTGGTGTACATGGGCCTGTCGCGCGTTGAACAGATCGTGCAGGCGCTTCGGCGCCACGTGCCGGGCGATTGGCCCGCGGCGGTGGTGCAGGGCGCCAGCACGGCGACGCAACGGCAGGCCCTGACCACGCTGGAGCGCCTGCCCGCGTTGATCGAGACCGAAGGCTTTCGAAGCCCCGCGGTGCTGGTGATGGGGCGGGTGCTGGAGGCCAGTGCGCTTGCGCAGGCCGAGTCGCTGCTCAGCCAAGGGCCGGCGCGAGCCGCAGGCTGACGCGAAACACCTGGCCCGCGCCGAGATGCGCGGCCCCGGCCCGCGTGCCACGACACGCCGCCGTGGCTTTCACCAGCGCCAGGGCGGGGTCAGCCGGCGTTGCGCGCCTGGGCTCTCGCCCGCTGACCGGGCCCGGTCAGTGCCCGCTGCCCAGCTTCTCTCCGGCCTTCAGACGGTAGACCGTGCCGCAGTACGGGCACTTGCCTTCGCCTTCGTGGGCCAGGTCGATGAACACGCGCGGGTGGTTGCTCCACAGCGCCATTTTCGGGTTGGGGCAGAAGACGACGCCGGGGCCTTGCAGGTCGCGGGCGGTGACTTCGACAACAGCGGCGGTCGAGGCGGTGGCACTCATGGTCTGGGGCAGGAAAGTGGGTTCGGGGAACGGGTCAGACGCGGGTCAGCCATTCGGCGTACTTCGCGTTGCGGCCGTTGACGATGTCGAAGAAGGCCGTCTGGATCTTCTCGGTGATCGGGCCGCGCATGCCCGCGCCAAGCTCGATGCGGTCGAGCTCACGAATCGGCGTGACTTCGGCGGCGGTGCCGGTGAAGAAAGCCTCGTCCGCGATGTAGACCTCGTCGCGGGTGATGCGCTTTTCCACGAGCTTGAGCCCCAGGTCCTGGCAGATCGCGAAGATGGTGTTGCGGGTGATGCCGTTGAGCGCACCGGCCGACAGATCCGGGGTGTAGACCACGCCGTTCTTGATGATGAACAAGTTCTCGCCAGCGCCTTCGGACACGAAGCCCGAGGCGTCCAGCAGCAGCGCCTCGTCGTAACCGTCGTCGGTGGCTTCCATGTTGGCCAGGATCGAGTTGGTGTAGTTGCTCACCGTCTTGGCCTGCGTCATCGTGATGTTGACGTGGTGCCGGGTGTAGCTCGAGGTCTTCACGCGGATGCCGCGCTTCATGCCCTCTTCACCCAGGTAGGCGCCCCACGGCCAGGCGGCGACCATCAGGTGCACGGTGTTGCCCTTGGGGCTCACCCCGAGCTTCTCTGAGCCGATCCAGATCAGCGGGCGCAGGTAGCCGCTCTTCAGCTGGTTCTCGCGCACCACGGCGCACTGCGCATCCATCACCTCCTGCTGCGAGAAAGGGATCTTCATGCGCAGGATCTTGGCCGAGTTGAACAGCCGTTCGGTGTGCTCGCGCAGGCGGAAGATGGCCGTGCCGCCGACGGCGTCGTAGGCCCGCACGCCTTCGAACGCGCCACAGCCGTAGTGCAGCGTGTGCGTCAGCACGTGGATCTTGGCGTCGCGCCACTCCACCATCTGTCCGTCCATCCAGATCTTGCCGTCGCGATCGTCCATGCCCATGGTGGTGGTCCTTCGTGCGAATGTGTGCCGCTTGCTGCGGGCGGAGCGCGGATTTTAGAGGCGGGGCCGGACGGGGCCCCAGCGACCTCGGCGAGAGGTCTCCAAGCGCTGTATTTGTAAGCAATCGTGGCAGCCCATCCACGCAACCGTGCAATCCTTCACACCTCGTGTCGCGGCATACGCCACACCCCCCGCGTTCCCCCTAACTCAAACCGCCCTTACACCTTCTAACAGTGCGTCCTTTCCGGGAAACTCTCAGTTAACGGCTGGAGTCAGCCGAGTTCCATCCGGCGTCGAGGGTCGCCGCGTAGCAGAAAACACGGAGTACGTGATGAGCTTTTCCATCTCCCGCATGCTGGCGGCGCTCGCCGCGGCCGCCGGCGCAGTGAGTGCCGTTCCGGCATCGGCGGAGACCTATGACTTTGGCGGCCTGATGGCGGGAGATGGAGCTCCACAAACCGCCAGCTTCGCGACCTTGACCACCTCGGTGGTGGGCGACGACGTGGTCTTCACGCTCGACGCCTACGGCCTGGACATGTTCAGTGGCGAGCAACCTTGGATCGGCGCCGTGTCGGTCGATGGTATGCGCACCGGCGAAATTGCCAACATCAGCGGCGACGCCAATGTCACGATGGGCAAGAGCAAGGGCCCGGACGGCACCTTCGAGTTCAAGTTCGACTTCAGCGACAGCTCCGGCAAGCTGGTCGACAACGAGTCCGTCTCCTGGACGTGGGTTGGCGGCGCTGGACACTTCAGCGACTTCGCGGCGCACGTGAAGGGCATCTCCTACGGCGACACCAACAACGCCTGGTACGAAGCGGCCCTGGCCGTTCCCGAGCCGAATTCCTATGCGCTGATGCTGGCCGGCTTGGGTGTCATCGCGGTGGTCGCCCGCCGTCGCCGCCCCCGCTGAGTTGTTTCCGTCGCGGCCCTGTCGCCGCCCTGTTGACGCCGAGCCTGCGATGCAGCGCTCGGCGTTTTTCATGGTGACGGCACGACCGGCCCAACGGCCCGTCGCGGTCGCCGACGATCAGTTCACCACGTCGCCAGTGGCGTCGCTCCTTTCCAGCACCTCGGGCTCGTCGGGCGAATCGGGCCGCCGCAGTTGCCACTGTGCCACCCGACCGTTGATCAACTCCGCACGCACCACCGCGCCTGAGGCATCCGCCCATTCGAAGGTCTCGGGCGTCGTGGCCACCTGCCGCCCCAGGCTGCCGGTCAGGCGCAGCAGCTCCATCAGGCGCATGCCGCGTCGCATCTTCGAGTGCAGCATCACCGCGCTGGGCACCGAGCCCACCGGCGCCGAGGCCGCGGCCCGCATGGCCCGCAACGCCCGGCTGAATTGCAACAGCATCCAGAAGACGACCATCGTGGTGGCCAGCACCACACCTCGCCAACCCCACTGCACATAGCCGACCGCGATCGCGGCAGCGCCCAGCACCCCATTCCAAACGGCATCCCGATTCACGACACCTCTCCCATCGGGGACAAGGCCGCCGACTCGGTTCTGCCCACGCGGCCCGTGCGAAGCGCGTCGGCCCAGTCCGGCCGGCCGTTCGTCTCCGCCCGCCGCGCCGCCGACTCGTGGTCGTAGGGCGTGACGCGCAGGTCAGCCCGCCAACCCCGTGACGTGCGCTCGATCACGGCCCAGCGTGCATGCGGCGAGCCGTTCTCCACCCAATGCGGGTGAACATGGTCATCATCGAAAGCCGGCAGCCCGACGCTCCCGGGGTTCACCACCAGGCTCGCGCCCGTCCACATGACGCGCGGCAGATGGGTGTGCCCACACAGCACCACCGGCGAGCGATGCGTGCCCAGGCGCTGGCGCAGTTCGTCCGCCGTCGCCGGGCGGATGCCGGCCGAGCCGTCCACGCCCCAGCCCGCGACCACCGTTTCCATGAAGTAGACAAGATCGCTGTCGGGCGTGCCGTGACAGCAGAAAACCTCGGGCGACAACCACCGCGTGGCCGGAAGCTGGCGCAGCCAGTCGCGATGGGCTTCGGTCAGCTGTGCCGAGGCGAATGCGTCGCTGGCACCTTGCCGCTCGGGCGCGATGGTGAGCACCTGCCGCTCATGGTTGCCGGCAATGCCGGGCCAGCCCAACGAAATCAGCCGCCCGGCGGTCTCGGCCGGCCACAGCGGTCCCGACAGGGCGTCACCCAGCTGGACAACCTCGGTGATGCCCTCGGTGCGGATCTCGTCGGTCACCGCTTCCAGCGCGGGCAGATTGCCATGGATGTCGGACAAGACAGCCCAACGCATCATCCACTCCTCAAGACAGTTCGCGCAGCATATCGATCGCCTGCTCGATGCGCTCGACCGGGTGGATCGTCAGCCCTTCGATCGGCTTCTTGGGCGCATTGGCCTTGGGCACCAGGGCGACCGAGAAGCCCAGTTTCGCCGCCTCTTTCAACCGCTCTTGACCACGTGGCGCAGGCCGGACTTCGCCGGCCAGCCCCACCTCGCCAAACGCCACGAAGCCGCGGGGCAAAGGCCGCCCGGCCAGGCTGCTGCGGATCGACAGCAGCACCGCCAGGTCGGCCGCCGGTTCACTGATGCGCACGCCGCCCACCGCGTTGACGAACACATCCTGGTCCAGGCAAGCCACACCGGCATGCCGGTGCAACACCGCCAGCAGCATCGCCAAACGGTCGCGCTCCAGGCCCACGGACAAGCGCCGCGGGCTGGGCCCACCGGAGTCGACCAGCGCCTGGATCTCCACCAGCATCGGCCGCGTGCCTTCGAGCGTCACCATCACGCATGAACCGGGGACTGGGTCGCCGTGGGTGGAGAGAAAGATCGCGCTCGGATTGCTGACGCCCTTGAGACCTTTCTCGGTCATGGCAAACACGCCGATCTCGTTGACCGCGCCGAAGCGGTTCTTGATCGCGCGCACCAGCCGGAAGCTCGAATGGGTGTCGCCTTCGAAATACAGCACCGTGTCAACGATGTGCTCGAGCACCCGCGGGCCGGCCAGTGCGCCTTCCTTGGTCACGTGGCCCACCAGCACCACCGTGCAACCAGCCGCCTTGGCGGTGCGGGTGAGCTGAGCCGCA
Organism: Ideonella lacteola; assembly: GCF_038066555.1. Taxonomy (NCBI): domain Bacteria; kingdom Pseudomonadati; phylum Pseudomonadota; class Betaproteobacteria; order Burkholderiales; family Sphaerotilaceae; genus Ideonella; species Ideonella lacteola. Next base: position 191,836 of record NZ_JBBUTG010000003.1, on the reverse strand, counting down.
CATTCGCGCACCTGCGCCACCGAGCCGGGCGCGCTGGAGAGCTGTTCCGAGTACAGCGTCTGGATCGAATCGATCACGCAAAACGCAGGCTGCTCGGCCTCGATCGTCGCCTGGATGCGTTCCAGCTGGATTTCCGCCAGCACCCGCAGCGACTTGCCCGGCAGGCCCAGCCGGTGGGCGCGCAACGCCACTTGAGCGCCCGACTCTTCGCCGGTGACATACAGCACCTTCATCCGCGTGGACAAGGCATCGGCCGCCTGCAGCAGCAAGGTGCTCTTGCCAATGCCGGGGTCGCCACCGATCAGCACGACCCCGCCTTCCACGATGCCGCCCCCCAGCACGCGGTCGAGCTCCTCCAGGCCTGTGGGGGTGCGCGCCACCTCGGCCGCCTCGATCTCGCTGAGGGTGGCCACCGCCTGCGGCTTGGCCAGCGACTGGAAGCGGTTCTTGGCCGCGCCGGAGGGCGCCTCGGCCACCTGTTCTTCCAGCGTGTTCCAGGCCTTGCAGTGCGGACATTGGCCCAACCAGCGGGGATGGGTGCCGCCGCACTGGCTGCAGACGTAGATCGACTTGGTTTTGCTCATTCGGTTGCCGCCCTGGGCCATGCGCCGCGGGCTTCGTGAAAAACGGGCGAAATGCACCGGATCCGACCGGTGGTTCGCGCCTTCATTGTCGGCGCGAGAGGCCGATCATCCGTTGGCTGAGTTCATCCACTTCGCGGATTCACCTCCGACCTCACATGAGTACTGCCGTCGTTCTCGCTCCGTCCATCCTCGTGGTTGACGCCCGAGCGGCGTACCGGACCCACTCGGCCTGCCTGATCCGCAACCGCTGGCCGGACGCCCGGATCCATGAAGCGAGCGACGCCGCGGGTGCGCTGGTCGAAGCGGCTGAAGGAACGACCGATCTGGTGCTCATCGACCTGCCCCACGAGGCCGGGCTGGCGCTGGTGCAGCGTCTGCGCGAATCCCAGCCCAAGTGCCACATGGCCCTGTTGGCCGACGCGCCCACCGCTACCCAGACCCGCCAGGCCGCCGCCGCGCAGGTCAGCCTGTTCAACAAGCCGGTCACCGGCGATGTGATCGATCAGGTGCTGGCACTGGTCGGCTGGGACGACTGACCCACGGCGCTCGGCGCCCAGGGCGTGTTCACAAGACGCAGCCCCGTGCGAACGGGTTGTCCAGGGATGCAGGGCAAGGCGCCCGACGCCGCCCAGGCTGGCGCCTGGGCAAGTTGGGCAACGCCGCCATGCGCCCTGGACGGCCCGTTCCCGAAGGGTTGCCACCAGAATCAGCCGCCCGCGGCGTTGTAAAGCCTCGCCGGGGCCGCACCCCGGCTTCGTTTACGCCTTGCGCTCGACCGGTTCTGGTGGCAACGCATCGGGGCTTCGTCGTGTGAACACGCCCTTGTCCCCCCACGCCCACGGGATGAAGGGCTGCCCGTAGACTGGCGGCCCGGCCATGCATCGCCGGATGACGGAGTTGCGCTTGGATTGGTCGACCTGGATCCCGTTTTTCTTCGCCACGGTGGCGATCAGCCTGTCGCCCGGCCCGGGCGCCATCGCAGCCATGGGCGCGGGCCTGAACCACGGCTTCGACCGCGGTCAGCGCATCGCGTTCGGCTTGGCGCTGGGGGTCTGGACGCAACTGGCCGTCGTGGGCGTCGGCTTGGGTGCGCTGCTGGCCACGTCGAACACGGCCTTCTCGGTCGTCAAGTGGATCGGCGTGGCCTACCTCATCTGGCTGGGCATCCAGCAATGGCGCGCACCGGCCCAGCCCTTGGTCGCCCGCGACGAAGGCGCCGCGCCGATGAGCACCCGGTCGCTGATCCTGCGGGGATGGACGGTCAATGCCGTCAACCCTAAGGGCACCGTGTTCCTGATTGCCGTGCTGCCGCAGTTCGTGGACACCACCCAACCCTTGCTGGCGCAATACCTGGTGATCGGCGCCACCTTCGGCGTGGTCGAGTTCTGCGTGATGAGCGGCTACGCCGCGCTCGCATCGCGCGTGCTCGGCATGCTGCGCACCCAGCGCCAGATGCGCGCCACCAACCGCGTGTTCGGTGGCCTGTTCGTGGTGGCGGGTGCCCTGCTGGCCACCTTCAAACGCGCAGCCTGAGGCTCATTCGCCCCGCACCGGGCCACGCCCGGCTTTGACGGCGCCGCGCAGGGCCTTGCCGCTCAGGCGCCGTTGTTGAGAGCCGCGAGTCGGCCGGGTCGCACGACGTGTTTTGGGCACATGGGCGGCTGCATCGACCAGCGCCTGCAGACGAGACAGCGCCTCGGCCCGATTCAGCGGCAGACTGCGGTGGTCTTGCGCCTTGATCACGATGACGCCGTCACTGCTGACGCGCGCATCCGGCCAGGCCAGCAGGCGCGCTTTCAAGTCTGTCGGCAATGACGAGGCGTGGATGTCGAACCGCAGGTGAACCGCGTTGGAGACCTTGTTGACGTTCTGCCCACCCGCACCCTGTGCGCGGATGGCGGCCCACTGAACCTGGGATTCGTCGATGCGCGGCGCCTTCACGGCCGTTCTGCGCTGGCATTCGCCTGGCGCATGTCGCGCTGGCGTTGCTCCATCTCGGTTCGCAGCTGGCGCCGCACCTTGGCGTTGTCCCAGCGGCGCTTCTCGTCTTCACTGAACGGCCGCAATGGCGGAACGGGCACCGGCTTGCCGTCCTCGCCCACCGCCACCATCGTGAAGAAGCAGCTGTTGGCGTGGCGCCGGACTTGGCTGCGGATGTTCTCCGCCACCACCTTGATGCCGATCTCCATCGACGAGGTGCCGGTGTGGTTCACCGCCGCGAGAAACGTCACCAGTTCGCCCACATGGATCGGCTGCCGGAACATGACCTGATCGACGCTCAGCGTGACGACATAGCGCCCGGCATACCGGCTGGCGCACGCGTAGGCCACTTGATCCAGCAGTTTGAGAATCGTGCCGCCGTGGACATTGCCGCTGAAGTTGGCCATGTCCGGCGTCATCAGCACGGTCATGGAGAGTTGGTGCGAAGGCAGGTCCATGGATTCGGTCTTTCAGGAAGCGGCGCCGCCGTGGTCATCGTCACCGCCAAAGCAAGGTCAATACCCGCAATGCCTCGGGCAGGGTGTGCGCCTGGGGCACCCAGTGATTCAGGGCCCAGCCGACCGCCGCGGTGAGTACGCTCAAGCAGAGCATCGGCACAGCCGTGCGCCGCAACGCGTGCTGCAGCCAACCTTCTCGCTGCGCGCGCCAGGCCAGCGCGCCGCCCACCGACGCGAACGCGATCTCGACCGCGACGCCGAGCAACACCTCGACGCCGAACAGCCCGAAAACCAGCAAACCGAGCCCTGCCGCGATCGCCGCGGCGATTCCGAGGACCACCGCGATCGGTATGGCGATGACAGCCGCGTCGTCGAGGTCGATGCCATCACCCACCTGGCCCAGCGCGTTGCCGATGGCCTCGCCGACGCCATCACCGCCTGGCCCGTCGAAGTCACCGCTGGCGCCGCCGCCACCATAGTCGCCACCCCCACCGGAGCGGAACACGGAGCCCGGCACCTGCACCAGCGCATCGGCGGCGTCCAGCAAATCCGCCGGATCGATGTCGGCATCCGGTTCGTGCTGCGACAGCAGCCACCGCGCCCACAGGGCCAGCAGGCCGATGTAGATCGGATAGCTGACCCACAGCGCCAACAGTGGCCGCCAGGCCAATGAATCCACGCCCACCGCATCCAGCCCGCGCGAGACCGCCCAGCAGATGCCGAAACTGACGCCACCGAACAGCACCGCATGCAAGCGCATCCACCGCCGCTCTTGCAGATCGGCCACGGTGGCACGCTCGAAGTGCCACGCCTGGACGGCGCTGCGGCGGCTGGTCACACCACGCTCACGGGCACCCGCAGGGCCAACGCGCACATCAACTCGTAGCCGATCGTGCCGGCGGCGCGGGCCACCTCATCGATCGGCAGGCGGGTCCCGCGCGGCCCTTCGCCCCAGAGGGTGACCTCGCTGCCCACCTGGGCGGCAGGCACCGCGGTCAGGTCGACGGCCAGCATGTCCATCGACACCCGGCCGACGGTGGCCGTGCGCACGCCATTCACCAGAACCGGCGTGCCGCTGCCGGCATGGCGAGGATAGCCGTCGGCATAGCCGCAAGCCACGATGCCGATTCGCATGGCGCGCTCGGCCACGTAGGCACTGCCGTAGCCCACCGATTCGCCCGGCTGCAGCGACTGCATCGCCAGCAATTGCGAGCGCAGCGTCATCGCCGGCCGCAGATTCCAGTGGTGGCCGTCATGCTCGGGGAAGTCCGGCACGCCGCCGTAGCTCATGATCCCCGCTCGCACCCAGTCCGAGCGAACCCGCGGGTCTTGCATGTGACGCAACGTGGCTGCGCTGTTGGCGAGCGACCGTTCGCCGGGCAGGTCGTGCGTGGCCTCGGCAAAGGCCTTGACCTGGTGTTCGATGCCATTGACGCCGAAACGGTCGGCATCCGCGTCTGAAAAGTGGGTGACGAGCGTGATCTCGTCGACCTGCGGCAGGGCATTCAGCCGAGTCCAGGCCGAACGGAAGGCCGCCGGACGGAACCCGAGCCGATTCATGCCGCTGTTCATCTTGAGGAACACGCGGTGCGGCTGGTGCGTCTTGTGGGCAGCGAGCCAGTCGATCTGGTGCTCGGCATGCACCACGTGCCACAGGTTGAGCCGCGAGCAGATCTCCAGATCGCGCGGCTCGAACACACCTTCGAGCAGCAGGATGGGGCCACGCCAGTCCAACGCCCGCAGTCGCTCGGCCTCGTTCAGATCGAGCAACGCAAAGCCGTCGGCACCGCGCAGGCCTGGGTAGGCACGCTCAATGCCATGGCCGTAGGCGTTGGCCTTGACCACCGCCCATACCCGCGCGTCCGGCGCGCATTCGCGGGCTCTTGCGAGGTTGTGGGCCAGGGCATCGGTGTGGATCAGCGCTTCGATCGGGCGGGGCATGGTCAGGGTTTTCCTTCGGGAGGAATTCTGCCAGCCGGCCGCTCTCAACCCCATTTCCGCCGGAAGCGACAACACCGCATGCTATAAACCCCACGCTTTTTGCCCTGGAGACCGAGACCCCGCCCTGGCGCGCCCATCCGCAGGCGCACGGCGCACAGCCGCATGAAAAAAGGCTTCTACACCATCATGTCAGCGCAGTTCTTCAGCTCGCTGGCAGACAACGCATTGCTGGTCGGGGCGATCGAGCTGTTGAAAACCACCGGGGCTCCCGGCTGGCAGACGCCGGCGCTGATCCCGATGTTCGCGCTCTTCTACGTCGTGCTGGCCCCGATCGTCGGCGCGTTCGCCGATGCCGTGCCCAAAGGCCAGGTGATGTTCTATTCGAACAGCATCAAGGTCATCGGCTGCCTGATGATGCTGTTCGGCGGGCATCCCCTGCTGGCCTACGCCGTGGTCGGCCTGGGCGCGGCGGCGTACTCACCGGCCAAATACGGCATCCTCACCGAATTGCTGCCACCCTCGCAGCTGGTCAAGGCCAATGGGTGGATCGAGGGGCTGACGATCTCGTCGATCATCCTCGGCGTGCTGCTGGGCGGCCAGTTGGTCGGGCCACGCATGTCGGGCGTGTTGCTGGGCCTGGATCTCCCGGCGTTCGACACCGGCATCGACACCCCACCCGAGGCGGCCATCGCGGTGATGGTGGGGCTGTATGTGCTGGCCGCGGCGTTCAACTTGAAGATCCCTCGCACCGAGGCGCCGTTGCAGCCGCTGTCGATCAGCGTGGTCGAGCTGGTGCGCGACTTCGGTCAATGCAATGCGCGGTTGTGGAACGACCGGCTGGGCCAGATCTCGCTCGCGACCACCACCTTGTTCTGGGGCGTGTCGGGCAACTTGCGGGTGATCGTGTTCGCCTGGGCGGCCGCCGCGCTGGGCTACGACACGACCAAGGCATCGTCGCTGGTTGGCGTGGTGGCCATCGGCACCGCGGTGGGCGCGGTGGTGGCGTCTTTCGTGATGAAACTCGACCGTGCGACCAACGTGATCCCGCTGGGCATCGCGATGGGCGTGCTGGTGATCGGCCTGAACGTGATCGACAACGCCTGGGTCGCAGCGCCTTTCCTGATCATGTTAGGCGCCGTCGGTGGCTACCTGGTCGTCCCGATGAACGCCTTGCTGCAGCATCGCGGGCACAACCTGATGGGCGCCGGGCGCTCGATTGCGGTGCAGAACTTCAATGAGCAGGCCTGCATCCTGGGGCTGGGTGCCTTCTATACCGGCATGACGCGAGTGGGCCTGTCGGCCTTCACGACGATCGCGGTGTTCGGCGTTGGCGTGGCCGCGACGATGTGGTGGATACGCCGTTGGCACCAACGCAACCTCGTCGTTCACCGCGCCGAGGTCGAGCGCTTGCTGGCGATCGCCCGCTCCGATCGGCATTGATCGGTGGCCATGGGCGCAACGCGTTCCTGGCGTGGCGAGGATCGCCACTGATGCGCGCCGAATCGCGGCCCTGGCCCGCGTTGGCGCTGGTGCTCAATGCGTTCATCTGGGGCACCTCGTGGTGGGCGTTTCGGCAGCTCCATGAAAAGGCCGGGCTCCACCCGCTGTGGACGACCGCAGGCATCTACCTGATGGCGGTCGTCGTGATCGCGGGCAGCCGGCCCGCCGCCTTGACGCAGTTTCTGAGGACGCCGGCCCTGTGGCTGATCATGCTGGCGTCAGGCACCACCAACGCGACCTTCAACTGGGGCGTCACCGTGGGTGATGTGGTGCGGGTGGTGCTGCTGTTCTACCTGATGCCGCTGTGGACGGTGCTGCTGGCCCGGTTGATGCTGCACGAAAAGCCGAGCGCCGCCGCGTTGCTGCGGGTGGCCCTGGCCATTGGCGGTGCCGCCTTCGTGCTGTGGCCCGAGGACGGGCGCCCGATGGGCCCGCCGCAGCTCACCGACATGCTCGGGCTGATCGGCGGCTTCAGCTTCGCGCTGAACAACGTGATGCTGCGGCGCGAATCACGCCGCAGCGAATCGGCCCGGGCCTTGGCGATGTTCTTTGGCGGCACGGTGGTGTCGGCGGCGCTGGCCTGCGCGATCGGCCCGCCGCAGGTGCCGGCGCCGGGCACGCTGGCTCCGTCCTGGCTGGGCTTTGCGGCAGCCTTGGGCGGCCTGTTCCTGCTGAGCAACATGGCGCTGCAGTACGGGGCGGCGCGGCTGCCGGCCAATGCCACGGCGGTCATCATGTTGACGGAAGTGGTGTTCGCGTCGGCTTCCGCCCTGGCCCTGGGTGCTGGCGCGATCACCCCGGCGGTGGCGGTGGGTGGCGCCTTGATTCTCGGCGCGGCGGCACTGGCCGCCTGGCGGCCCTGAACGACGGCGTGGTATTGCAGCCGCGCTAGCATCGCGACCTGCCAAGGCCATCGCCCTTGGGTCATTCGTCCCTCGCCGCGGAGAATTTCATGAGCACCGTCTACGACTTCAGCGCCCAGACCATCGACGGCAAGCCCGTGTCGCTCGATCAGTTCAAAGGGCGTGTGCTGCTGATCGTCAACACCGCCAGCGCCTGCGGGTTCACGCCCCAGTTCAAGGGGCTGCAGGCTCTGTGGGAGCGTTACGGCGAGCAGGGGCTGACGGTGGTCGGCTTTCCCAGCAACGAGTTCGGCGCGCAAGACCCGGGCAGCAATGACGAGATCGCCTCGTTCTGCGAGATGAACTACGGGGTGAGCTTCCCGATGATGTCCAAGGTGGAGGTCAACGGCAGCGGCGCCCATCCCTTGTGGCAGTGGCTCAAGGGCGAGAAGCCGGGCTTTCTGGGCACCGAGGCCATCAAGTGGAACTTCACCAAGTTCCTCGTGGGTCGAGATGGCCAGGTGGTCAAGCGCTACGCGCCGCAGGACGATCCCGCCAAGATCGCGAAGGACATCGAGGCCGCTCTCGCGGGCTGAATTCGTGGTGGGCGGCTTGCAGCCGTCGGCTCATCAGGCGTCAGGCGGGGGCAACCACAGGCCGCCGTAGCCGGTTCGAAGCCGACCTTGCTGCGCGAGCTGCGCCACCACCTCGTTGACCGTCTGCCGCGACAAGCCGGCCAACGCGGCGAGCTCTGCCTGAGTGGCCCGCAGAAAACGCCAACCCGCGTCGTCCTCATCAGCCAGCCGCCCCTCGCGTTGCAGCTGTGACAGCCCAAGGCTGAAGCGTTCGATGGCACTCAGGTGCCTGGCGGCGGCCAGCCACTGCAGCGTGCCATCGTGCCGCAGCGCCAGTTCGCGCAACAACAGGCGCGCCACGCCCGGCACTTCATCGATCAGCGTCGCATAGGCCGATGGGCCGAAGAGGGCCAGTCGTGTGAGGCGTGTGGCCGCCGCTTCGTAGGTGGAGGGCAGGCCGCTGGCAAACGACGCCAGTCCGAAAAGCTTGCCGGGCGGCACGTGCTCCAGCACCGAAGCTTGACCGTCCGCCGACATGAAGCGGATCTCGATCTCACCCGCGATCACCCCGAAGAGCGCGGGCGAGCATTGCCCCTGCGCGAAGGCGAGTGCACCGCGCGGCAGGCGCCGCGTGACCACCTGCCGGGCCAGCGCCTGCGACGCCACAGAGGGCACGCGCACCCCGGGGAAGTTCGCGGCCAGTAATGCTGCCAGTTCGTCGTTCATCGAGCCGGGGACCGACGTTCCGCCCCCTGTTTGTCGGGTTCCCGACATTGTGGCGCGGGGCCTCACCCTAAGCTGTGGGTCATGTCATCCGTCACCCCGCTGGCCGCCCTGTTCGAAGCCTTCGCCCGCGAACACGCCTACGAAGCGTTGTACGCCCAGATGGCCCGCTGGGTGGCTGAGCGGCCCGATTGGATGGCGCTGCTCGATGGCGCACCGCCCACCCAACGCCGCCCCACGCTGTGGCTGGCCGCCGTGCAAGATCAGTTGCTGGCCTGTGACGCGGCGCTGCAGGCCGAGCGGCCCGCACTGGCCCACTACTTTGCGAGCGTGGGAGGCGCACGTCCTGCTGACGACGCGGGCCTGCAGCCGGCGCTGGAGTCGTTCATCCGTGATCACGAGAAGGCCCTGCGCGCCACGATGGCCACGCAGACGACACAGACCAACGAAGTGGGTCGTTCGGCCGTGCTGTGGCCCGCTCTGAGCGACATCGCGCAGCGCCACGGCGGGCGGCCGATCGCGTTGTTTGATTTCGGCTGCAGCGCCGGACTGAATCTCTCGGTTGACGCCTTCCACATCGACTACCTCCAGCGTGGCCGGCCCGACGCCGTGGCGACGGCGGGCCCCGCGAACCCAGAGGCCACTCGACTGAGTGGCTTGCTGCTGGGCAGCGTCCCCACGCTGCGCCCGTGGCGAATCGATCGCCGGATGGGCTGCGACCCGGCGCCGGTGCGACTGGACGATGCGCGCGCGCTGCGCTGGTTGCGGGCTTGCCTGTGGCCCGGCGAGCCCGCGCGGGCCCTCCGCTTCGACCAGGCGGTTCGTCAGGCCCGGTTGGCGCAGCATCCCGTGGTGCCCGCGGAGGATGGGCTGGCCGTGCTCGACGACTGGCTGCGTGACTTGCCGTCGGGCCTGACCCCGGTGCTGTTCAACAGCTGGGTGCTGTCCTACTTCACCGACGCCGAACTCGTTCGTCACACCGCGCGCGTGCACGAACTCATCCACCGCCACGGCCTGGTGTGGCTGAGTGCCGACGACGACCATCGACTTCGCGCCACCACCGGGCTCCAGCCGCCCACCCTGCTGGGCCCGATCGAGCCGGGCACGCCGACGTGGTGGAGCGTCACCGAGCGCATGGGCGGTGCTCACGGCCAGCCCGCCGTCTGCAGCCGGCTGCTGGCGCGCAGCCATCCGCACGGGAGCTGGCTCGACTGGCTGGCGTGATCGCACGGCCGCGGTGCCCAGCCCGGTGTGGACGCCGCGCGGGATAATCCGCAATTCGATCCACCCGACCCGAGCCACGCCATGTTTGCCCACATCGCGCCCTACGCCGGCGACCCGATCCTGTCGCTGAACGAAGACTTCCAGAAAGACCCGCGCGCGGGCAAGATCAACCTGTCGATCGGCATCTACTTCGACGACGCCGGCCGCATCCCGGTGATGGAATCGGTGCGCCGTGCCGAGGCCGTGCTGGCGACGCAAGTCGGGCCCAAGCCCTATTTGCCGATGGAAGGCGCTGCGAACTTCCGCCAGGTCATCCAGCCGCTGTTGTGGGGAGAAGGCCATCCCGCCGTCGCCGCCGGCCGCATCGCGACGATGCAGTCGGTCGGCTCCAGCGGCGGCCTCAAGGTCGGGGCCGACTTCATCAAGGCCTGGTTTCCGCAAAGCGGTATCTGGGTCAGCGACCCGACGTGGGACAACCACAAGGCGGTCTTCGAAGGCGCCGGTCTCACGGTGAAGACCTACCCGTACTACGACAGCGCCACCGGCGGTCTGCGATTCGACGCCATGCGCGACGCGCTGGCCGCGCTGCCGCCGCAAAGCGTGGTGCTGCTGCATGCGTGCTGCCACAACCCGACGGGCGTCGATTTGACCCAGGCCCAATGGGACGCGCTCATCCCGGTGCTCAAGGAGCGTCAGCTGCTGCCGTTCCTCGACATCGCCTACCAGGGCTTCGGCGACGGGCTGGATGACGACACCTATGCCATCCGCGCGATGACCGATGCGGGCCTCTCGTTCTTCGTGGCCAATTCGTTCTCGAAGAACATGAGCGTCTACGGCGAGCGCTGTGGTGCGCTGAGCGTCGTCTGCCCCGATGCGGCGCAGGCGGCGCTGGTGCTCGGCCAGTTGAAGTTCACCGTGCGGCGCAACTATTCGAACCCGCCGATCCATGGCGGCCAACTGGTGGCCACCATCCTCGGCACGCCCGAATTGAAGGCGCTGTGGGTCGACGAGGTCAACGCCATGCGCACCCGCATCCAGGCCATGCGCGAACGGCTGCATGCCGTCATCAGCGCCAAAGTGCCCGGCCGGGACTTCAGCTACTTCCTCACCCAGCGCGGCATGTTCAGCTACACCGGCCTGTCCACTGCCCAGGTCGATCGACTGCGCGAGGAGTTCGCCGTCTACCTGATCCGCACCGGCCGCATGTGCGTGGCAGGGCTCAACAACGGCAACGTGGAGCGCACGGCCGAGGCGATGGCAGCGGTGCTGCGCGCCTGAGTTCATCCAGGCGGGCGCCTCCGTCCGCCTTGCCCTGGCAGGCGACCTCAGCTCGCCTGCAGTGGCTTCGCCTGCACGTCGGCATCGCCACGCTGGATCAGTTGTCTCAGCCAGCGGTGCGCCGGATCAGCATCGCGCCGCAAGTGCCACAGCATTTCGATGTGCACCTGACCGATCGCAAACGGCAACTCACAGGTGACGAGCTGATCCTGAAACCCGGTCGACGGCACAAACGTCTGTGGCAAGACGGTCAGCAGGTCGGACTGCGTGACCACCAGCCCGGCGGTGAAGAACTGGTTCACCGTGAGCATGATGCGTCGTTGTCGGCCCAACCCGGCCAGCGCCTGATCGACAAAACCGTGTGGACGACCCGAAAAGCTCACCAGCAGGTGGGGCGCGGCGCAGTAGGCGTCCAAGGTCAGCGCGCCGGGCGCGGCCAGCGGGTGGTCGCGCCGCATCACGCACACATAGCGCGTCTGTGACAGGCGCAAGTGGTGCAGGTTGGCGTCGGCGCCCTGGGCGTCGATGTGGGCCACCGCTTCGGGAAAGTAGCCGACCGCGAGGTCGCACTCACCGTGTTCCAGCAGCCCTCGAGGGTCGCGGGTGGTCAAGGGCAAGACTCGCAAGTTTGCAAGTGCTCGCTGCCGCTCAATCGCTTTGACCAACGGCGGTAGCAGCCAGGCGGCCGTTGCATCGGCCATCGCCAGGCGCAGGTTCACGGCATCGCTCTGCGGATCGAACGCGGCCGGGGCGAGCGCCCGCTGCAGCCCGCCCAAGGCACCCCGAACCTGCGGCCACAGGGCCTGCGCACGCGCCGTCGGCCGCATGCCGTGCGCCGTGCGCTCGAACAGCGATTCGCCGACCGCATCGTGCAAGCGCTTGATGGCGTGGCTCACGGCTGGCTGGGTCATGGCCAGCGATTGGGCGGCCCGCGTCAGGCTGCCTTCGGCCATGACGGTGTCGAAAACGCGCAGCAGGTTGAGATCGAGTGTGCGGAAGTTCATGGCTCAGGTGATATTCACATCAAACATACCGCATCTGAACAATATTCAGTAGACGACGATAAGGGGAAACCCTAAAGTCTCGTCATCCGAATCGTTCAACGTGCCACAGCAAGCACTTCGCATCATGTCTTCCGCCGCTCAGCTTCACTCGATGACTTTTGGCCTGCCTCGCGGTCGCGCCGCTTCATTGAAGCAGGTGCTGCGCCACAAGGCGGCGACGTTCGGCCAGCGCCTGTGGACGGCGCTGGAAACCATGGGCCGCCTTCGTGCGGCGCCGATCCTGCTGCAACAGGCCGATCGCCTGCAGTCGACCCAACCCGAATTGGCCGACGCGCTGCGCCGAGTGGCGCGCCCGACCGCCCCGACATCCCCCGCCGCTGCCACCACCGTGGCGGCCGCCCGCTGAAGCGGCCATCCGCCGCCAGCGTCACTTCAGGAGTTTCATCATGACTGCCATCACTTCCAAGACCTTCACCTACAACCCGACCATCAACGTGCCGCGCGGTGCCCGCGCCGCCGCCGAGTTGTTCGTGTCGGCCGGCCGCCTGCTGGCCGCCCTGTTCACCTCGCAGCCGAAGCGCACCGAAGACATGTCGGCCGAAGACGTGCGCCACCTGGCCCTGTCGGTGCAGAACAGCGACCCCGGCTTTGCGGCCGACCTGCTGGCTGCGCTGGCCCGCCACGAAGGCCAACAAGACCGCTGAGCTCGGTTCGCACCTGATGAAGGTGCTTGAAAGGCGCCCGCCGGCGGGTGCTCGGCTTTCCTGCATGATGCGCGGAACGCCGTCACCCGCCCCGCCGCGCGCACCCGCATGGGTCTGTTCCTGCTCAAGCGACTGCTGACCCTGCTGGCCACCTTGGTCGCTGCCTCTGCGCTGATCTTCTCGGTGCTGGAGTTGCTGCCCGGCAACGTGGCCCAAGTGATCCTCGGCGATTCGGCCACGCCCGAATCCATCGCGGCCCTCGAAGCCAAGCTCGGGTTGCACCGCCCCGCCCTCGAACGCTACGCCTCCTGGATCGGCGGCTGGCTTCGGGGCGAGAGTGCCGTCTCCACCTCGTACGACACCCCCACGGCCACGCTCATCGCCGAGCGCCTGCAGGTCACTCTGCCGCTGGCGGTGCTGGCCATGATGCTGACCGTCGCCTGCGCATTCGCGATGGGCGTCTACGCCGCGGCCCATCACCGCCGCTGGCCCGATGTGGCGGTGATGACGCTCTCGCAGTTGGGTCTGGCAGTGCCCAGCTTCTGGCTGGCCATCCTGCTCATCCTGCTGTTCGCGGTGAAGCTGCAGTGGTTCAGCGCGGGCGGCTTTCCCGGCTGGACGGAAGCCGAAGGCGGCGGCTGGTGGCCCGGCATCAAGGCCTTGCTGCTGCCGGCGGTCGCTCTGGCAGCGGTGCAAGCCGCCGTTCTCGCCCGCTGGGTCCGCTCGTCGGTGCTGGAGGTGATGCGCGAGGACTTCGTACGCACGGCTCGGGCCAAAGGCCTCAGCCGCCGCGCCACGTTGTGGCGCCACGTGCTGCGCAATGCGATGGTGCCGGTGCTCACGGTGATCGGGCTGCAGTTCGCATTCCTCATCAGCGGCACGGTCGTCATCGAGCAAGTGTTCGTGCTTCCAGGCATCGGCCGGCTCGTCTTCCAGGCGGTGGCCAACCGCGATCTGGCCGTGGTGCGTGATGTGGTGATGCTGCTCGTCGCGATGGTGGTCGTGGTCAACTTCATCGTCGACCTGCTGTATGCCGTGATCGATCCACGGCTGAAAGTGGCGCGCACGTGACGGCGCCCCCGTTCTGGCGCCGGGCTCTGGCGCACCCGCACCTCGCGCTGGGTGCGGCGATGGCCTTGGCGCTGGTGGCGGCTGCGCTGGTGTCGCTCGTCTGGCAGCCGTGGCCTCCGGCCGAAATCGACGTCAACGCCAGGTTGCAGGGCCGGAGCGCCAGCCACTGGTTGGGCACCGACAGCCTGGGACGCGATGTCGCCTCGCAATTGCTGGTCGGCAGCCAGACCTCTCTGCTGGTGGGCGTGTTCGCCGTGGCGATCGGGCTGGGGGCGGGCGTGCTGTTGGGCCTGCTCGCCGCCGCCCGGGGCGGTTGGGTCGACGAGGTGGTGATGCGGCTGTCCGACTTTGGCTTCGCCTTCCCGGCCTTGCTCAGCGCCATCCTGCTCGGCGCCATCTACGGCCCGGGGCTGGCGACCGGGGTGGTGGCCATCGGCCTGTTCAACGTGCCGGTGTTCGCGCGCACCACGCGCGCCGCGGCATTGCAGGTTTGGTCGCGCGACTACGTGCTGGCTGCGCGGGCGGCGGGGTTCGGCCGCTGGGGCATCACCCGTGACCATGTCCTGCCCAACATCGCCAGCGTGTTGATCGTGCAGGCCACGGTGCAGTTCTCGACCGCGATCATCGGCGAGGCTGCTCTGGGCTTCCTGGGTCTCGGGGCGCAGCCGCCTCGGCCAAGCTGGGGCCGCATGCTGGCCGAAGCACAAACCCAAATGTTCCAGGCGCCCTCGCTGGCCGTATATCCTGGCGCCGCCATCGCGCTGGCCGTCCTCGGCCTGAACCTGCTGGGCGATGGCCTGCGCGATCTGCTGGACCCGCGACTGGCGCGCCAGCGCTGATCGACTGTTGATGTTGTTGCTGCCTTCCAAGGAGATCCATGCCCGTCTTCATCGTTGGCTTCGCCCGCTCTGGCACCACGCTGTGCCAGCGCCTGGTGTGCGAACACCTCGGCCTGCCCACCCTGCCGGAGACCCACTTCTTCGAGCGGCTGTACAAGTACCACCCGAGTGATCGCTTCATCTCGTCACAAGGCGCGCGCGGGCTGCTGCGCGAGCTGTCGGAATACCTGCCGCTCGATCTCGGCAACTTCCGCGACTTGCTGGCGATGGAGCCGGTGCGCATCCGGGAGCTGTTCCTGCGCATCGTCGCCGAGCAGTTGGGCAGCCGCAACCAGGCCCTGCGCGGCCGCTGGCTCGAGAAGACCCCGCTGCATGCGCTGCATGCCCCCCGCATCGCCAAGATGTTCTCGCGTGCCCAGTTCATCTGCATGGTGCGCAACCCCGAGATGGCCTTTGCGTCGCGACGCGAGCTCAATGAACCGGGCAAGGGCTGGGGCGAAGCCTGGCGGCCGATCGAGGCGTTGTGCACCGAATGGCGAGGGCTGATGAAGTCGATGCGCGAATTCGACGAGCGGCAACCCGGGCGGCTGTTGTACGTGCGCCTGGAAGACCTCTCGGCCCGCCCGGGCCGCGAACTGGGGCGCATCTCGCGGTTCCTGCAACTGCAATCCGACGACGCGCAAGGCGAGGTGGACGAGGAGATGCTGCTGCACCCCACCGAGATTTGGAAGGCCGACGCGCTGAAGCCGGCCGACAGCGACATCGCGAACCGCGCCGGCCGATCGCAGCTCGACCCGTACGACCGCTGGCGAGTGCAGACCCTGCTGGCGCCGGAGATGAAGACATTCAAGTACCTGGACCCTCAGGTCACCGCGCCCGAGATGGACCCGTTGCACCGCAAGCTGATCGAATCGCTCGATTGGTACATGAACCCTCGGTACTGATCACCGATCGCCGCCCGTGAGCGTGACCGTCGACGTGCCCACGCCCTTGCTCGAAGTGGACCAGCTGCGCATCAGCGTGGCGGGCCCCGCGGGGCCGCTCGAGGTGGTGCATGGCGTGTCCTTCTCGCTCGCCGCGGGCGACACACTCGGGCTGATCGGCGAGTCGGGCTGTGGCAAGTCGATCACCGCGCTCGCCTTGATGGGGTTGCTGCCCGAAGGGGCGCATCGGCAAGGGGAGATACGCTGGGCGGGGCAGGCGCTGACGGCCGGCGATGAAGTGGCGTGGACGCGCGTGCGCGGCGCCCAGATCGGCATGGTGTTCCAGGAGCCGATGACGGCCCTGAACCCGCTGCACCCGATCGGACAGCAAATCGGAGAAAGCCTGCGCTGGCACCGCGGGGTGGATGCAGCGACAGCGCGTGCGCAGGCCTTGCGGTGGCTCGAACGGGTGCGGCTGCCGCACGCCGCGAAGAGGCTGGACGCCTACCCTCACGAGCTGTCCGGTGGGCAGCGGCAACGGGTGATGCTGGCCATGGCGCTGGCCTGTGGCCCTCGGCTGCTGATCGCCGATGAACCCACCACGGCGCTCGACGCCACCGTTCGACGCGAGGTGCTCGACCTGATCGAAGAGCTCGTGGCCGAGCAGCAGATGGCCTTGATCCTGATCAGCCACGACCTCGCGCTGATGGCCCACCGGGTGAAGCGGCTGATGGTCATGTATGCCGGCCTCGCCGTGGAGCAGGGGCCCGCCGCGCAGCTCTTCGCCTCGCCACGGCACCCCTACACCCATGGGCTGTTCGCGGCCCGACCGCGCTGGGATCAACCGCGCGGCGAACCATTGGCCACCATCCCTGGCCGCGTGCCCGCCGCGGGAGAGCGCACGCCCGGCTGCGCCTTCGCCCCCCGCTGTGCGCGCGCCTCTGCCGACTGCCAGGCAACGCCGCCCACCGACGATGTGCTGCCCCATGGCCACGCTGTTCGGTGCCTGCATCCCTTGGCGGGGAGCGCACTCGCCCGATGAACGCCCCTTTGCTTCAGGTGAGCGGGCTGTCGCGACACTTCAGTCTGCCGCGAGACCATCTGCTCGGGCCCGCACCCGTGCTGCACGCACTCGACGATGTCAGCTTCACGATGACGGCCAGCCGCCATCTGGGCGTGGTGGGCGAATCGGGCTCCGGCAAATCAACATTGGCCCGGCTCGTCATGGCCTTGGACACGCCGTCGGCCGGCCAGGTGCGCTTCGAAGGGCAGGACCTGCGCCGCCTGACCCCGGCCGCGCTGCGCCAGGCACGGCTGGGCTTTCAGATGGTGTTCCAGGATCCGTTCAGCTCACTCGATCCTCGGCGCACCGTCGGGCGTTCGGTGGCCGAGCCGTTGGCACTGCTGCCGGCGCTGTCGGCGGCCGAGCGCAAACGGCGCGTGGCCGAGATGCTGGACGCCGTGGGCTTGTCACCCGCCAATGCGGCGCGGTTTCCGCATGAGCTGTCGGGCGGTCAACGGCAACGGGTGGCCATCGCCCGCGCACTGGTCACACACCCACGTCTCATCGTGGCCGACGAGCCGGTGAGTGCGCTCGACGTGTCGGTGCAGGCCCAGGTGCTGAACCTGATGCGTGACCTGCAGCAGCGCTTCGACCTGAGCTACCTGTTCATCAGCCACGACCTCGCGGTGGTGCGGTGGCTGTGCGACGACCTGATCGTGCTGCACCACGGACGCGTCGTCGAACAAGGCCCGACCGACACGGTACTGCAAAGCCCATCGCACGAGGTGACACGCGCGCTGGTTCGCGCGGCCTGTTCCTAGTCCGGTTCGACGCTGCTGCCTTCCTCGATTTCTTCCGCCCCAAGGAGACCACACCGATGCTTCGCCGCTGCCACCGCACCCCTGCGACCGTCTGCGCCTGGGCTGCTTTGCTGCTGCCGCCGTCGATGCCGCTGAGCGCGGCGGCGCAGGCCGGCAAGACCAGCGCCGTGATCGGCATGGTGCTGGAACCAACCGGGCTCGATCCGACGATGGCGCCCGCCGCGGCCATCGGCGAGATCGTCCACTACAACGTGCTGGAAGGCCTGACGAAGGTCAACGTCGATGGCAGCGTGACGCCGCTGCTCGCCGAACGCTGGACGATGGATCCGGACGGCAAGAGCTACACCTTCCACCTGCGCCGCGGCGTTCGGTTTCACGATGGCGAGGCCTTCGATGCCAGCGACGTGAAATTCAGCTTCGAGCGCGCCAAGGCCGAAGGCTCGACCAACAAGGCGAAGAAATCACTCTTCGACAACATCACTTCCATCGCCACGCCCGATCCGTACACGGTGATCCTCACGCTGGATCATCCCGATGGCACCGTGCTCTTCCGGCTCGGCGAAAACCCCGCCGTCATCCTGGACCCGAAGAGCGCGGCGGCGACTGCGTCGCGCCCGATCGGGACCGGGCCCTACCGCTTCGAAGACTGGAAGAAGGGGGTGTCCGTCACCCTGGTGAAAGACGCGGGCTACCGCCAGGCGACGGCGGTGAAGCTGAACAAGGTCACCTTCCGCATCATCAACGACCCCGCGGCGCAGGTGGCGGCGATGTTGGCCGGCGATGTCGACGCCTTCCCGCGCGGGCTGGCCACGCAGAGCCTGGCGCAGTTCAAGGCCGACCCGCGCTTCAGCGTGACGACCGGATCGACAGCCGGCAAGGGCATCATGGCCATCAACAACAAGCGCAAGCCCTTCGACGATGTGCGCGTGCGCCGCGCCTTGGCACATGCCATCGACCGTCAGGCCTTCATCAACGGCGTGCTCGATGGCTTCGGCCGACCCATCGGCAGCCACATGGCGCCCACGGACGCCGGCTATGTCGACTTGACCGCCGTCACCCCGTACGACCCGGACAAGGCCCGCGCGCTGCTCAAGGAGGCGGGCGTCAAGATCCCGCTCGAGGTGACGCTCACGCTGCCGCCGGCACCTTATGCGCGCCGCGGTGGTGAAGTGGTGGCCGCGCAATTGGCCAAGGTGGGCATCAACGCCAAGATCGAGAATGTCGAATGGGCACAGTGGCTGTCGGGCGCCTACAAGGGCAACTTCGACCTGACGATCATCAACCACGTCGAGCCGCTCGACTACCTGATCTACAGCGACCCCAAGTACTACTACGGCTATGACAGCCCCGCCTTCCGGGAGGTGGTGCGCCAATACGCCTCCAGCACCAACGCCAAAGAGCGCACCCGGTTGTTCGGTGATCTGCAGCGGCAGCTCGCCCAGGACGCGGTCAACGTCTACATCTTCAACCCCAGCCAGGTGGTGGTGGCCAAGAAGGGCCTGAAAGGGCTGTGGAGCCACTCGCCGATCTTCGCCAACGACCTGGCAGCGCTGCGCTGGGAGTAGGGTCTTCGGCTAGCCTGACGGCTGAACTTGCGAGAAACCCAAAGAAAAAGCCGCCGCGGGTGACCCCGAGGCGGCTTGGCAGATACGGCAGTGGCCCTGCGGGCCGCCGCACCTGAAGACCGTAAGCCTTACTTCGCGACGGACGGCTTGCCGCCGCGCGGGGCTGCGCCTTCAGCCACGGCAGACCAGGTGCCATGGTTGATGTAGGCGCCGTCATTGGCACGATAGACGGTCCAGGTGCCGTCCTTGTTCACCACCCAGGTGAACTCGGCGCCGTACACATTCGCGCCGTACGAGCCCATGATGAAGCCAACGGCGGATTCGCCCTTGCCCTTGCCCTGGGGGCCGCCGACAGCAGCGTTCGTGCCGGCGCAGTCCAGGTTAGACCACGTGCCGGTGGCGCCCGTGCCCACCTTGGCCAGGCCCGTCATTCCATCGCAGTAGCCATCGAACTGGATGTTCGAAGGAATAGCCGCTTGTGCGGCGCCGACTGCGCCCATCAGAGCCAGCAAAGAAACGATCCTGCTTTTCAACATAGTAGTGTGCTCCGTAAGATTGTCTGGACTAGCGTGTCCCGCCTCGACGCAAGTACCAAGTGACTCAATGCTTGCCGTTTGTTGAGTGGGTAAGCGATTGTGTGAGGGGCTTTGAAAACGGTTATATCCCTTGTTCAAGGGGGCTCGGGAAGACCCTTGGTTTGCCGTAACAAGTTGCCTGAAAACCGGACTGGCTAACGCGCAAATATGACAGCCTCGTCGCGCGTGAACTGAAGGCCTCCGGCTCACGCCGTGACCCTGCCGTGCGCGAAGATCGCGGCTTCGCAGGTTCAGGCGCGCGCCGCGCGCCCGGTCGTCATGTCTGAGTTGCACCAACTGTCCGCGGCGGAGCTGTCCGCCGCCTATGCCGCAGGAGACTTGTCGCCCAAACAAGCGACCCAGGCCCTGATCGATCACGTTTCGCAATGGGAGCCGCACATCGCGGCGCTGTGGTGGCACGAACCCGAGCAGGCGCTGGCCGAAGCCGCCGCCTCCGAACAACGCTGGCATGCCGGCCAGCCGCTGAGCGTGCTGGACGGCGTGCCGGTGACCCTCAAGGAAAACATCGCCACCCAGGGCGTGCCCGTGCCGCTCGGCTGCGCCGCCACCATGCTGTCGCCTGCCATGGCCGATGCCCCGCCCGCCGCGCGCCTGCGCGAGGCCGGCGCGGTGATGCTGGGCAAGACCACCATGCCGGACTGGGGCATGCTCTCGTCGGGCCTGTCGAGCTTTCATCGCTTGTCACGCAACCCCTGGAATGTCGCGCGCAATCCAGGGGGCTCCAGTTCCGGTGCCGGTGCCGCGGCCGCGGCCGGCTACGGCCCCATCCACCTCGGCACGGACATCGGCGGCTCGATCCGACTGCCGGCCCATTGGTGCGGCGTGGTCGGCCTCAAACCCAGCCTCGGGCGCATCCCCATCCACCCACCGTATGCGGGCCGGGTGGCGGGCCCGATGACGCGCAGCGTGACAGACGCCGCCCTCGCGATGAGCATTTTGAGCCAGCCCGACGCACGCGACGCGATGAGCCTTCCGGCCCAGCCGATCGACTGGCTCGCACTGCCCAGCGATGCGCGCGGCTTGCGCCTGGGCCTGTGGCTCGATGCGGGCTGGGGCGACCCGCTGCAGCCTGCCGTGCGGGCCGCCATCACGGCCGCCGCGCGGCGGTTCGAATCGGCCGGCGCCACGATCGTGCCGATCGGCCCGTTCACCACCCGAGCGATGATCGACGGCCTGGACCGCTTCTGGCGCATGCGCTCGTGGCTGGACTACAAGCAGCTTTCGCCCGAGCGGCAAGCGAAAGTCCTGCCCTACATCCGCGATTGGATCGCCAGCGGCCAGCACCTCAGCGGCGAAGAGGTGTTCACCGGCTACAGCCAGATGGCCGCGATGCGAGATGCCGCGGTGAACGTGATGCAGGGCCTGGACGCACTGCTGTCACCAGTCAGCCCTGACGTCGCGTTCGCCGCGGAGCAAGCCAGCCC
Organism: Ideonella lacteola; assembly: GCF_038066555.1. Taxonomy (NCBI): domain Bacteria; kingdom Pseudomonadati; phylum Pseudomonadota; class Betaproteobacteria; order Burkholderiales; family Sphaerotilaceae; genus Ideonella; species Ideonella lacteola. The sequence continues at coordinate 170,781 of NZ_JBBUTG010000003.1, read as the reverse complement.
GTGCAACGACCCGCAACGCCCCTTCGAGCACATCGCCTACACGGTGGCCTTCAATTTCAGCGAACAGCCGGCGATCTCGGTGCCCGCCGCCATGGACGCACACGGCCTGCCCATCGGGCTGCAAATCGTGGGTCATCGCCACGACGATCTGGGCGTGCTGCGCATCGCGCGGCTGTGGGAGCAACTTCGCGATCCGCTGCCCACCTTCCCCACGGCCCCGACGGCCGCGACCTTGCCGCCGGGATGAGGCGGCCGTCCGCATCCACTACAGTCGGCCCCATGACGCTGCCGACCGCTTCGCCAAGGCTCGTGGACCCGCGGGACAACCGCCTGGGAACCTCCTCGCACGAGGCGGCCGACCGCGTCGAGACGGCGTTGTGGCGAATGATGTCGTTCTTCGACACGCCGGTGGCCGACCTCGAAGCGGCCCACGTCGCCGACCCCGGCTGGGCCCTGCCGCTGGTGATGCATGCAGGCTTCCTGCTGAGCTTGACGGAGCCCGGTCAGCATCACGTCGCGGCCCACTTGCTCGACACCGCCGAGCCTTTGCTGGAAGGTGCGTTGCCGCGCGAGCAGGCGCACTTTGAAGCCCAGCGAGCCGTGGCCGAAGGCCGCTGGCAGCACGCGTGCCGCATCTGGGACGACCTGCTGCTGGAACACCCGCGTGACGCCTTGGCGTTGCAATGGTCGCAGCTGTGGGATTTCTACCGCGGTGACGTGCAAAGCCTGCGCTTGCGGCCTGCGCGCGCGCTGCCGGAGTGGAGCGAATCCGACCCGCTGTTCCCCTACGTGCTGGGCCTGTACGCCTTCGGCCTCGAAGAGTGCAACCTCTACCCTCAGGCCGAAGACGTCGGCCGCCACGCGGTGGCCGGTGACGCACGCGTGCCTTGGGCCGTGCACGCGGTCGCGCATGTGATGGAGATGCAGGGGCGCTTCGAAGATGGCACCGCGTGGCTGCGCCAGCACCAGCCCGGGTGGTCCGAAGGCAACGGGTTTGCCGGGCACCTGTGGTGGCACATGGGGCTCTTCCGCTTGGAGGCACTGGACGTGCCGGGTGTGCAACGGCTGATCGATGCCCACCTGAGCGGGCCGGCCCTGCAGATCACGCTGCAACGGCTCGATGCCGCCGCGCTGCTGTGGCGCATGCACCTGCTGGACATCGATGTCGGCGCGCGCTTTGTCGAGCTGCTGCGCGATTGGCAGCCTTCAGACAGCGACGCCGGGCATCATGCGTTCAATGATCTGCACGTCCTCGTGGCACTGCTCGGTGCCGACGAGCTGGTGCGGGCCGAGAGCTGGATCGCGCGATGCGCCGCCCGGGCCATGGCCCCCGAAGATGCGCGCCGCAGCAACCACACGGTGGCGCGCGAAGTGGGCCTGCCGTTGATGCGCGGCCTGCTGGCCTTTGCCCATGGAGACGCGGATCAAGCCGTCGCCCACCTGCAACCCGCGCGGCTGCACGCCCTGCGCATTGGTGGCAGCCATGCCCAGCGCGACCTGATCGACCAAACCCTGCTGGCCGCCTCGGCCCGCGCCAGCCATCGGCATGTGGGCCGGGCCTTGCTGAACGAGCGGCGCATGGCCAAGCCCATCACCCCCCTGACTCGCCATTGGGCTGAGCAACTGGGCCTCAGCGCCTGAACAGGGGCCAGTGGCCGCGGCAGGCCGGCTGCCCCCGCACCTCGCGCCACTCAAGCCAGGCGCGTGCCAGCGGCCCGTCCCAGCCACGCCGCCCCACGCACGCCGGACGAATCACCGTGCACCGCCGGCAGCAGGCGGGTTCGCAGGGCCTGCCCGGCCGCGCCAGCCGCAAAGACGTGACGCCCCCACAGGCGAGGAACCGCCTCGTAAAGGCTCGCCACCCGAGACAACCCGCCGCCCAGCACCACCACGTCGGGATCGAGCAGGTTGATGACGTGTGACAGCGCACGGGCCAGGCGCTCGGCATGACGCGCCATCGCGGCCTGCGCGATCGGGTCACCGGCTGCGGCCAACCCCGCAATCTCAGCGGCCGTCGGCCCGCCAAGGCCACCATGGTGATCGCGCGCCAGGCCCGGCCCGCTGACCAGCATCTCGATGCAGCCCGCCTGCCCGCAATAGCAAGCCCATCGCGGGTCAGCTTCGGTGGCCCAGGGCAGCGGGTTGTGGCCCCACTCGCCAGCCAAGCCATTGGGGCCGCCCAACACCCGGCCGTGCACCGCGATACCACCACCCACGCCGGTGCCCAGGATCACGGCGAAGACCACACCGGCACCGGCGCCCGCACCATCCGTGGCCTCTGACAGGGCCAGGCAGTTCGCATCGTTGGCCATCGCCACCGCTTGGCCCAGCGCCTCGGACAGGTCACGCTGCAACGGCCGCCCGTTCAGGCAGGTGGAGTTGGCGTTCTTGATCAGCCCTTGCGGCGTGAGGCTGCCCGGCGTGCCCGCGCCGATCGTCGCATCCGCCAACCGCAGCTCACGGCGGGCCTGGTTCACCAGCCCCACCACCGTGGCCACCGTGCCCGAGTAATCACCGCCGGGCGTGGGCAGCCGCCGCCGCCAGCGCTCGTGCCCATCGGCATCGAGCACGATCACCTCGGTCTTGGTGCCGCCCAGGTCGATGCCGATGGCGCTGGTGCGGGGCGAAGAGAGGTCAGGGGAAGAATTCATCTCGACCACATCGAATGCGAGACCCAAAGCAAAACGGCCCTTCGTGGGGTGCACGAAGAGCCGTCGACTTGTTTGGCGGCCTGGGGCTCTACGGCAAATCGCTTGCAAGACATTGAATTTGCTGGAGTTCGCATGCATGAGAAATTTGAGTTACTCCGCGAGTTACTCAATATTGGCGCAGTGACCCTGCTGGGTGCGGTGTGACGCAGTCTCGCGGTGGTCAGGACAGCCGGTGCCGTTGCGTCACGCCGAACCGAAGGGTGCCTCAAGCAAGCCTTCAACTGTCGTCAGTTCCCGCTGCCGGACGGGTTCGTGATCTGGCCCTTCCTCGGGACGCGGCCGGCGCCTCCGGCAGCGTCGTCGGTAGCGACAGGTTTAGTGATCGGGCGGGGCGGGGGTTCCGAGCGCGCGCCGCGGGATGCAGGCATCTCAGCCGAGCGAAGGCGGAGTACCGCGCTGGCGCTGGCCAGCGCCCCCAATCTTGGCATCGGTTCGTTGCGGGCCACTGCGCTATTTTTCCTCGCGGAGCGTCGGCGTCAAGGTCATTTCCCGTACCTCGCCACGTCTGAAGTACTTCAGCTTCAGCAAAGTGCCAGCTCGCCGCTCGCGAATGATGGTGAAGAGATCGGTCAACTGGCCCACAGGAACGCCATCGGCTTCCAACACGATGTCTCCCACGGCGAGGCCGCCAACTTGGCCTGCGCTGCCTTCCGCCACCGCAGTGACGAGCACGCCTCGCCCTCCAGGAACGCCGAGACCGCGTGCGTCTTCAGCTCTTAAGGTCGAGCCGGCCATGCCAATGGTGAAGCGCTGAACACGCCCTTGGGTGCGCAGATCACCTTCGATGCGCAAATAGGCGCTGACGGGAATGGCAAATGTCGACAACACCTGCCCTGTAGGCGACGCGTACTGGCTGCCGTTGATTCCGATCAGCTCACCGGTCCGCTGGCGAATCATCGGCCCGCCACCAAAGCCTGGCAGCAAGATCATCGAGGACTCGATCATCAGCTCCACGCCCCGGGCGCCGTATATGGTGCTGAGGAGGCCGTCGGTCACTGAGACACGAGACTCGTCACCGATCACTTTGCGGCCCAAGCCCAGAACGCGCTCACCAGGCGCCAACCCTTGCACAGGTCCAACTTTGACGAACGCGTGCCCCGTGACAGGAACCTTCACCAGTGCCAAGCATGTTTGCTTGTCCAATCCGACAATCGTTCCTTTGTGACTCTGGCCGCCATCGAGGTTCACTAGAACCTCGCCAGGTTGCTCGAACAGTGAGCAATCCGTCAGCACCACACCGTCCGCCGAAATCATGGTTCCGCTGCCGATCACGGTCCCTTTCGAATTGGCCGTGCGGCCTGGCTGAATGCCGGTGTCCGATGCAGCGGATGCAGCGGGCGCGGGCCGGGCCGGCGTAACAACGATGCTGACGATGGACGGCTCCAACCGCTTCACCAATTCGTCGGCCGCCAAGTCTACAGCATGAGCCGAACCCAAGGCCGCGGGGAGCAGCGCAAACAGGAGCCTTGAGGACCGGCTAGTGGACTGAGTGATACGCATGGCAAAGAACCTTATGTGATGGCCGATTTTCCGTGCGATCGGCTGGCGCCACTGCCGGCAGACAATTCCGACATCTCCCTGATGTGCTTGTGCGGTGCGCCGGTCTCCCCCGGCTGGCGCTGGGTGGGCCGTCATCGCGAGCATCACGGCGGGTGCGCCGGTGGTGGAGATGAACGACAACGCGAAGGACGCGCGCATGGAGCGGCCGCAAGCAACGCTGCGCCGCTTGAATCAAGTGCGGGGCCCTCATGACTGGCTTGCGTGAGAACGTTGCCGCCGTAGATCAGCTGACCGCACCGACACGAGTACGCCAGAAGTCGATCGGGGACTTGTTTTCCCTCGCGACAGCACGACGCCCCGACCGCACCGGTCAACCCGCTGCGGGCTTCTGTGTCACCTCATTCCGGCGAATGGCGAAACACGAAGGCAGCGTATTCATGGTTTCGATTCACAACCGCGGGACGGGTGGACTTCCGACGACTGCACCTCGTCGCACTCCTCGCGCAGCACCACAAACATCCGAGCGCTGTAGAACGCGTCGCGGGTCGCCCATCCGCAGGCTTCCAACGCGCGCATTCCCTTGGGCCAGGGTTCGTTGTCCTTCAGCGCCTCGAAGGTGAAATCGCCCTTCACGTGCCCGACGTAGAAGCGAAACCAGTGCAGATTGTGTTCGAGGGGCTCGCTCTGGATCGCCTCCCGCAGCAGGGTCAACATGCCCGCCGGTATCAGTGGCGCAGCGTCTGTTGAACTTCGCGTGCCTACGTTGCCAATGAAGGCGATGAACCGGCGGCCCGCGACCGTCCACGCTTCAGCCTCGACCTGGTCAGGATGGTGGTGACGCCAGAGCGCGGACAGGAGCACGTGGAACGAGTTGATGGTGAAGTTCTGCAGCCCATCGGCGAGCCCAAGGTCCCCGGCACCAATCCCTCCGAACGACTCTTCGATAACCACCCCATTTCGCACAAGTACCTGGATGTCCAGCCGTCCGTGCTTTTCACTGGGATGCCATACGCCGCGGACTCCCGGCAATTCGGCGTTGGGAAGCACCCAATCGTCTTGCGTCGTCGAAGTCACACCATGTCGCTTGAACAACTCGTTCAGCCAAGCCTGAGGCGTCAGCTGGGGCCGCGTTGTCGCGAGTTCGGATTGCTCTTTGGCGGGCTTGCTGACCATATTGCCAAGCAGATTTCTGATGAGTGACAAGTCTGCGTCAGGATCTCAGCGCTGGGACGCGCTGGCGTGGCCCTTCAGGGTGGAAAGGGCACAACGGGCCCCTTCGTCGCCGATTCGCTTTCGCGGTCGCTCTCACCCTGATCTTCTTGCGGAAGGCCCGCAGACGACAAATCTCACCACCAACAAAAAAGCCCAAGCTGTTCGACAGCTTGGGCTTCTTGAGCTTCCGGCGAAGGGTCGCCGAAAACAGTGAGTGGTGGCCTGGGGCGGAATCGAACCACCGACACGCGGATTTTCAATCCGCTGCTCTACCAACTGAGCTACCAGGCCAGGAAAGCCAAAGAGTATATCACGGCTTCAAGCCGCGCCACCACGGCGATTGCGCGACAGGTCGACACCGAGCTGCTTGAGCTTGCGGTACAGGTGGGTGCGCTCGAGGCCGGTCTTCTCAGCCACGCGGGTCATCGAGCCGTTTTCACGGGCCAGATGGAACTCGAAATAGCTCTTCTCGAAGGCGTCGCGCGCTTCGCGCAGCGGGCGGTCAAGATCGAAGCTCTGCTCGGATTGCGGCCCCAAATCGGCAGGCATCACGGGCAGGCCCATGCCGCCGGTCATGGCCGATTCGACCGTCATCAACACATCACCGTGGCCGGCACCCAGCATCGGTTGAGGCGCTGACATCAGCGACACCGGCGCTGCCGCCGGCGGCTTGGACGGCGTGCGCGCCAATGCCTGCTCGACCGCCCGCAGCAGCTTCTGCAGCGTGATGGGCTTTTCCAGGAAGGCGATCGCGCCGTACTTGGTGGCCTCGACAGCGGTGTCGATGGTGCCGTGCCCGCTCATCATGATGACGGGCATGTTCAGCTGGCCAGTCGCGCCCCACTCTTTGAGCAGCGTGATGCCATCGACATCAGGCATCCAGATGTCGAGCAGGACGAGATCGGGCCGCAGGCGTTCGCGCGTGGCGCGAGCCTGGGCGGCGTTCTCTGCCAGCTCGATGGTGTGACCTTCGTCGCTGAGGATTTCCGACAGGAGGGCACGAATGCCCATCTCGTCGTCCACTACAAGAATCGTTGCCATGCATGTCCGCAGACCCCGGCACCCTACCGGCGATACACAAGCCGGTCAGGCAGCTGCGGGCGGGTCCGCGCGTTGTCCCTGTTCGCTGAAGCTCGAAAATGATAACGAAACCTGCGCGCCGGCCGGCCCACCGTCACCCCCCACGTCTCGTGGGGGCAGGTTGACGATGCGCACGCTGGCACCATGCTCGTCGGCGATTTTCTTGACCACGGCAAGCCCCAGGCCCGTGCCTTTGCTCTTGGTGGTCACATAAGGTTCAAAGGCGCGCTTTTGCACCTTTTCGGCGAACCCTGGCCCATTGTCGGTCACTTTCAACCGCAATAGCCGCGCTCGGCCATCGGGATGGCGCTCGAGCTCGGTGCTCAGCACCACCCGGGCGTCGGCGCGGCCGCTGCAGGCATCGAGGGCGTTCTGCACCAGGTTGTGGATCACTTGGCGCAGCTGCGTGGGATCGCCCCGCAGCGGTGGAGCGTGCGCTTCGAGTTGCGCCACCAGCACGCCCTTGTCCTGTGCGTCGCCATACAGCGCCAGCACCTCGAACACCAGACTGTTGAGATCCACCGGCTGCAGCTGCGCCGCCGGCAGGCGTGCGTAGTCACGGAATTCGTTGACCAACTGCTTCATCGCTTGCACTTGCGAAACGATGGTGGTGACCGCGCGGTTCAGCATCGCCTGATCCTGCGGCTCGGCGAGCTTGGCTTCGAGCTTGTGTTGCAGCCGTTCGGCAGACAGCTGGATCGGCGTCAACGGGTTCTTGATTTCGTGCGCCAGACGACGCGCCACTTCGCCCCAGGCGGCCGTGCGCTGGGCCGACACCACCTCGGTGATGTCGTCGAACACCATCAGACGCGCCTTGCCAGGCAACGGCGCGCCGCGAACCAGCAGCGTGATGCTGTGGTCTTCCCGGCCGGTCAGGCGCAACTCGAAGGCGTCTTGCCAGTGATCGCGTTCACCGTCCTCGGGGCTGGTTTGGTGCAACTCGAATCGCTGCCAAACACCCTGGGCAAACTCGCCCAGGCCGGGCACTTCATTCAGGCTGCGTCCCACGTAGGCGGAAAGCGGTGCGCGAAGGATGCGCGTGGCGCCGGGGTTGACGGTGTCGATGTGGCGCTCGCGGTCGAACACGATCACACCGGCGGTGAGGTTGTCGAGGATGGTCTGCAGCCGGGTCCGATTGCTGTCGAGCTGGCGCAGGCTGGCCTCGGCCTGCGCCCTGGCGCTGCCAAGCTGCTCGGTCATGTCGGCAAAGCTGCGCGTGAGGCCGCCAATCTCGTCGCGCGAGGCGAACACGGGTTTGGCCCCCAGATCGCCGGCCGCGACCTGCTTGACCCCCTCGGCGAGCATCAGCAACGGTCGCGCAAGCTGATTGCCGAGCACCACCGCCAGCAGCACCGCGCCAAAAACCGACAGCACCAGCGACAACGTGAGGGTGCCGATGTACATGCGCCGCAGGCCTTCGCGGGCCAGGATGCGCTGCTGGTACTCGCGGTAGGCGGCCTGCACCACCAGGGCGTTGCCGGTGAGTGCGCGCGGCAAGGGCTGGACGACCATCAAGGTGCGCTCTTCGTCGGCAAGCGAAACACTCACCGACGGGACAGCGGCCAGCGCCCGCACCTTGGCGCCCGAGGTGCCGGACGTGACGCTGATCTCGTCCTCCAGGCCCTCGATCTGGCTCACCGATCGCTGCAACTTGGCCAGCCGCAAGAGCGACACCGCCGGCCGGTCCGTGCCGAGCGCCGCGCTGCTGCCCGCCGTCACCTTCACCTTGCCGTCGCCGCCGAGCAGCGTCACCTCTTCAGCGCCGAGCTGCTCACGCAGCCGCTCCAGCGCCAGCGTGTTGGCGACGACGCCGCGATCGGCCATGCGTTCGGCCGCCGTGCGTGTCTTCGACTCCAGGTCGGCAGCGAGCGCGGCGAGGGTGTCTTTGCCCAGCGCCAGGCCGGCATCGAGCGCCCGTTCGACGCGCGTGTCGAACCAGGCCTCGATGCTGCGCGACACGAACTGGTAGCTGACGGTGTAGATCAGTGCGCCAGGCAGCACACCGACGAGCGCAAAGATGCCGGCCAGCTTCAACAGCAGCCGGCTGCCGAACTTGCCCTGGCGAAAGCGGATCGCCAGGCGCACGCTCGCGCCGACGAGGAACAACAGCAAGAAGGTGGCGACCGCCGCATTGACCCAGAAGAGCCACACGAAGTGCCGCTCATACCGGCTCGGCCCTTGCGCGAGCAGCGACAGGACAAAGGCCAGCACCAGCCCCAGCCCGGCGGCGACCAGCAGGGCCACACCCCAGCCCCAGCGCTTCGAGACTTTCATGGCGCGATGCGTCGGCTAGGCCGAGCCCGGGGCCTGCGCAGGCCTTGTCAGGGTGCGCCACAACACACCGAGGACGCGGCGGATCATGGCTCGAGCTTGACCTTGCGCTCGGCCGACAACTGCCAGTCGGCTTGGGCGGCCAGATCGAGTTGCATGGGGCGAGGCAATTGGTTGTTGTCCAGCCGGTAGCTGAACTCGACGTAGTACTTTTCGCCCGGCTCCAGCTGGTCGGTTTCGGCCAGCTTCCAGCGCGATGCCCGCGCCGCCATGTCGAGCGCCTCCTCCGCCGTGGCATAGCTTTGGCTCAAGGTCCCGAAGCCGAGGCGCCAGTTGGAGGTGAGCGGCTGGTAAGACAGCCGCCAGGTGCGGGTCACCCGAGCCACCCGTTCATCGCGCCAATACCAGCGCGAACGGTACAGCGCCGCCTGAGCCACGAAGTAGACCGGCACGCCACGCTGCATCGCATCCTCGACTGCCTTGCTGAGCACCGGCTTGGCCACGAAATCGACCAGCACCAGCCCATCGGACCGGCTGACATCGAAGGTGGTGAGCTCGATGCTGCCGTCTGCCCGGGCGGGGCCGGCCAGCATCGCCGCCCACAGCCACAGCACGCCGACCACCGCGCGGATGACACGGTGTGCAGCGGGTGCGAAGGCCGTGGCAGCGCGGTTCACAACGACAGTCGGCTTGTTCTAGGGCTTGTGCAACAGGGCGTAGAAGAACCCGTCGGCCAAGGGCGCTTCGGGGTCTGTCGAAGCATTGTCTGCGAGCGGCAGCAGGTGGCCGGGAGAGTCCGCGGCTTGGTGGGCAGCTTCAGGCCTCAGGCGTTGCAAAAACGCGTCGATCTGCTCGGCGCCCTCGGCGGCGAAGATCGAGCACGTGGCGTAGAGCAGACGCCCGCCAGGCTTGAGCAGCGGCCACAAGGCCTGCAGCAGCTCCGCCTGGATGGCGGCGAGCGCGCGAACATCGTCCGGCCGTCGCAGCCAGCGGATGTCGGGGTGCCGCCGCACGATGCCCGAGGCCGTACACGGCGCATCGAGCAAGATCGCGTCAAAAGGCTCACCGTCCCACCAACTGGCCACATGTCGCGCGTCGGCAGCCCGTGTGCGAACCGTCGGCCCCGACAAGCCCAGGCGCCGCAAGGTGTCATCCACCCGGGCCAGCCGAGCGGGATCGGCGTCGAGCGCCACCAGGTTCAGCTCCGGCGCCAGTTCGAGCAGATGGGCGGTCTTGCCGCCGGGTGCTGCGCAAGCGTCGAGCACGCGAGCCCCTGGGGGCAGGCCCGAACCGATCAGCAGCGAGGCTGCCCGCTGCGCGGACAAGTCCTGCACCGACACGTCGCCCTGGGCGAAACCCGGCAATCGATCCACCGGGCAGGCCTGGTTCAGTATCAGCGCCTGCTCGTGCCCCGGGCCCGCGGCGGGCCGGGCCACGATGCCGGCGTCCGCCAGGCGCTGGTGGTATTCAGCCACCCCGAGGCGGCGCGTGTTGACACGCAACACCATCGGCGGATGGTGTTGGGCCTGCGCCAGCAGCGCTTGCCAGTGGGTTGGCCAATCGTGCCGCAGCCGCTCCACCCACCACGCCGGGTGGTTCCAGGCCCCGAGCACGCTGTGGCCCGCTTGCTCGACCACCGCCGCGCGCTCGCGAATGAATCGCCTCAGCACCGCGTTGATGAAACCGGCGGCCGCCGGCACTTTCCTGCGGGCGGCGGTCACCGCCTGGTCCACCAACGTGTGGTCGGGATACGGTGGCGCTTCGCTGGGCCACAACAGCGCCAGCGCCGTGGTAAGCAGCGCCTCCACCGCCGGCGGCGGCGTGCGCGGCGCCAGTTGTTGGCGCGCCGCGCTCGCGCTGCCCCAGCGCCTCAGCACGGCGAAGGCGAGCGCCTGCGTTCCGGGGCGCGCAGCCGATGGGCAGGCGGCCAGCACCTCGGTCAATGACCGTCCCGCCAACACCGCCTGCACCGCATCAGCGGCCAGTTCCAGCAGGCGGGACAAAGGCGGCGAGCCCGCGGGGGGGGCGGCAGAGGAGGCAACGGCGTTCACCGGGGGAGTCTAACCAGACAGACACGCCCGACCGTGCCTTCGCGGCGGCGCTAAGCACCCGGCCCGAGCAAGGTTGGACGGGCTGGCTGACAATCTTCGATTCAATACGCAGCCCGCAAGGCGTTCGCATGGACCCAGACACCCCCCCCGATTCGCCGCGCGTGCCGGCGCTCATCTTGCGTGAAGATGATCTGGCGCGCCTGCCTGCCTCCGAGCGGATTCGCTACCGGCTGATCGGTGCCGATCGGCGCTACCACGCCAACGACAACATCTCGGCCTTCGTGCGCGAAGGCGAGTTGGATGAGCTGAAGGCCGAGGTCGCGGCCAAGATGAGCGAGGTGCTGAAGGCTCTGGTGATTGACACCGACAGCGACCACAACACCCAGAACACGGCCAAACGGGTGGCCAAGATGTTCATCGACGAGGTGTTCCGCGGCCGCTACCAGCCGATGCCATCGGTCACCGAGTTCCCGAACATCTCACGGCTGAACGAGCTGATGATCGTGGGGCCGATCACCGTGCGCAGTGCGTGTTCGCACCACATGTGCCCGATCCTCGGGCGCGTCTGGATTGGCGTGCTGCCCAACGAGCATTCGAACCTGATCGGCTTGTCAAAGTACGCCCGCATCGCCGACTGGATCATGACCCGCCCCCAGATCCAGGAAGAAGCGGTGATCATGCTGGCCGACGCGCTGCAAGACCGCGTCAAGCCCGACGGCCTGGCCATCGTGATGGAAGCCGACCACTTCTGCATGCAGTGGCGCGGCGTCAAGGACAACGACTCGGCCATGACCAACAGCGTGATGCGCGGGGCCTTCCTGAAGGATGCGACCCTGCGCCGCGAGTTCCTGTCTTTGCTGTCGAAGAAGGAGTGAAGTGTTGATCCTGCGACTTCTTCGCCCCGTCGACCGCCGCGTCCCGGCCGGCTCGACTTGCTCGACTCTTGCCCAAGGAGGCCACACATGCTCGTGCGCCTGATGTACGCCAGCCGTGCGGCCAAGCCGCTCGACCCTGAAGAACTGACTCAGATCCTGCGGCATTCGCGGGTGGCCAATCCAAAGATCGGCATCACCGGCGTGCTGTGCAGCTCGGGCGACCTGTTCATCCAGGTGCTCGAAGGCGGCCGCACCGCCGTCAACCGGCTCTACAACCGCATCGTCACCGACGGTCGCCACACCGATGTGACGCTGCTCGCCTACGAAGAAATCAGCGAACGCCGCTTCGCCGGCTGGGCCATGGGCCAGGTCAACCTCGCCCGCCTCAACCCGGCGCTGATGCTGAAGTACTCCGAAACCGCTGCGCTCGACCCTTATGCTGTGCCCGGCAAAGCCGCCGTCGCCCTGTTCGACGAACTCGTCGCCACGGCGGCGGTGGTGTGCCAGGGCTAGTTCGCCGACCAGGGGAATCTGCATGAAAAAAGGCGCCCACGGGCGCCTTCTGCTTGCCGGGGCGGGCGTTTAAGGCGCCCGCCTTGAGGCTTACATGAACTTGTACTGCAGCGACAGCTTCAACATGCGGCCTTGGGCGTCTTCGTAGCTGGACGGGATGATCCCGCCAAAGCCGAAGTCGCGCAGGTCGACTGGCGGACGTTGATTGAACACGTTGCGAACATGCACACCGAGCACCAGATTCTTGATGCCGGTGTACGCCACCGAGTAGTCCCAGCGGCTGTACTCACTCACCTTGCACTGGCCAGGAGTCAAGCCGTTGTCAGCACAACCTTCCGGCGACCACGTCGAGTCGTCGAAGTCATACTGCAACGCAGTGCTGCTGTTCCAGGCGTAGCGCAGAGATTGTGAGAAGTCGCCAGTCTTCAGCCCGGTGGTGAAGTTCACCGTCCAACGCGGGAAGGTGTAGCGTCCAGCCAAGTTATCGCCCCATCCGTTGCGGGTTGTGCTCCAGGCGTAGTAGCTCAGCAGATACGTCGCATCGACGTCCATGGAGACAGGGCCGATGGGCGTCGCGACTTCGCCCTTGACCGACATGTCGACACCGGCAGTCTTGGTCTGCAGCAGGTTCTCGAATTGGCCATGAACAGACTGCAGGGCCCCAACGCTCACACCGTACGCGGCACGCTCAGCAGCCGTGAACGTAGGATCATTCGCCACGGTGTCCCGCGTGATCGTGTTGGCGGGCAGCGTGTCCTCGACCGTGAGCAGATCCTGGGTCGACTTCAGGCCAATCTCGTTCTTGCGGCGGATGTTCCAGTAGTCAACGGTGGCGCTCCAGTTGCGGATCGGCTGGAAGCCGATGCCCAGCGTGAACGAGCGTGAGGTTTCCGGTTTCAGATCCGGGTTGTTGGCGGTGACGATCGCCACGCTTGTTCCGCATTCGTTTTGACGTGCGTTGTCCGCCCGGGCCAACAGCAGCGCTTTGTTGGGATCCGTGTCCGGCAGCGCGTCAGCTTGAGCCACCAGATCGTCAGCCAACTCAAGCGCCTGCGGGCATCGCTTCGGGTCGTCGATACCCGGGTCGAACGCAAACTTGGTCGACTGAGCGCTTTCCGTCAGGTTCGGCGCGCGGAAGCCCCCTTCGTAGGTGCTGCGAACCAGGAACTCCGGGATGGGCTGGTACCGCAATCCGACCTTCGGCGAGAAGTGCGTTGGGAACCCTGGGAAGTGGTCCACCCGCCCGGCGACTTGGGCTTCCAGCGTCTTCAGGATTGGCAGGCTGAGCTCAGCAAAGACCGCACCGAAAGAGCGCGACGCATCGGATGCGCTGACGCCAAAGCCGACCATGTCACCCGTTCTCAGGTTCTCGGTCGGGGAGATCGTCATCTTCTCGTGCCGCAGGTCGAAGCCCGTGGCCAAGCCTACGTTTCCGGCGCTCCATTTGGCGATATCGCCGCTGATCTTGCCGTCGATGAACGTTTGCGTCGTGTCGCCGGTGTATCCAAACGTGGGGAACAACCGACTCAGGACAGCATCGCTGTTCTTCTGCCCGATTCGATAGCCATTGGGCTTGTTGAAGAAGTCGGGGGCCAGCACGTCGGCGTTGTAATCACCGATCACCTCCTTGAAGCCGCTGTCGGAGAACGCGCCGCGCTGCTTGTCTTTGGTCTGCCCCCCCATCACGCCCGCCGCAACTTCCCAGTCGTAGTCGGACCAAGCCCCTTGCAGGCCCGCCAGCACCCGGTACTGGTCGGTGGTCGCCACTTCTTGGGCAGGCGCATCGGCGAAGCGATAGCGGAACTCGATCTCTTCACCGGTCGGGTTCAACGGGTGACCGGCGGGCAAACCGCGCGGGTAGAAGATCTTGCTGCCGCTGGTCAGCGGATCACCCCAAGTCGTCGGTCCGATTCGGACCCCATAGGGCTGATAGGCCCTCTGATAGGTCGCTTGGATATGCGAGTACAGGACCTCCGCAAATCCGGTGAGATCTTCACCGAGACGCATCCGGCCCGACACCAGCAAGTTCGTACGATCCGTTTCTGGGACCACTTCGAATCGCTGATAGCGGTCGTACATGCACAGGCCGCTGACTTCGGTCGTGCAACCCGGCACCGGACCCACGCCAATCACCGTGCCTGGGTAACCGTAGCTGGAAGGCGTACCGAAGCCGCTGGAGAACTCCGCGTACTTCGGGTTCACATAACCGAGGATCTCGTTCCAGAAGAAGCTGGAGCGGTGGTAGTACTCCAGATTGGCCAGCACGTTGTAGCCATCGGCGCCCATGTCGCCGAAGCCACCTGTCACTGACGCGCTATGGCTCTGGAACTTGCCGTTCTCGATCGACTGCTGCGCATTGGCGTCAACTTGCAGACCCTGGTAGCTGGTGCGCGTGATGATGTTGATCACGCCGGCCACCGCATCGGAGCCATAAAGCGCAGAGCCACCGCTCTTGAGCACTTCGATGCGGTCGACTGCCTCAAGCGGCAAGGTGTCGAGGTTGCTGAAGACTTCGCTGAAGTCCGCCAGCGGGTAGGCAGCGACGCGACGCGAGTTCAACAGCACCAGCGTGCTTTGCTTGCCGAGATTGCGCAGAGACGCCGACGATGCGCCGGGCGAGAAGGAGTTGCTACCGCCGATGTCATCCAAGCTGCCAGTGGCGCTGGACAAAGTGGCCAACATCTCCCGGACGGTGGAAGCACCGGTCCTTTCGATGTCTTCGCGCTTGAGTACCTGAACCGGCGATGCGCCTTCAGCATCGATGCGCTTGATGCGGGAGCCGGTCACCTCGATTTTTTGGGCGGCAGGCTGATTGGTGGTGTCTTCCTGGCTCCAAGCGGCCGACGCGACGCTGGCGCAGGCAAGCGCCAAAACGGTGCGCCGGATCGCTGGGCGGGCGGCCTTGGGGCGATGTGGCATGGGAAAGCGTTCACGAAAGGTTGAAGAACCGTTCACGCTAAGCAACATTCCCCGCCGCGGAACTTCGGGTTAATACCTATTCAGCAAAACGGCTGATATTTGTTGACCGCACTGGATGTTTGACGCCGATTCTGCGGCGGCGGCGTCGTTTTTTACCTACAAGCGCGATGCCGACCGCATACCGAAAAGCCGGCCCACCGCCCGGGTAGGGATTTCTTCGAGCGCACCGTTATAGGCCTCGGCCGCATCGCTGAAGAGCTGGCGCGCGTACACAAGGCGCGGGCCGAGTTCGATCAATTGGCGCTGCAGCGGCAGTACCGGTTCGCTCATGGCGAGTTCCGAGCGCTGTTCGATCAGGGCCTGCAGTCGCGCCAGGGGCGAGGCCAATTCAGCCTCGGCCAGTACCCAGGCGACCAGGGCCGGCGCGTGCGAGGGACGCGATCGCACGACCTGCGCCGCCGTTCGCTGACGCTGGTCGGCCTGGATCAGGGCGGCCAGTGTCACGCCTTCGTCGGCCAGAGGCTCGCGGACGGCATCTGCCAGGGACTCCAGCAAGGCACTGCGGCGCTGCAGCAGTTCGTCAATCTGCGACCAAGCCGTGCCGATGGCACCGCGCAACCGAACCAGGCGGTTGTAAGCGCCGACGATCCAGAACAACAACACGCCCCCCCCACCGAGCTTGAGCAGCAGCGGCAGCCAGGCGGTGGATTCGAAAACGCCGGGCTCCACTATGCGGCCGCCCGCCAGGCCGCATGGCCAGCCGCTCGCAGCGAGCAGGCGGGGCATTCACCACAGCCATAACCCCACGCATGGCGTTGGCCGCGTTCTCCGAGGTAGCAGGTGTGCGTGTGCTCGACCACCAGGTCGGTCAATGCAGCTCCGCCGAGTTGCTGGCCGAACGCCCAGGTGTCGGCCTTGGTCAGGAACATCAACGGAGTTTCGAGTGTGAGCGGAGTGTCCAGGCCCAAAGACAACGCCACTTGCATCGCTTTGAGGGTGTTGTCTCGGCAATCGGGATAGCCCGAGTAGTCGGTTTCGCACATCCCGCCGACCAGCACACTCAAGCCGCGCCGATAGGCCAGCGCCGCGGCGAAGGTGAGGAACAGCAGGTTCCGCCCAGGTACGAAGGTGTTGGGCAGTCCATTGGCCTGCATCTCGATGGCACGCTCGCTCGTCAGCGCACTGTCGCCAATCTGACCCAGCAGAGCGAGGTCGAGCAGGTGGTCGTCAGCCAGGCGGGGTGCCCACGACGGAAACTGGGCCGCGATCTGCTGGCGCACCACCCCTCGGCACTCCAGCTCGATGCGGTGACGCTGCCCATAGTCGAAACCGATCGTCTCGACGCGCTCGAATCGGCTCAGGGCCCAGGCCAAGCAGACGGTGGAGTCCTGCCCCCCGGAAAACAGCACCAGGGCGTGTCGGCTCGGCATCACGCGCCCCCTCCCGCACCACCGATCGACCACTCGGTATCGGCCCAGAGCGGCGCCTGCACGGCCAGCACCGCCTTCACGTCCACCGGCTCGGAGGGATGCGCCTCCACCCGCGGTGCGCCGGGCTGCAGAGCGCGCTGGAACCAGGCCACGTCGTGCCAGCGACCCAGCTTGTGGCCGGCATCGCGGTAGACACCCACCGGCTCGTACCCCATGGCCTTGTGCAAGCCCACGCTGCCCTCGTTGGGCAAGGTGATGCCGGCAAAGGCGCTGCGAAACCCTTGCTGGGCGAGCAGGGTGAGCAGAGCCGAGTACAAGCGGCGGCCCACGCCTCCGCGCCAATGACCTTCGCGCACGTACACCGTCGTCGTCACCGACCACCGGTAGCAGACCCGCTGCGCAAACGCGCTGGCGTAGGCGTAGCCCGCGATCTGCCCATCGGCTTCGTACACGAGCCAGGGCCAGCGTGGAAGGGTCTGCACGATGCGCTCCGCGATCTCGGCCGGAGACGGCGGCACGGTCTCGAAACTGACGGGCGTGCCGCGCACGAACGGTGCATAGATCTCTGCGATGGCCGTCGCATCGGCCTCGGTGGCCAGACGAATCATTGACGCACCTCCCCTTGGCCCAGCACCACCCACTTCATCGACGTCAGCCCCTCCAAACCCACCGGGCCGCGCGCATGGAACTTGTCGGTGGAGATGCCGATTTCGGCGCCCAGGCCGTACTCAAATCCGTCGGCGAACCGCGTGCTCGCATTCACCATGACGCTGGCCGAATCCACCTCGCGCAAGAAGCGCATCGCGTTCGGATGGTGGTTCGTCAGGATGGCATCGGTATGGTGCGAGCCAAAACGATTGATGTGGTCAATGGCCTCATCCAGGCTCGCCACCACCTTCACGCTGATGACCGGCGCGAGGTACTCCTCGGCCCAGTCGGCGTCGGTCGCGTCGGCCAGCACCGCGCCCGGTACACCCGACAACAGCGCACGCGCTTGAGCGCAGCATCGCATCTCCACCCCCTTGGCGGCGAAGACGGCACCCATACGCGGCAGGAAGGCTGGCGCGCTGGCGGCGTGAACCAACAGCGATTCGGTCGCGTTGCAGGGGCTGTACTTCTGGGTCTTGGCGTTGTCCGTCACCGTGACAGCCAAATCCAGATCCACCTCGGCGTCCACGTAGGTATGGCAGTTCCCATCCAGGTGTTTGATCACCGGCACACGGGCTTCCGCCGCAATGCGCTCGATCAGCCCCTTGCCGCCGCGGGGAATGATGACGTCGACCGACTCGGGCATCGCGATCAAGCGGCCTACGGCGGCACGGTCGGTGGTCTCGACCAGTTGCACCGCTTCCGCGGGCAGACCGGCGGCCACGAGCGCCTGCTGAACCAGGCGCCACAACGCCATGTTGGAGTGAATGGCCTCTGAACCGCCGCGCAAGATACAGGCGTTGCCGCTCTTGATGGCCAATGACGCGGCCTCGATGGTGACGTTGGGCCGGCTCTCGTAGATCATGCCGAACACCCCCAGGGGCACCCGCATCTGGCCGACGCTGATGCCGCTCGGGCGCCGTTTGACGCCGGTGATCTCACCAATCGGATCGGGCATGGCGGCGAGTTGTTCGCAGCCTTCGGCCACTGTCTCGATCACTTGGCCGGTCAGGCGCAGCCGATCGACCATAGGGGCAGCCAGGCCCGCTTGCTCGGCAGCGGCGATGTCCCGGGCGTTCGCCTGCGCCAACGCGGGCCCGGCCGCGCGCAAGCGCTGAGCCAACTCGGACAAAGCGGTGTTCTTCTCGCGCGTGCCGGCACGCGCCATCCGCGTGCTCGCAGCGCGCGCCGCGGCGCCCAGGTGCGCCATGTAGGCAGGAATATCGTGCGCGGTCATCGCCCGATTTTGCACTGCAGCACGGCCGCGCGCATGTCACTCGACCGAGGCGCCGCGGCGTCCGCGCCCGCCGCCAGCGTCAGAGCAGGTACGCCGCGACCTTGCGCACCCGCGCCTCGGCGAGGCCGAACGCTCCGCTGCGCTGCTCGGCACGGGCCGCCGACAGTTCGCCACTGACCAGCAGCTGTGCGGTCAACGCCGCTTGCTCTGGCCGCGCGGCCTCCGGCGACTGGCGAAGCATGGCCTTCAACGCCTCGAAGCGCTCGGCCTCGCCCGCCTCGGCCTGCATCAGCGCCAGCTGCGTCAAGGCCCGGGCCCGGTCGGCGCCATGCAGCGCATCGGCCGCGGTGGCCAATTGGGCCGTGACCTGCAACAGAATCGGCTGGCCGATGCCTCCGGTGCGGCTGGCGAGTGCCCGCAGCTCTTCGGCTTGCCGGGCCGGGGTGCCGCGCTGTTGCCACACCTTCAGCGCCTCGGCCAACAGCTTCTCGGCCTTGGCCGGCTGCCCCATGAGCTCTTGGGCGCGTGCCCGCAAGGCCTGGAGCAGCAAGACCGCGTGGGGGCTGCGCGCCTGCCCCGCGAGCGTGTCGAGCTGCCCAGCCAACGATTGGGCGAGGGACCAACGGCCCAGGCGTGCGTGCCGTGCGAGCTGGGCCAGCAACAGGTCGCCCGTGTCGACCAGCCAATCGTCGATGGCCACCTGGCGCTGAGATCCGTCGGCGACGCTCTTGAGCGCCTCACCCGCGTCGGCCAGGAAGGCAAGTGCCAGCGCATCGGGCACGTTGTCGTGCCGGGCCAAGATCGTGGCGACGCTGCCCATCAGTGCAGCGCGGGCCGCCGGCGATTCGATGCCATACACCAGCGTGCGCAACGCGCCGATCTGGCGGTCGATCGTCGTGACGGCGGCATCGCGCAAACCCCAGGCGGCGAGCAGCACCTCGGCACGGCGAGCACTCGCACCGACCGCAGGGTCACCAGTGAGCCCGGCATCGGCATGCAATCGCGACAACACCTCCTTGGCCCGCCCCGTCTGGCCGAACGCGGCCAATTCGACGGCCATGTCCGCCATCAGAGTGGCACGCAGTGATGCCGGCAACGGCGACGCGCTGCCGTTGGGTTGGGCCGAGGGGCCGGCAGAGGTCGGCGACGCCGCAGCTTGCGCCAGTTTCGCGGGCAGTTGATCGCCCGGCAGCAGCAGGCCAGCGTTGACCTTCGCGCCCTGCATCTGGGCGACCGCCTGCTCCAAGGTCATGCCGCGCCCCTGGGCTCGCTCAGCCTTGGCAATCTGCGTCAGCGAATCGGGCGCCAAGCCCGACGCATCGGCGCCGCCTGCGGAATCGACGCTGGAGGCGCTCGACGCGGGCACCGGCGACATCGCCGGCGGCGCACCGACGGCCGTCAAGACCTTGTCGATCGACTGGGTCGTGTTGATCTGCGGTTCGGGGGGCGCCGTCCACGGCAGCGAAAGCCGCCCGAGGGTGAACCCGGCCGCCCCCAGCGCCACCAGTGCCGCGGCCCACAGCCACGGGGCCCAACGCGGGCGCGCGCGGCGAGCCGCGGGGCTCTTGGCCGCCGGCGGCGGCAACGACTCGTCCGGATCTGCCTGCGGCCGGGTGGTGTACGGCGCGATGATCGTGTCCTCTTCGGACGGATCGCGCAGGTTGAACTCGAAATCTTCCGGATCCTCGTCCAGCGGCTGCGCCCGGGCAGCCTGAGCACGGGGCGGTGTGGATGCCGACCGCTCCGCAACGGGCACGGCCGGCGGGGCCGGCGGCGCCGCGGCATGCCGTACCGGTGAGGATGCGGCCGCGGGCAGCGGCGCCGTGAACACCGACGAAAAACTGGGCGTCGATGCCGAGCGCGGGGCGGGCCCCGGCGCCGGTGCGACTGGAGCCGGCGCGGCCTGCGGCGTCACGGTCGCCGCGGCGACAGGCGTTGGCGCCAGCACCGCCGCGGGCGCGGCACCCGCCGGACGAGCCGGTGCCGCCGACGAGAGCTGCGAGACCGGCGACGCAAAGGCCCGCAAATCTGCCCCCTGCAGCGGTGCCGACACCGCAGGCGTGGGGGCCGCTGTCGCGGCAGGCGCCCTTGGCGGGGATGACGCGGCGGCGCCGGACGGTCGATCAGCCGCGTTGCGCGCCGGGGAGGCCGGTGCCACGCCCGTGACGGAGAACGACCACAGGTTGACGCCGGGCGAGCCATCGGACGGCTCTTCGGCAGACGCGTCGGGGATAGGCGGTGAAGGCGGCGCAGCGTGCGGCGCTGTCGGCACCCGGCGAACCTCCACCTTCAGGCCCGCCAGGCTCAGCTGATGTTCGGTCTTGCGGGCTCGCGACTCGTCGATCGACTTGCGCACCTGCACCACCGGCACCTGGCGCAGCGCCGCACAGATGTTGGCACCTTGCGCCGCCGTGAGGCCGGCCATTTCCACCCGGCGCTGGGCCTCTTCGGGGGTCATGCCCCGCGGCAGACGGATGAACACATCGAACCGCGGCTCGGCGACGGCGGTGGTTTCCGACGGGGTGGTTCGACTGTCCATGGAGGTTCTGTACGGCGCGCCGACGGCATCGCCAACGGCGAATGGCGCCGCTTTTCGGCCGGCGCCGACAAGGCGGCATTCTTTCACGCCGCAGCCATCGCGGGTACTGCGCAGCCTGGGGGACAACCCGCCGATGGATCGTCAGTGAATGTTACTGAACGCGTTCAGCAGCCCCAGCCAGATCGGGGCGGTCACTGCAAAAGCCAGGGTCGAGATCACGTTGACCGCCGTGGTTTCAGCCTCCTGTGCACGGTAGCGCTGGGAGAACATCAAAGCGTTGGTGCCGGAAGGCAAAGCCGCGAGCATCACGATCACCTGGAGCGGCAGACCGCCCAGGCGGAAGACGGACGCCGCCACCAGCCAGACCAACGCAGGCTGAATCACCAGCTTCAGCACGGTCAGCCCGATGGCCCCTCGCAACGACGTCGGAAAACCCATGTAGGCGAGCGACATGCCGATCAGCGTCAGGCACAGCGGGACCACGGCCGAACCCAGCAGTTGCAAGACCTCATCCACCGGCTCTGGCAAGGGCCAGCCCGTCAACTGCCAGGCCATGCCGGCCAGCACCGGCAGCACGACGGGATGCACCACCGTGTTGCGCAACGTCGTGACAAGAATGCCGAACAGGCCGCCGGCATCGGGCCCGTGGGAGTGCTCGCGAGCCAGATCCAGCTCCACCAGCGTGGTGGCCACCAACAGGAGGATCAGCGCATGGACGCTGATCAGCGCCAGATGCAGCCCGAGACCGGTTTCGCCGAACACCGCGGAAGCGATGGGAATGCCGATTTGCAGCGAATTGCCGAAGGCGACCGTCAGCGCGCGAACCGCTGGCGCGGCGGACGGCAGCCCACGTGCCTGCCGGCGCCATCGCTGGGCGCCGTAGTGCACCAGCATCATCGCGACAACAGGAACAAAGAACGCCGCCACCATGGGCCACGGCACGGCCGCCAGATCGAGGCGGGCGGTCGTGCGAAAGAACAATGCCGGAGCGAAGAGGAAAAACGCCGCGTTCGACAAGACGCGCGCCGGCTCCATCTGGGGCCCGCCCAGCCAGCGCATTCTTCCCGCCACATAGCCGAAGCCAACGATCAGCATGATCGCCAGCAGCTTGGAGACGATGACGGTCGACAACGTGTGAGGGCCCTCGGGACGATGAATCCGGCGCCGCCGAATGTGTCGGCAAACCCCAGCGCCCGGTCGGACAGGATCTGGGCGTGCCCGATGATGCCGGCAAACGTCGCTCGGCCCGTCGGTGGTCTCCACAGTCCGGTCGCCGGGAGAAAAGCGTTGGCGTGGTCACCGTGCCGCTGTTCGAGGGCGTCTTCGCGTTCAGGTATGGTGGCCCCATGAAAGTGGGCGTGATGGGTACGGGGGCGGTGGGTGGCTACTACGGCGCGATGCTGGCCCGAGCCGGCGTCGAGGTGCTTTTCGTCGGGCGCCCCGCCCAGGTCGAACGGCTGACGACCGAAGGCTTGCGTCTGCAGGCCCAAGCCTTCGATGAACGCCTTCGCATCGAAGCCACCGATGACGTCCAGCATCTGGCGGCTTGCGATCTGGTGCTGTGCTGCGTGAAGTCGGGCGACACCGAGGCGGCAGGTGAGCAGATGGCGCCCTTCTTGAGCCCGAATGCGGTGGTGCTCAGCCTGCAGAACGGGGTCGACAACGCACCCCGACTGGCCGCGACATTGCGACCTTCCCAGCTCGTGGCGCCCGCGGTGGTCTACGTGGCCAGCGAGATGGTCGCGCCGGACCATGTTCGCCACCATGGCCGCGGTGAATTGGTGATCGCGCGGTGGACCCCGCGCCCCGGCCAGCCAGCGCCCGACCAGGTGCAGGCCGTCTTCACCAGGGCCGCGGTGCCGGTGGAGCTGGCGGACGATGTGCAGGCTGCTCTGTGGAGCAAGCTGGTGTTGAACAGCGCCTACAACGCCCTGTCAGCACTGAGCCGCCTGCCCTATGGCCCACTGGTCCGGCACGAGGGCGTGCTGCCCCTGATGCGGGCGGTGGTGGCCGAATGCCTGGCCGTGGCCACCGCGGAAGGGGTTCGCGTACCCGATCCATGGCCGGCCGTGCTGCGCATCGCCGAGACCATGCCCGGACAGTTCTCTTCGACCGCTCAAGACCTGATGCGCGGCAAGCGGAGCGAAATCGACCACCTCAACGGCTTGGTCGTCCGCCGCGGCGAAGCGCTGGGCGTGGCGACGCCGGCCAACCGGGCGTTGCATGTTTTGGTGAGGCTCCACGAGGCACGCCTCGACACTTCTCATGAGCCAGCGCGTGGCTGATTTGCAACATCACGTAAACCCTCGATTCTGGCGAGTAGCATGCCGGCCGCGTGCCCAGATGTAAGGGGTGCGCATTCAGTGCCACGCGGCCATTGCGGCCGCCCCAACATCCCGGAGGGAGAACACATGCAAGTCAAGAACACCCTGGCCGCCGCCGCCCTGGCGCTGGCCGCCGCAGCCCCCACCTTCGCCGCCGAAGGCATCGCGCCGGTCATCGGCTTCACCCTGACCGGCGGCGGCAAGACGCTGGTCGAGGTCGAGTTCGAAGGCGACCGCTCCAACGAGAAGATCTCCAGCGGCGGCCTGTCGCACCTGTTCGGCGGCATCGAGTACCGCGATCCGAGCGGCGCCTACGCCATCCAAACGACCATCGGCTACCACTTCGACCGCGTGTCCGCCGACAACGGCTCTCTGAGTTTCTCGCGCGTGCCGCTGGAAGTGCTGGGATTCTGGAACGCCAACGAGAACATCCGCTTGGGCGGCGGCCTGCGCAAGGCCCTGAACTCGCGCTTCGAGACCTCGGGCGCAGGCAACTCGATCGCCCCGGACTTCAACATGCGTTCGAGCATCGGCTTCGTGCTGCAGGGTGAGTACCTCTTCGGCGAGCACGCCAGCATCTTCCTGCGCTACGTGAACGAAGAGTTCAAGAGCAACTACCTCGAAGGCGGCAAGGTCGACGGCAGCCACGGCGGCCTGGGCATCAGCTACCGCTTCTGAACGGCACGGGCCCTCGCGCGGCCCGCAGCGAGGTGGCGCCCCCCTAAAATCGACGGGTTATCCCGGAGAAACTTGTGGCCGCCACCATCCTGCAAAAGCTTCCCGCCGGCGAACGCGTCGGCATCGCCTTCTCTGGCGGCCTGGACACCAGCGCCGCCGTCCATTGGATGCGCTCCAAGGGCGCCATCCCGTGCGCCTATACCGCCAACCTCGGCCAGCCCGACGAGTCGGACTACGAGGAGATTCCCCGCAAGGCCAGGGCCTACGGCGCTGAAATCGCCCGCCTCGTCGACTGCCGCGCGCAGCTCGTTGCCGAAGGCATTGCCGCCATCCAGTGCGGCGCCTTCCACATCTCCACCGGCGGCGCGACCTACTTCAACACCACCCCGCTCGGCCGGGCCGTGACCGGCACCGCGCTGGTGGTCGCCATGCGCGAAGACGGCGTCAACATCTGGGGCGATGGCTCGACCTTCAAGGGCAACGACATCGAGCGCTTCTACCGCTACGGCCTGCTGGCCAATCCGTCGTTGCGCATCTACAAGCCCTGGCTCGACCAGCTGTTCATCGATGAACTCGGCGGCCGCAAGGAGATGAGCGAGTACCTCATCGCCAACGGCTTCGACTACAAGATGAGCGTCGAGAAAGCCTATTCGACCGACTCCAACATGCTCGGTGCCACGCACGAAGCGAAGGACTTGGAGTTCCTGAACAAAGGCATGCACATCGTCAATCCGATCATGGGCGTGGCCTTCTGGAAAGACGAGGTCGCCATCAAGGCCGAGACGGTCACGGTGCGTTTCGAAGAAGGCCTGCCCGTCGCGCTGAACGGACGCACTTTCAGCGATGCGGTGGCCCTGTTCGAGGAAGCCAACCGCATCGGCGGCCGGCACGGCCTCGGCATGAGTGACCAGATCGAGAACCGGATCATCGAGGCGAAGAGCCGCGGGGTGTACGAGGCGCCGGGCATGGCGCTGCTGCACATCGCCTACGAGCGGCTGGTGACCGGCATCCACAACGAAGACACCATCGAGCAGTACCGCATCAACGGCCGCCGCCTCGGCCGCCTGCTCTACCAGGGCCGCTGGTTCGACCCCCAGTGCCTGATGCTGCGCGAAACCGCGCAGCGCTGGGTCGCCCGCGCCGTCACCGGCGAAGTGACGCTGGAACTGCGCCGCGGCAACGACTACTCCATCATGGACACGTCGAGCCCGAACCTCACCTACGCGCCCGAGCGCCTGTCGATGGAAAAGGTTGAAGACGCCCCATTCACACCCGCCGATCGGATCGGCCAGCTCACGATGCGCAACCTCGACATCACCGACACGCGCGACAAGCTGGGCATCTACACCCGCACCGGCCTGCTGGGCGCGGCCTCGGGTGGCAGCATCCCGCTGCTGACCGGCGGGGATGGGCCGCTGGCCGACTGAAACGGCGGCCGTCTGCTGAGAAGGGACACCCGCGCGGTGTCCCTTCGGCTTTCTGAACGAAGTGGCCGTCTGGCCGCAGACACGGTTGGTTACCGGGAGGTGCGCCAGCGCTCACCAGCGGGCCGGTGCGCACCCAGGCCGCCTCTAGAATTCGTCGCCGCTTTGGCATCAACGACACAGGGATATCTCGTGCGCGCTTCGCTGACTTCCATCTCTTTCGCACTCGCCGCCGCCGTGCTGGCCGCAGGGTGCTCCTCGACCGGCTCCAAGGGCGCCGACACCTCTTCGACCAGCACCTCGCAAGCCGCTGCCCCCGCGGGCGCGAAGCGCATCGTGAAGTCGCGCGACGGACGGTTCGAAGGTGAAGTGATCGGCACCGCAGCGCCCGACAGCAAGTTCGCCAAGCTGGCCATCGGGATGAGCTCCGAAGAAGTGCAAGAGGTGATGTCGCGCGCCCCGGACCGCTTCCACACCTACGAATCCGGCAAGCGCTGGATCCCGTTCTACTTCGGCAACGACGCCCGCCGCATGCAAGCGCTCTACAAGGGCGAAGGTTGCCTGATCTTCACGGGCGGCAACATCTGGGGCGGCGGCGGTACCGAGCTGATCCAGATCGAAGTGGACACCAGCGGCGCCTGCTACCAGCCCTGATGGGCCCGCAGGGCCGCCCGCCAAGCGCGGCTCTGGATGATCACCTGAAGCCCAGGCGGCCTTCTCGGCCCCTGGGCTTCTTGCTTATGCGGCCGCCTTCTTGGCCGCTGCCTTCTTCGCCGGCACCTTCGCCGCACGAGGCTCGAACTCGAAGCCGACCTTGCCTTCCTTCTTGTCGTAGGCCAAGAAGGCCTTGAACTTGCGCTTGGTCTTGTTGGAGACGAAGTTCTCCAGCAGATCGGTCTTGCCCGCGGTCAGCAGCTTGCGAAGTTGCTCGTGAGACACGGGCTGAGTCAGGATGACCTTGCCGGTCTTGAAGTCGCAGGTCACATGGGCACCGACGGCGTGCTCGCACACGTAGTTGGTGCCGTGCTCGTAGACATGACCCTGGCATTTGGGGCAAGGGCCGAGGCTCGTTTGGCCTGAGAAATCGACTGGTTCGCCGTCGTCCTTCGCCTTGTCGTCTTCACCGAAATCGAACTCCAGCTTCCAGTTGCTGATCTCGTCGTCGAAGACCAGCTTCAGCTCGGCGGTGAAAGGCCACCCCGCCTTGGAGCGGAAACCCTCCAGCGGGCCGACCTTCTTGTCGACCAGGAAGCGCTCGACCTCGTGCAGCTCGAAGCTGCGGCCACCCGGTATCTTGGTGATCGAGAAGTCGCAGGCCTCGCAGGCAAAGCGCCGATAGTTCTCCTTGACGGTGCCGCCGCAATGAGGGCACGGCGCCTTCAAGGTGGCGTAGTCGCCAGGAATGGTGTCGCGGTCGTATTCCTTGGCCTTCTTCACGATGCGTTCGGCCATCTTGGCGATGTCCTTCATGAACGCCGTCCGTGACAGCTGGCCATGCTCGATCTGGGCCAACTGGTACTCCCAGTTGCCGGTGAGCTCCGGCTTGGTGAGGTCTTCCACCCCCAAGCCACGCAGCAGTGTCATCAGTTGGAAGGCCTTGGCGGTGGGCAGCATCTCGCGGCCCTCGCGCAGCATGTATTTTTCGAGGATCAGGCCTTCGATGATGGCCGCACGGGTGGCTGGCGTGCCCAGGCCCTTTTCAGCCATCGCTTCGCGCAACTCGTCGTCATCGATCAGCTTGCCCGCGCCTTCCATCGCCGACAGCAGCGTGGCTTCGGTGTAGCGCGCCGGCGGCCGTGTGGCGAGCGCCACGATGTTGACGCCCTCATTGAGCACCGCTTCATTCGGCTGAACCGGCACGAGATTGGCGTCTTCGTCCTGGGCTTCCTTGCCATAGACGGCGAGCCATCCCGGATTCACCAACACTTTGCCGTTGGTTTGGAAGTTGTGATCGCCCACCTTGGTGATGCGGGTTGTGACCATGTATTCGGCCGACGGATAGAACACCGCCAGAAACCGCTTGACCACCATGTCGTACAGCTTGGCCTCGGCTTCGCTGAGCGACTTCGGCGGCTGCAGCGTCGGGATGATGGCGAAGTGGTCGGAGACCTTGGCGTTGTCGAAGACGCGCTTGCTGGGTTTGATGTAGCCCTCTTTGAGCGCCTTGGCCGCGTGATCGTTCAGCACCGCCAGGGGCCCGGGAAGGTCTTCCTGGGCGAGCATGCCCACCGTCTGCTTGACCACGCCAAGGTAGTCCTCCGGCAGATGGCGCGAGTCCGTCCGCGGGTAGGTCAAGACCTTGTGCTTCTCATACAGCGCTTGAGCCAGCGACAGCGTCGTCTTGGCGGAGTAGCCAAAGCGGGAGTTCGCTTCACGCTGCAGGGTGGTCAGGTCATAAAGGCCCGGGCTCGCTTGAGTGCTGGGCTTGGCCTCTTCGGTCACGGTCCCCGGCTGCCCACGGACAGCGTCGGCGATCGCCCGGGCCTCGGCCTCGGTCCACAAGCGATCGGCGCGGCGGTCGGCATCGTCGTTCTTCTTGAACTTCGGGTCGAACCACTTGGCCTCGTACTCGCCCGCGGCAGCCCCGAAGGCTGCCTTGACTTCCCAGTAGTCGCGGGGGATGTGCTTGCGGATCTTTTCTTCACGTTCCACCACGATCGACAGCGTCGGCGTCTGCACCCGGCCGACGGTCGTGAGGAAGAAGCCGCCATCGCGCGAGTTGAAGGCGGTCATTGCGCGCGTGCCGTTGATGCCGACGAGCCAATCGGCCTCCGAGCGGCTGCGGGCGGCATCCGCCAGCCCCAGCATCTGTTCGTCGGTCCGCAAGGCATCGAAGCCGTCGCGTATGGCCTGGGGCGTCATGCTCTGCAGCCACAGGCGCTTCACCGGCTTGTCGATCTGGCCCTTCGCCCCACCGGCGTATTGCACGATCAGCCTGAAGATCAATTCGCCCTCTCGCCCCGCGTCACAGGCGTTGATCAGCTCAGTGACGTCCTTGCGCTTGACGAGCTTGACCACGGCCGAGAGTCGGCTCTTGGCCTTGTCGATCGGCGCCAGGTCGAAATGCGGCGGCACGACGGGCAGGTGGGCAAAGCTCCACTTGCCGCGCTTGACGTCGAATTCCTCGGGCGCCTTGATCTCGACGAGGTGGCCGACCGCCGAGGTCACGACGTAACGCTCGTTCTCGAAATGGTCCGCGGCCTTATCGAACTTGCCGGACACCGGCGCCAGCGCTCGGACAATGTCCTGCGCCACGCTGGGCTTTTCCGCGATG
The DNA here is from genome assembly GCF_038066555.1 of Ideonella lacteola. NCBI lineage: Bacteria > Pseudomonadati > Pseudomonadota > Betaproteobacteria > Burkholderiales > Sphaerotilaceae > Ideonella > Ideonella lacteola. The sequence goes on along the minus strand of NZ_JBBUTG010000003.1, from coordinate 142,095 downwards.
ATCAGTGATTTGCTCATTTCTCTGCTGGTCGGGCTCCAGGCCTTGCGGCCGTGCCTACAATTTGCCGTCTCGCGCACGCACGCATGTACGTACACCCACACACGTGTGCGCACGCGCCCACAGATTCAATGTACCCAATGAAGCCGGTCAAGCAAGCCCGTACCGCCAAGACCCCCCGCGCCACCAGCAGCAGCCCGTCTGGCGGCCGGCGCATTCAGGTTCGCCGCAGCGGCGTGCACGGCAAGGGCGTGTTCGCCGTGCAGCCGATCGAGCCGGGCGAAACCCTCATCGAGTACACCGGCGAGATCATCGGCTGGGACGAGGCGCTGGATCGCCATCCCCATGATCCGAGTCAGCCCGATCACACGTTTTACTTCCAGCTGGACGACGGTGATCGGGTGATCGATGCGCTGTATGGCGGCAACGCCTCGCGCTGGATCAACCACGCCTGCGACCCGAACTGCGAGGCTGACGAGACCGACGGGCGTGTGTTCATCAAGGCCCTGCGTCCCATCGCGCCGGGTGAAGAGCTGTTCTACGACTACCGGCTGTCGATCGACGAGCGCCTCACGCCCGCTCTGAAAAAGCGCTTCGAATGCCGCTGTGGTTCGGACAACTGCCGCGGCACCCTGCTGTTGACCAAGCGTGCCGCTTCGGCCGGCTCGTCGCGCAAGGGCCAGAATCGCTGAATGGACACCCACGGCGTGACCCCCTTCACCGATCAACCTGGCGAGCATGTGGGCGGCCACCACGGCACCTGGGGCATCCAGGCGCTGTGGGAGCAACTCCAGCCGCTGCTGCCGGGCATCTCGATCGAAGTGGTCGACCGCGTGGCCTCGACCAACGGCACGCTGGTCGACCGCCTGCGCGAAGCCTCGCGCGGCGCGCGCGAGTCCCACGGCCGAGGCCTGCGCGCAGACGACCTTCGGCCCACGCTGCTCGTGGCCATCGACCAGACCCAAGGCCGGGGTCGCCTGGGCCGAAGCTGGCAGTCCAGCGCCGGCTCATCGCTGACCTTCTCGCTCAGCCTGGCGCTGGAGCGCGCCGATTGGTCGGGTCTGTCTCTCGCCGTGGGGGTGGCGCTGGCCGAAGCACTGGATCCCACCGGCGCCCACATCGGCTTGAAGTGGCCGAATGACCTGTGGCTGCGCTCTGCTGAAGGCCCCGGGCGAAAGCTGGGCGGCATCCTGATCGAGGCCATGGGTCTGGGTGACCACCGCATGTCGGTCATCGGCGTGGGCCTGAATGTCCAACCGGTCCATCTCGCCGAAGTCGCAGCCAGCCTGAGCGAATTCCATTCGATGATCACACCGGCACGCGCGCTGTCCATGGTGATGCCCCACCTCGCCAAGGCACTCAACCGTTTCGAGGAACAAGGCTTTGCCGGCTTCGAGGCCGACTACGCGAGCCGGGACCTGCTGCTCAACGGGCCTGTAGTCAGCAGCGACCCCGCCTGCCCACGCGGCGAAGCAGTGGGCGTCGATGCCGACGGAGCCCTTCGCGTGCGCGACGCGGATGGTGTCGTCCACCGCATCACCAGCGGCGAAGTCAGCGTTCGCCCGGCCCCTGCGGCCGGCGTGCGCGGCTGAGCAGGCATCCACAGACCGATGTTGCGCCTGCTGGTCGCCGCACTGTTGGTGGCCAACCTGGCATTCTGGGGTTGGCACTTCCCGCCGGTGGCCCAGGCACTGGGCCTGGGCAGCACCGAGCCCGGTCGCGAGCCGCAGCGCTTGCAGCGGCAGTACCGCCCGGAACTGATCCAGTTGCTGTCGACGAGTGGTGCGCCCGTTTCTGGCGCCAGTGCGTCGTCGGCCAGTGCATCACGCCCCCTTGGCAGCGCTGAAGTGGCCGCACCGACCTCGCCGGCCTCGGCCAGCACCGCCCCGACCGCCGCCGCGCCGCTGTGTCTCGAAGCCGGCCCCCTGGCGGATGGCGCCGCGGCAGCGGCCCTCAAAGAGCTCGCGCAGGCCGGCGTGCCCGCAGGCAGTTGGGTGGACAGCCGCCGCGAACTGCCGGGACGCTGGATCATCTACATGGGCCGCTACCCGGACCGTGAAACCCTTCAGCGCAAGATCGAAGAGGTTCAGCGCCTGAACCTCAACTTCACGGAGCTCAAGGCCCCGCCCGATCTCGCACCGGGTCTCGCCCTGGGCGAGTTTGGCAACCAGGCCGACGCCCAGGCTCGCCTGGACAAGCTGCGCGGCGTTCGCACCGCGCGCCTGGTGCAACTGCCGTCCCCGGGCGGCGAGCACCAGATCCGCATCGACCGCGTATCGGGCGACGCCGCCGACAAGCTGGCGTCCCTGGCGACCAGAGACGGAGCGACGCGCTGGCGGACGTGCGCGCCCTGACGGTCAGGCGGCAGCCGGAATACGTACAGGCGACGGCCAACCGCCCTCGCGCAGATGAGTGTGCGGACAGCGGCGCGGTCAGGCGCGTCCGCCCTTGACACACTCCGCCCCAGAACGTGGGCTCCGCGGGTTTCCGCCAGACTTACGCGGGGTTCGCTTCGCGCATCGCCCTGGCGCAGCCTTGGCGCAACTCAGTGGGCGCGGCGCCGCCGCCGCCCCAAGCCCCACGCTGCCAACAACAGCCCGAGCCCCCACCACGGAGCCATCGCGCCACCACCACCGCCACCACCTGACGAAGCGGCGCTGATGGTGAGGGTGCGGGTGGTGCTGGCCTGCAGGCCGGCGCTGTCGGTGATGGTCAGGCGCACGGTGACGGAGCCGGCGGCAGTGGTGGCCAGGGTGGCGGTGGCGGCGTTGGTGGCGCCGCTGAACGAGGCCAGGGTGCCGCCGGAGGTGATCTCCCACTGATAGGCGGTGACCGTTCGGCCGGCGTCGACTTTCGAGCTGCTGGCACTGAGGCTCACGCTGTCACCGACCTCGGGCGCCGTAGGTGTGGCCGTGATGGCCGCGGCCAGGGACGAAGCGGCGACCGTCAACCGCGTGCTGCTGCTGGCGTGGTGGCCACCGCTGTCGGTCAGCGTCAGTCGGACAGTCACCGTACCCGCCCCGCTGGTACGCAGGGTGGCCGTGGCGGCGTTGGTGCCACTGGTGAAGGAGGCCAAGCCGGCGCCCTCCGTGATGTCCCATTGATAGCCGGTGATCGTGCGTCCGCCGCCGACGCTGGAACCTGCCGCGTCCAGCGCAAGGCTGTCACCGGCGACGGGGTAGCCGGGGTTCGGTGAAATCTGCGCCACGAGGCCGTTCGCCGCAGTGGCCGCCGCGGCCACTGCGGCGCCGGCATCGAGCAGGCCCGCGCCACAAGTGGTGGTGGTGCAATAGCACTCGGCGTCCTGTGCAACATCGCTGGGCGCCAGGCAGTTGCTCACGCCGACGTCTGCACCGGCGGTCGGGAACGGCCGTGCCGTGCTCTTCAACAGGCTGCGCACCGTCGCCGGCGTGAGTGCCGGATCGGCCGAAAGCATCAGTCCGACCGTTCCCGCCACGATCGGCGTCGAGAAGCTGGTGCCGAGTGTGGCGAGGTAGCTGTCGCTGTAGGACGCTGCGGCGGGACCGGTGGTGCCGGTGTTGACTGTCGTCAGGATCGGGTAGAGGCAAGCGCCCGTCTCGTTGACACAGTTGCCCGCCGGGGCGCTGACCACCACCTCTGGCCCGAGGTTGGAGTAACCCACTTTGGTGCCGGTGTGGCGCACGCCGGCCACGGCCACCACGTTGGGGCAATTCGCCGGCACGCCGACGGCCAAACCGTCATTGCCCGCTGCTGCGATCACGCTCACGCCGGCGGACTCGAGCTCGGTCATCACGTTGACGTAGGCAGCCGTACAGCTGCCGTTGGAGCCCAGGCTCAGGTTGAGCACTTTCGCCGGGTGCGTGTTGGTGGCTACGCCACTGACGGCGAAGCCAGCAGCCCAGCGCATGCCGGCAATGATGTCCGAGTCATATCCGCCGCATTTGCCCAGCACGCGCACTGGCAGCACGGTCACGCCACGCCCGATCCCGGCCATGCCGGCACCGTTGCCAGTCGAGGCCCCGACCAAGCCTGAAACCTGGGTGCCGTGCCAACTCGAATCGGAGGCGCCGCAGTCCTTGAACTCGCCGCTGGCATCTTCGGCCGAAGTGATCCAGTCGCCCGGGTCGTGCGGGTCGGCGTCATCGAGGTCGCCGTCGTTGGCGGTCGCCACGCTGTCGCTGCTGTAGCCGACGAAGTCGTAGCCGGCGACGACCTTGTTGTTCAGGTCGGGGTGGTTCGTGATGCCGGTATCCAGCACCGCCACCACCACACTGCTGCTGCCAGTCGTGATCGCCCAGGCAGGCTCGACGTCGATCGAGGACTTCACCTCGCCGCTGTTGGGCCGAAGGTACCACTGCCCCACCTTTGGCGTGGCATTGGCCTGGTTGCCAGGGTAAAGCGGGTCGTTCGGCGCAGCCATCGCAAAGCGACGGTGGTCAACAACGGCCCAAGCCACCTCCGGGTCCGCCAAGAGTTTGTCAGCCAAGGCCTGGGAGTCGATACCCTGGGCCTGGATCACTTGGATGCGGGTACCCAGTGCGCGACCGTCGCGCAGCGCCAAGCCATGGCGCTGGGACAAGGTAGCCGCCGCTTGCGGCCAGGTCGAGGTCGCGCCCGCGCTTTGAACACTGGAACGCAACACGCTGGCGCCCCCTTTGAACTGGACGATGACCCGCGCGGCCTCACTCTGCTGGGCCCTGGCCGGGGAGTGACGCACCGGCGCGTACTCGGCGGCGCCCACCAACGAAGCCCACACCAGGCCCGCACCCAGGGCCACCTTGGTCAACTTGCCGATCCAAGCCTTCTTCATGCGTCGTCCCGGTGAACTGAAAGACAGGGGTTAGAAACAGAGGCCAGTCTAGGCCGACTGATGTTGCTGCCAGGTTGCTCAGCGCCCTGGCAGCGGCCGCATGTCACAACTTGCGGTGGGCCAGGGCAGGCAGTTGTTCACGCACCGCCTTGCGCCGTTCGATCGCCGCGTCGGCGATGGCCAGGCCTTCGCCTTCGGCTTGCACCGCCAGCACCTCGCCCCAGGGGTCGATCACCATGCTGTGGCCCCAGGTGCGGCGGGTGTTCTCGTGCAGGCCGCCCTGTGCACTGGCCAGCACATGGCACTGGTTTTCGACGGCGCGGGCGCGCAGCAGCAGTTCCCAGTGGGCCTTCCCGGTCGTGTAGGTGAAGGCCGCCGGCACGACGAGCAAATCGCAGGCCGGCCGCATCAGCGCACGGTACAGCTCGGGAAAGCGCAGGTCGTAGCACACCGACAAGCCCACGCGAAAGCCCGCCGCATCGAAGGCCACCGGTTCGCTGCCCGCTTCCAGCACGCGCCCTTCGTCATAGCGCTCGCGGCCATTGTCAAAGGCGAACAGATGGATCTTGTCGTAGCGCGCCACCCGTTCGCCGCCGGGGCCGTAGACGCAACACGCATTGCGTACCCGATCGGGGGTGGCGGCGCGGATCGGCAAGGTGCCGCCGATCAGCCAAATCTGGTGGCGGCGCGCGGCTTCGCTGAGGAAGGCCTGGATCGGGCCGTCACCGTCGGCCTCGGCGATGGCGAGCTTGTCGTCATCGCGCTGGCCCATGAGGCAGAAGTATTCGGGCAGTGCCACGAGGCGGGCGCCTGCGTCGGCCGCCTGGGCGACCAGCCGGCCCGCGGCGGCCAGGTTGCGATCCACCTCCGGGGTGGACACCATTTGAACGGCAGCGATTTTCATGCGCCGATTCTGCGCCGGCCTCCGGCCGTGTGGCTGCGTGCCGCCACTCGCCCGACGCGGCACGTCGCGCGCGGCCAACGGCTGCGGTTCGCGCCAGCGCGATCACGCACCGATCAGCGCGCGGGGTAGGGCGCGGAAGCGGCCGCGTCGAGCTCGCTGCCCGGGTAGTCGCTGAGCCGACGGCTGCCGACGCGCTCGTCCGCCGGATTGGCTGGGTCGGCCGGGCGCTCCATCGGCTGCACCTGAGGCTCGCTCCAGGTGCCGCCCACATGGAACTCACGCGTGCCGGCCTGCATCAGCGGCTTGCGCAGGAACAGCTGCGCGAGGAAGGTTCCCAGGCCGATCGCCGGGTTGATGGCCGCGTAGGCCAGCGAGGCCGTGCCCGCATTGATCTCGGGCACCACCACCATGTGCAGATCCTGCGTCTCACGCTTCAGATCGGTCTGCCCTTCGATGAGCACCGCCGCCTGCACGCCGCGGATGCGCAGGTTGTTGCTGCGCGCCACGCCCTGATCGAGGGTGATGTCGCCGGCCAGGTTGTCGAAGGCGAAACCCTGCTGGAATACATCGCGGAAGTCGAGCGTCAGCCGGCGGGGCAGCGCCTGCAGGCTGAGCACCCCCAAGAGCCGCGCCGCACCCGGCTCGGCTTTGAGGAATTGGCCGGCATCGAGGTTGACCTGCGCCGCGCCGCCGAGGCTGGGCCAGTCAGGCTGCAGCGCCGACCCCGTCCAGGTGAATTCGCCTTGCGCCCGGCCATGGCCGCTGCGCACCTGCTTGCCGAAACCGAGCCGCTCCAGCATGTCGCCCGCATCGCTGACATCGAGCTTGAGCTCCATCGTCATGCGTCGGCGCGCCGCGGCCCACTGCCCGTGGCCCGTCAAACGCGAATCGGCGCTGGCCACCGAGAGCTTGGCCAAGCGCCAGTCGCGCGGCATCGCACCGTCGACCGGCCGGCCCTCGACTTCGAGCTTGCCGAGCTTCTTGCCTCGCCACTCCAACTCATCGACCACCAGGTCCAACGCGGGTGGCGTGCTGGCGCTGGATGCCGCCTGCGCCGCCTCGGCGGCGGTGTCCGCGGGGCTGGGCTCGCCCTCGCGCGCGGGCACCGCCAGACGCGCGAGGCGCGCCTGCCAGCGGGGCCAGGCGGCGCCGGCACCGGCCGGCCGGAAGTCGACCTGTCCTTGCACGGCCTCGCCCTGCAATGTGGCGTGCCAGACCTCGTTGTCGGCCACGCCGCGGCGCTGCAGGTTCAGCGACAACCCGCCGAGACGCCGGCCAGCCAGTGTGAGCGCGCCACTGCGCAGCGACAGCTCTTGCGGCAGGTAACCCTGCCCCAGGGCTGATGCGCCGGCGTCGGCGCCATGGTCGGCTCCAGCCGATGCGGCGGCAGGGGGCGACGCGGTGCCCGGCAACGCCGTGCGAACGCGATCCCACCAGGCATCGGCATTCAGCTGCGCGACCTGCACAGCGGCAGCCACCCCGGTCGCAGGCGCAGGCGGCAACGCAGCGTCGCCCAGCGCAATGGCCCCGCGCTGCACCCGCGCGCCGTCCGGCGCCAGCAGGCGCTCATAGTCGGCTTGCAGCGCATTGCCCACCTCCACACGCAGCCGGTCGCGGGCCCACTCGCCCGCGGGGGGCAGCAGTTGCGTCTGGATGCGCAGCGGCCAGGTCGCTTCGGCGGTCTTGCGAAGTGGCGCGGGCAGGTCCACCGCCATCCCCGTCAACGGGCTGGTGATCTGCAGCTCCGTATGCCCCTTCGTGACGGCCAGTTGCAGCTTGTAGGGTGCCTGGCCGGCCAGGGCGGTGGCCACCCGAGGCGCCACCGGCAGTTCCTGGGCCTGGCGCAAACCTTCGGCGCTGGCCACGCCCTGGGCCGAGAAGCGCACGACGCCGTCGTTGCCCAGCCCCCCTTCGAAACTGAGGTCTCCACCCAACGCCCGGGCGGTTCCCGGCGCCACCGAGAAGCCACGCTGGCTGAAATCGATCCGGGTGCGGGCGTTGGCCAGCAACGGCACATCGGGCCGCACACGCACATCGTTGCCATTGAGCGCAAGACTGCCCTTCACCGTGGTGGCGTGGGTGTCGTGCAGAGGGATGTTGAGGGCCAGTTGCAGGTCTGCCTGCCCGGTGCCGGTGGCGTCGCGCAGCGCATGCGACAGCCAGCCATCGATCGGCGTCGCCCCGACGAAGCGCAATGCATCGCTCAACGGCCCGCGACCGCCGCCTTCGATGGTGAGCGTGGCATCGTGCAGCAGGTTGGCAATTTCGCCGTTCACGCCCTTCAGCTCGATGCCCCACAGGCGGGCCCGCGCATCGCGAATGCGCATCGAACCTCGATCGAACACCAGGTCGCCGTTCACCTGGGTGAACTCAGGCCAGCGAGAAACACCCTCGGTGAGCGACGGCGGCACGTAGGCGAAAGTGAGGTTCTCGGCCCGGGTGGTGACGAGGAACTCGCCGTCCTGGCTGTTGCCGGTGTGGGCGAACGGGAACTCGTGCAGATCGCCGCGCAGGCGCAGGCGTGCATGGCGCACCGTGCCATCGAGGATCGCACCAGCCAGGTACGCCCGGGTGTGGGCCAGGCCGACCGGCATGTAGCGCGGCACGCTGGTCGCGCGGCCCTGGTCGATCTGGCCGGTGAGGTCGATCACACCGGGGAACCGGCCGCCCTTGCCGCGGCCTTCGCCGGTGCCGGTGCGCCAGTGGAGCTGCAACTCGCCCCGCGCGTCGGCATTGGCAAATTGGCCTTCGAGCAGACGCAGGTCGATGGCCGGCGGCGGCGGTGCGCTCGCGCCTGGCGCGGGCCGCTGCGGCTCGATGCGCCAGACCAGCCGGCTGCTGAATTGATCGAGCGGCACGACCGGGTCTTCGAACACCCCCGGCAGCTCGATGGCGCCGCGGCGCACCTGCAGCTTGGCCTCACCGCCCGCCTCGTTCGCTTCGATCTCCAGGTCGGCACCGCGCCAACCCGGTCGGCCGACATGGGGCGGGCCGGAGGCCGCTTCGGGCGCCGGCAGCGCGGCGATCGACAGCCCCGCCACCCGGCCCTTGACGCGGTAGTGAGCCGGTTGAGCCGCGGGGCCGACCCAATTCAACTGCAGCCCCTGCACCAGCCCGCTCGGCGCCAACTCGCCCAAGGCGCGGCGCATCGGATCAGGCAGTGGCAGCCGCTCGGCCACGCCGGCCATCATGGCCAGGTCGATCCGGTCGGCGCTGAATTCGCCCGCCGTGACCGGCTCGGTGGACAGCGCCGGCTGGCTCATCGCCTGGCGCTGCGTGAGCAACAGGCTGAACCGGCTGGCCGGCCAGCGGCCGCCATCCGCCGTGACGAAACCCAGCCGCTGGCCGGACAGCCGCACCGATTGACTCTGGCGTTCGGCCTCCAGCCGGCCCTGCAGGCGCTGCAGCGCCAACGGCTCCAGCGCCGGCGCCAGGCGCAGCGCCACATCGTTCAGGGCCGCGTCGAGCGTGGCTCGGCGCCATTGACCCTTGGACACATCCAGCCACAGCCGGGCCGCGCCGACGCCGGCACGCAGATCGAACGGCAGGGTGACGTGGTCGCGCACGTGGGCCAGATCGGCGCCCGGCAGATCGGCGTAAACGGTGCCCGACCAGCGCGACCAGTCTCCGCTTCGGGCCAGCAAGGGTTGGCTGAAGCGCCCGATCACGGTGAAGCGCTCGCCGTAGCCGGCGTTCGGCGTCGCGTCGAGCCGCAGTTCGTGGCGGCGCAAGCCGTTGCGCAGCACGACGTCGGCATCGCGCAACTCCAAGGGAGGGGCACCCCGCTGTTCATCCACCCAGCGCACCGTGCCGTGGCGCAGCACGAATTCGGGCTGGCTGAGCAGCCAGTCCAGGCCCGGGCCCTGGCTGCTGTCGAGCCGGGCCGGGTTGTCCACATCCAGCCCCGCGACGTGGAGATGGCCTTGGGCATCGCGGCGAACCTCCAGCTCGGGCCCCTCGATGTACAGCTGGGCCAGCACCAGCTTCCAGGCAAACAGGGTCTTGGGCGAGAGCGCCGCGCTCACCCGCGGCAACCGCAGCGCCTGGCGGCCATCCCGGTCGGCCAGCGACACGTCGCGCAGCTCCAGGGCAGGCACCCAGCCGGAAGATTTCACACGGATTTCGCCGATGCGCACGGGCAACCCCACAGCCAGGCTGGCGCGCTGCTCGATCTCGGGGCGCCATTCGTCGATGTGCGGCAAAATCCCCCAGTGCAGTGTCAGCCACGCGATCAGTACGATGCTCCACAACATGAGCATCAAGATCAGCGCCCAGCGAAGGGCCCAGCGTGTCAAGCCGAGCAGCCAGCGCGAAGGGCGGTGCCAGGCCATGCTGGCGCGATCGGACAACAGGCTGCTGAAGAGGCGGCGAAACAAGGGCGCGCGCTCGGTGGAACGAGACGGAATCAAAGGCATGAACAAAACCGGGCGGCAGGCCCCGGCGCCAGCCTTGTGGATGGGCCCAGGCCTCATCGGCCATCGACCCTTTGCCGCGCCAGCGGGGCAATCTAGCACAGAGCCCTCGTGGACCTGATCGGTTCCTTGCCAGCGGCAGGCGAGAGCCGCCCAGCGGCACCCGAGCCGGTTGCCGAGGCGCCCGCGCACCCGGTGGCTGAGCACAGCCGCTTCGTCCAGCGCATCCGCCGTCGCTATGCGGCCGAGCTGCCCCTGCTGCCCCCGGGCGTGCCGCATGGGCAGGTCATCCACGCGCTGATCGCCACCCTCGAACAGGCCAGGCGGCCCCTGCCGGCCGCCTTGCGGGTGGCCCGCCAACTGGTGATCGAGCGCCTGGCGGTGCTCGATGTGGAGCAGGCCGCCAGCCTGTCGGACATCACCTCCGCGATGACGGCGCTGGCCGAATCGACGCTGGAGAGAGCGCTCAACCAGGCGCTGACCGACGCCGACGCGCGCCACGGGCCGCCCTTGGGCGCCACCGGCCAGCGTATCGACTTCTGGATCGTCGGCATGGGCAAGCTCGGCGCGCGCGAGCTGAACGTGTCGTCGGACATCGACCTGATCTACGTCTATGAAGAAGACGGCCAGACGGTCGGCGGCCCGGGCGGTTCGATCACCGCCCATGAATACTTCACGCAAGTCGCGCGACAGCTTTACACGCTGATCGGCGATGTGACCGACGACGGTTTCGTATTCCGTGTCGATTTGGCGCTGCGGCCCAATGGCAACTCGGGCCCGCCCGTGGTGAGCCTGTCGATGCTGGAGGAGTACTTCCTCGTGCAGGGCCGCGAGTGGGAGCGCTTCGCCTGGCTCAAGAGCCGGGTGGTGGCGCCACGCGCGGCTGTGGAGAGCGGGCGCGCGATCGCGCTTCGCTCGCTGGTGACGCCATTCGTCTACCGCAAGTACCTCGACTACGGCGTGTTCGAGGGGCTGCGTCAGCTGCACCGCAAGATCCGCGATGAGGCCCAGCGCCGCGCCGCCGGAAGGCCCGAGCGCGCCAACGACGTGAAATTGTCACGTGGCGGCATCCGCGAAATCGAGTTCATCGTTCAGTTGCTGCTCGTGGCGCGAGGTGGGCAGTTCCCCGAGATCCGCACCCGGTCGACACTGAAGGCGCTCGACAAGCTCGCAGCCGGCGGCCTGATGAAGGCCGACAACGCGCGCAAGCTGGCCGATGCCTACGTCTTCCTGCGGCAGGTCGAGCACCGTATCCAGTATCTGGATGACCAGCAGACGCATTTGTTACCCACCGTTGACGCTGACCTCGCCTGGATCGCGAGCAGCCTGGACCTGCCCGGGACCGCCGACGAGGCGGCACGCTTCGACGGTAGCTGCATGCCCCTGCCCGAGGCCTGCCGACAGCCCGGGGGCGGCCTGTCGCCCTCGTGCGCGCTGCTCGACCGGCTGTGCGGGGTGCGCGAGCTGGTCGCCACCGAATTCGACGCTCTGCTGCACGACGGCCAGGCCCCGGCGGCGGGCCGCTCGGGCGGCTGCCGCCAATGCGGCGATGGCCCGCTCGCGATCGACAACGAAACCCTGCTGGAACGCCTGCCGGCCGAGCTGGCCGATCGGGTGCGCGCTTTTGCCGCGCGGCCTCGGGTGCAGGCCCTGCGCGACGAGAGCAAGCTGCGCCTGGGCAAGCTGGTGCTGCGTGCAGCCGGCGCGGTGGCCAAGGACGAGTGCACGCTCGACGCCGCGACGCGGCTGATCGACTGGATCGAACCGCTGCTGCGCCGGGAAAGCTATCTGGCGCTGCTGGTCGAGCGGCCCGAGGTGCAGCGCCGGCTGCTGCGCCTGCTCGGGCTGGCGCGCTGGCCGATGCGCTACCTCATCCGCCACCCCGGCGTGATCGACGAACTGGCCGATGAACGCCAGCTGCGCGAGCGTTTCGACCGCGCCGGCTTCGTGGCCGACCTGGAAGAGCGGCACGCCGCGTGGGTGCGATCCGGCGAGGCCGACGAGGGCTCGCTGCTGGACACGCTGCGCCGCGCACACCACGCCGAAGTCTTCCGCACGCTGGTGCGCGATGTGGAGCAGCGCATCACCGTGGAAGAGGTGGCTGACGACCTGTCGGCCCTGGCCGATGCGGTGGTCGATTGCTGTCTGCGCTGGGCCTGGAGCCATCTGAAGCAGCGCCACCGCGAGGTGCCGCGCTTCGCGGTGATCGCCTACGGCAAGCTCGGCGGGCTGGAGTTGGGATACGGCAGCGACCTGGATCTTGTGTTCGTCTACGACGACGCCGACGAGGCCGACAAGGACCGCGCGCAAGAGGTGTACGGTGCCTTCGTGCGCAAGCTGATCAACTGGCTCACGCTGCGCACGGCCGCTGGCGAGTTGTTCGACATCGACACCGCGCTGCGGCCCAACGGCAACTCTGGCCTGCTGGTCACGTCGATCGATTCGTTCGAGCGTTACCAGCGCGGCCGCGGCAGCAACACCGCATGGACCTGGGAACACCAGGCCTTGTCGCGCGCCCGCTTCTGCGCCGGTGCGCAGGACCTGGGCGAGCGTTTCGAAGCGACACGGCGCGAGGTGCTGTCGATGCCGCGCGAGCCTGAGGCCCTGCGTCAGGAGGTGGCGGCGATGCGCGAGAAGGTGCGCACGTCCCGGCCCTCGTCCGGCGGCCGCTTCGACGTGAAGTACAGCGATGGCGGCATGATGGACGCGGAGTTCGCCGTGCAGTATCTGGTGCTGGCCGAAGGCGCGCATCACCCGGCCCTGCTCGACAACAAAGGCAACATCGCGCTGCTGTGCCGTGCCGAAGAGTGCGGCCTGCTGCCTGCCGGCGTGGGAGAGGCAGCGGCCGATGCCTACCGCGAGCTGCGCCGAGCGCAGCACCGGGCCCGGCTGGACGAGCAACCCACCCAGTTCGACCCAGCCCTGCTGGCCACCGAGCGCGCGGCGATCGAATCGCTGTGGCGAGCGGTGTTCGGGCACTGATCCCGTTGCACTCCATCGCGCCGCCAGGCGCCGTCTCCGCCACCCGCGGCGGCGCCACGGCGTGGCTGGCCGCCTGCACGGCGGCGGCACTCGGCGCCTTGGCCGCAACGCAAGCCCCCTCGGCCGCACTGGACTGGCAGCCCGCCCTCGCCGGCACCCAGCCCTGGCGCCTGATCACCAGCGCGTGGGTGCACTTGAGCACCCAGCACCTGCTGATGAACCTCGGTGGCTGCGCCCTGGTGGGGCTGCTGGGCTGGCGCGCCGAACTGCCCCCCCGAGCCACGCTGGCCTGGGCCCTCGCCTGGCCCTTGACCCATCTCGGCCTGCTGCTTCAGCCCGCGTTGCTCCACTACGGCGGTCTATCGGGCGTGCTGCACGCCGCCGTCGCCATCGTGGCCTGTCACCTGATGTGGGGCTCCGGCGTTCGGCAGCATCGGCTCATCGGTGCGCTGCTGGCCATCGGCTTGGTGGTGAAGGTCTTGCTGGAGGCGCCCTGGTCGGGCGCCGTGCGGGCCGTGCCCGGTTGGGACTTTGCGCTGGCCCCGGCCGCCCATGCCAGCGGCGTGGTGGCCGGTGTGATCGCTTGGCGTTTGATTGGCCGCGCGCCGAGGCCCAACTCGGCCGCGGGATCGCAGGCATGAGCGAAGGCCGCCGCGAGCACCTGGACGCCTCGGCCGTGGCCTGCCTCGTGCTCTGTGCGGCGCTGTGGGGCGTGAACCAGAGTGCGTCGAAAGTGGCCGTGGCCGAGATTCCCCCGTTGTTGCAGGCCACGCTGCGCTCGGTGGGCGCGGCGGTGCTGCTGGGCTTGTACGTGGCGGTGCGTCGCATCTCGCTGCGGCCCGGCGCCGACGTGGCGCGGACGCTGCGTGGCGGCCTGTGGGCCGGCGCATTGTTCGCCGTTGAATTCGGCTGCATCTTCGTCGGCCTGCAGCACACCACCGCATCGCGGATGGCGGTCTTCATCTACCTGGCACCGTTCTTCGTGGCGCTCGGCATGCCGTTCATCGCGCCAGGCGAGCGCCTGCGCCGCGGTCAGGTCGTCGGGCTGCTGCTGGCCTTCGCCGGCGTGGCCACCGCGTTCGGCGACAGCTTCAGCGGCCAAGCCACCGCCAGCCCGCACCAGTGGTGGGGAGACGCGCTGGGGGTCGTCGCGGCCGCACTCTGGGCGGGCACCACCTTGACGATCCGAGCCACGCCGCTGTCGGCGGCACCGGCGGAACAGACGCTGATGTTCCAGCTGGTGGTGTCGGCCGTGTTGCTCGGGGCGGGCACCTGGATCAGGGGCGAGGCCTGGCCGGTCCATGCCAGCAGCCTCGCCTGGGGCGCCTTGCTGTTCCAGACGGTCATCGTCACCTTCGCCAGCTACCTGTTGTGGTTCTGGCTGGTCCGGCACTACCCGGCCACGCAGATTTCATCGTTCACCCTGCTCACGCCCATCTTCGGCCTGGCCGCCGGCGTGGGCCTGTTGGGCGAACCGCTGACCTTGAGGCTGGTGCTGGCGCTGGCCGCGGTGGTGACGGGCATCGCCCTGGTGAGCCGACGCGCTCGCGGCGCCTGAGTGGCCGGGCGCTGTCGCTTCGGCGGCATGCGGTGCCTCGATGTTTTGTTAGTGTTCAGGCCCACGCCGGCCCCCGGCTTCAAGACTCACTCCGAGGAGACTGTCCCATGATCACGCTGTGCGGCTTCGCCGTGTCGAACTACTACAACAAGGTCAAGATGGTGCTGCTCGAGAAGGGCATCCCCTTCCACGAGGAGTACGTGGCGACCGGCCCCAAGGACGAAGCCACCCTCAACGCATCGCCGCTGGGCAAGGTGCCCTTCATCCGCACGCCGCAAGGCACCTTGTGCGAGAGCGAGGTCATCGTGGAGTACCTGGAAGCGGCGTATCCCTCGCCGGCGCTCGTACCGGCCGATCCATGGGGCGCTGCCAAAGTGCGCGAGCTGACGACCTTCATCGAGCTGCACCTGGAGTTGGTGGTACGCGAGCTGTACCCGCAGGCGTTTTTCGGCGGCACGGTGAGCGAGTCCAACCAGACGCGGGTGCGCAAGCTGCTGGAGAAGAACATCACCGCCTTCAAACGGCTGGCGCAGTTCAAGCCCTATGTGGCGGGCGACACCTTCACCAGCGCCGACTGCGCGGCCTTTGTGTCGCTGCCGCTGGTGTCGATGGCGAGCAAGACCATCTACGGCGTCGACTTGCTGAGCGAAGCCGGCGTCGACTGGAAGCCGTACATCAAGCTGGTGGGCGAGCGCCCGTCGGCGGCCCGGGTGTCGGCTGACCGCAAGGCCGCGCAGGAGGCGCAAATCGCGGCGATCAAGGCCAAGGCCGCCCAGGGCTGACGCCGCACGCGTCGGCTGGGCGCCCCCGGTCAGCGGCCTGCCGCGCCGGCAGCGTCGCTCGCGCCGGCCGAACCGCTGGGCGGCGGCAGTGCGGCAATGGCCGGCGCGATGGCACGCAGGTCGGTGATGCGCACAATCCCCGGCGCGCGCCGCAAGTCACCCGCCGAGCCCCCCAGCCACAGCAAGGTGCCGGCCGGCAGACGCTGGCGCAGCTGATCCAGGCCCTGCCGCAGCCAGCGCACCGGCAGGCAGCCCGTGGCACTGAGGCCCACCACCTGCGCCCGGTGCCAGCCCGCCGCCGCCACGATCTCGTCGATCGGCGTCTGCGGCCCCAGGTTCACGCACCACGCGCCCGACAACGCGCACATCGCCTCGGCCATCAACAGGCCCAGGCCATGCGGCTCGCCCGGCAGCGTGGTCAGCAGCACCCTCGGCGCCACGCCGGGAACCGGCTCCGGCAGCGACATCAAACCCTGCCGCAGGATGCCGTGCGCCACCTCGGTGAAGAGGTGCTCATCGGCCACGCCCAATTCCCCCCGCAACCAGGCTTGGCCGACAGCCGTCGTCAGCGGCGCCATCAGGTCGGTGACAAACACCGCCAGACCCAGCCGGGTGAGCGACTGTTGCAGCTGCCGCCGCAGCGCGAGCCCGTCGCGGTGGGTGACGGTGTCCAGCAGAGCCTGCACCGCCGCCGCTTCGCGGCCATGCCCGTTGGCATTCGGCGGTGCGTCAGTGCCTTCGCCGGGCGGGTACGGGTTCAACAGCGCCTGGCGCTGCGCATCGTCGAGCACCACCACCCGGCCCGGCCGGTGGCCGGCCCGCAGCAAGGCAGCGATCTGCCGCAACCGATCGACGTCGGCCTGCGTATACATCCGCTGCCCCTGGTCATCGCGCGCGGGCGTCGGAAAGCCGTAGCGGCGCTCCCAGACCCGCAAGGTGTCCTTGCCAAGGCCGGTGTCGCGCTCGACGTCGGCAATTGACAACAACGGGGGAGTCGGTGGGGAAGTGCTCATGGAGCTCCGATTGTCGTAGACAACGCTAGGCAAGGAATTGAATTTATGCATAAGATGCGCCCGTTGCGTCGTTTTGTCTAGGACAAACATGATGGAAGACCCCCTCATCGCCCCCCTGTCAGCCCCTTCCGATGCGGCAACGCACAAAAACCCTGACCTGGGACGGAACTTCAGACTTGATAGACACTCCGTTCCTTCAGGACGGGCTGCTTCGGCGTTCCGTCCGGGTTCGGGTGGGCGACGCCCGGGCTTGTCCTCTTTCGGCCGCGCAGCCTGCCAGCCCGTCTGGTTGTCCCCCGGGAGCGCCTCTCCTCCTCCCTCCCTCCCTCATTCGCTCCAGGGCGCTGCGCGGCTTTCTTCTCTTCCTGCCCGTGATGGGGGCGCCCGATGAGCGGCGCCTCCGTCGCGCGGCGTCGCGTCGCTGTCGTCGGTTCTGGCATTGCCGGCCTGTCGGCCGCCTGGCACCTGGCCACCGAGCAGGCTGATCAAGTCAGCGTGACGCTGTTCGAGGCCGATGGCCGCTTCGGGGGCCACGCCCACACGGTCGACGTGACGCTGGATGGCCAGACACACGGGGTCGACACTGGCTTTCTCGTCTTCAATGAGCGCACCTACCCGGGCCTGATCGGCCTGTTCGAGCAACTGGGTGTGCCCACCGCCGGCTCGGACATGTCGTTCTCGGTGCAGTCGGCCGACCGCAGGCTTGAGTGGTGCGGCCACGACTTGAACGGTGTGTTCGCCCAGCGCAGCAACCTGGCCTCGCCTCGCTTCTGGGGCATGCTGTCGGACATCCTGCGCTTCAACCGGCTGTCCACCGGGATGGCCGAGCGCGGCGACGACCGGGCCCTGCAGCAAAGCGTGGGCGACTTCCTCGATGAACACCGCTTCGGCGCGATGTTTCGCGATGCCTACTTCCTGCCAATGATCGGCAGCATCTGGTCGTGCCCCACGGCGCAGATGCAGGCCTTTCCCATCGGCACGCTGATCCGCTTCTGCCACAACCATGGCCTGCTGCAGGTGCAAGACCGGCCCCGCTGGTTCACCGTGACTGGCGGCTCGCGCGAGTACGTGCGCCGCGTGCTCGAACGGCTGCCCGATGCGCGCCTGAACTGCCCGGTGCGCGCCGTGCGACGCCAACCACCGGGCCCGCAAGGCGGACAAGCCGGGGTCTGGATCGACACCGATGCCGGCAGCGAGCGCTTCGACGCCGTGGTGCTGGCCGGCCATGCGCCGCAAAGCCTGGCGCTGCTGCCGGACGCCAGCGCCGACGAGCGCCAGGTGCTCGGTGCGATCCGCACGCAGCCCAACCGGGCCGTGCTGCACACGGACGCCCGGCTGCTGCCGCAGCGCCAGCGCGCCTGGGCCGCCTGGAACTACGAAGCCGCGGCCACGTCGTCGCCCGACCAGGTTTGCCTGCACTACCTGATCAACCGACTGCAGCCTCTGCCCTGGTCGCGTCCAGTCATCGTCTCGCTGAACCCGCTGCGCGAACCCGATCCGGCCCAGGTGCACGGCGAGTTCTCGTACGCGCATCCGGTGTTCGACCGCGCCGCCGTCGAAGCCCAACGCCGCCTGCCCTCACTGCAAGGCGCAGGCGGCGTGTGGTTCGCCGGCGCATGGACCCGCTATGGTTTCCATGAAGACGGCATGATCTCGGGTCAGAGCGCCGCCCGATCGATCGCCCGGCAATGGGCGGGCACCTCGTGGCGCGAGGCCGCTTGAGGCAGGAGACGCCGGCCATGCCGTCACCGCGCACGAACGACGCCAGCGCCGCCACCGCCCGGCCCCTCATCGGGGTGGGCGAAGTGCGGCATGCGCGGCTGCGGCCGCATCGCCATGCCTTCTCGTACCCGGCGTTCTACTGGATGCTGCCTCTGCGGGCCCTGCGCACCCGGCCCGAAGCGGTGGTGCGGCGAGGGCGCTTCGGCTGGGCCAGCTTCGACGACCGCGACCACGGCGACGGGCGGGCCGACTGCCTGGCGTGGTTCGACGAGCTGCTCGTTCGCGAAGGCGTGACCGACGCCGACGGTGAGGTCTGGCTGCACTGCCTGCCCCGCATGCTGGGGCATGTGTTCAAGCCGGTGAGCTTCTGGTTCGCCCACCGGGCCGATGGCTCGCTGGCCGCCATCCTGGCCGAGGTCAACAACACCTTCGGCGAGCGCCACTGCTATCTGCTGACCGGCCCGAAGCTCGGCTGGGGCCAGGAGCTGCAGGCCACCAAGGTCTTCCACGTCTCGCCGTTCTGTCGCACCGAGGGCCGCTACCGGTTCCGGTTCATGCGCACCGACCAGCGCCAGGTGGTGCGTGTCGACCTGGACGGCACCGACGGCCCGCTCATCACCACCAGCATCAGCGGCCACCTGCAGCCGCTGACCGCCGCGTCCCTGCGCACCACCTTGTGGCGCTTGCCGCTGCAGAGCCTCGCCGTCGTTGCCCGCATCCACTGGCATGCCTTGCAACTGTGGTGGCGTGGCGTG
This sequence comes from Ideonella lacteola, assembly GCF_038066555.1. Taxonomy (NCBI): domain Bacteria; kingdom Pseudomonadati; phylum Pseudomonadota; class Betaproteobacteria; order Burkholderiales; family Sphaerotilaceae; genus Ideonella; species Ideonella lacteola. The sequence continues at coordinate 123,178 of NZ_JBBUTG010000003.1, read as the reverse complement.
CCGTTCAACCGCAAGCCTGAGCCACCGGCACAGACCGTGTCCACCGGCTCACCAACCCGTCTGTCTGAACCTGCTGCTTGAGTCTGCCCATGAACACCGACACCCTCGTCCGCCCTGGTGCCCTGGCTCGGTTGCCCGCTTCCGCCCCGGCGGCCGCGCGCACCGCGTTGCGCCTGCTGCAGCGTCTGTCGATCGGCACCCTTCACCTGCAAGACCCCGATGGGCGGATGCTTGTCTTCGGTGGCGGCTCCGGCCCGCACGCCAGCATGCGCTTGCACGACTGGTCGGTGTGTACCGCCACGTTGCGCAGTGGTGATGTGGGCTTCGGTGAAGCCTACATCGATGGCGGCTGGAGCACCCCCGATCTCGCCGCCCTGTTGCGCCTGTTCCTGGCCAACCGCGAAGTGATCGACCAGGCCATCTACGGCCGCTGGTGGGGCGCCTTGTGGCACCGGGTGCGCCATGCGCTGAACCGCAACTCTCGGGCCGGAAGCCGGCGCAACATCGCGGCGCACTACGACCTGGGCAACCCGTTCTACCGCCTGTGGCTCGACGAGACGATGAACTACTCGAGCGCCTGGTTCGCCGGCGACAGCGCCCGGGCGCTGCCCGACGCCCAGCGCGCCAAGATGCGGCGTGCGCTGGACGAGTGCGGTCTCGAAGCCGGCCAACGCGTGCTCGAAATCGGCTGCGGATGGGGGGCTGTGGCCGAACTCGCGTCGGGTGAACGCGGGCTGAATCTCACTGGCGTGACGCTGTCGACCGAGCAACTGGCCCATGCGCGCGAGCGCCTGGCCCGCCAAGAGCTGAGTGCCGACCTGCGCCTGCAAGACTACCGCGACATCCCCGAAACCAGCTTCGACGCCGTTGTCTCGATCGAGATGTTCGAGGCCGTCGGGCGCGAATACTGGGACCAGTACTTCCGTTGCGTGCACGACAAGCTCAAGCCGGGCGGCAAGGCCTGCATCCAGTCGATCACCATCCGCGACGACCTGTTCGAGCGTTATGTGCGGGGCACCGATTTCATCCAGCAGTACATCTTCCCCGGTGGCCTGCTGCCCAGCCCTTCTGCCTTCCGCGCTGCGGCGCGCGACGCGGGGCTGGAAGTCGTCAATGAGCTGGACTTCGGCACCGACTACGCCACCACGCTGCGCCACTGGCGCCGGGCGTTCCTGGCGCAAGAGTCGCAGGTGCGGGCGCAAGGCTTCGATGACCGTTTCGTGCGGCTGTGGGAGTTCTACCTGGCTTACTGCGAAGCCGCCTTCGATGCCGGCAACACCAGCGTCATCCAGTTTACGCTGCGTCGCCCCTGAAAGGAAGCACCGTGCAACGCCGTACTGCGATGAGCCTGGCACTTGCCCCGCTGGTGCTGCCGCGCGCCGGATGGGCCGCAGGCGCCTCGACGCCGCCGGCCGAGCTGCGCGCCGAATGGCCCGAAGCGACCTCGCCCCACCGCCAGGGCGAGGCGCGGATGCGGTTCTTCGGCATGCACATCTACGACATCACCCTCTGGGCCCCCGAACCCCTCAAACCGGCTGAGGCCGCGCGCCGCCCCCTGGCGCTGGCCATCGACTACCGCCGCTCGCTGTCGGGCAGCCGCATCGCTGAACGCTCGCTGACAGAGATGCGGCGCGCCGGCCCCATCGACGACGCCACCGCCGCGCGCTGGCTCGCAGCGATGACGCAGGTGTTCCCCGACGTGAACGACGGCGACCGCATCACCGGCGTGCAGTGGCCCGGACAGGCCGCGCGCTTTCACACCAACGGCCGATTCAGTGGCGAGGTGCGCGACCCCCGCTTCGCCGAACTGTTCTTCGGCATCTGGCTGGCGCCGTGGACCTCCGAGCCGAGCCTGCGCCAGGCGCTGCTTGGGGCCACCGGATGAACGCCGACCAGGCCCTCTCCCGGCCCGCGCCCGCGCCCGCCAGCACGGCGATGCAGGGTGTGACGCCAGGGCTGAGCTATGGCCTGCTGGGGCTGCCGCTGGCCTTCGTGGCATTGCCGCTGTATGTGCAGCTGCCACCCCATTACGCCTCGACCTACGGCGTCCCGCTGGCGTCGCTGGGCCTGCTGCTGCTCGCGGTGCGGGTGCTGGACGCGTTGGTCGACCCCGGCATCGGTCGGCTCGTCGATCGGCTGCTCGATGCGCCTGCGGGCTGGCGGCTGGCTGCGGCGGGCGGCGCGGCGACGGCGCTGGCGCTGGCCTTCCATGCGCTGTTCTTTCCGCGGGTCGAGGGCACCGGGCCGCTGCTGGCCTGGGCCGGCATCACGCTGACGGCGGCCTGCCTGGGTTACAGCGGCTTGAGCGTGCTGCACCAGGCCTGGGGCGCCCGCCTGGGCGGCGACCCCACGGCACGGGCCCGCGTCGTGGCCTGGCGCGAAGGTGCCGGGCTGTTGGGGGTGGTGACCGCCAGCGTCCTGCCGGGCGTGCTGGGGCTGGGCGCGGCGGCGGCAGCCCTGGCGGCCACGCTGGCGCTGGGTGTGATGGCGCTGCGGTTCGCCCCCGCACCACAGCCGATGGAGACGCCGTCGGACGAGCCTTCGGTGTGGGTGCCCTGGCAGTGGCACGGTTTTCGTCGCTTGCTGGGCCTGTACCTTCTGAACGGCGTGGCCAGCGCGCTGCCGGCGACGCTGGTGCTGTTCTACATCCGCGATCGCCTGCAATGGCCGGGCGGAGAGCCCTGGCTGCTGGGCCTGTACTTCTGCGCCGCGGCCGTGTCGCTGCCGGTGTGGGTGCGCTTGATCGCCCGGCTCGGGCTGGCGCGTGCGTGGGCGGCGGGCATGGGGCTCTCGATCGTCAGCTTTGCGGGCGCCGCGGTGCTGGGCCCAGGCGACGGCGCGTGGTTCGCCGCCGTCTGCGCGGCCAGCGGACTGGCGCTCGGTGCCGACCTGTGTGTGCCCCCCGCCATGCTGGCTGGCGAGTTGCGTCAACCCGGGCGGCATGCCGATGGTGTGGCCTTTGGCTGGTGGCACGCCACCACCAAGCTCAATCTCGCTTTGGCCGCGGGCGTGGCACTGCCGCTGTTGCAGTGGCTGGGCTACCAACCCGGCCAGGCCGATCCGGCGGGCCAGCAGGCGCTGGCCCTGGTCTATGCCCTGCTGCCGTGTGCCCTGAAGCTCGCCGCGCTGGCGGCCCTGTGGCTGGGTTGGATCCGACATCGCGAATACCTGGAGACATCGACATGACCCCACTTCCTCGTCGCCCGCTGGTGGCGGCGCTGGCCGCTGCCACGCTCGCGCTGGCCGGCTGCGCCGGCCCCACGCCGGCAGACTACGCGCAGGAAAAGCCCACGCTCGACCTGCAGACGTACTTCAACGGGCCCCTCACCGCGCACGGGGTGTTCACCGACCGCAGTGGCAAGGTGGTGCGCCGCTTCACCGTCGATCTGGTGGGCCGCTGGGATGGCGCGCAGGGCACGCTGGAAGAAGACTTCCGCTACAGCGACGGCCAAACCCAGCGCCGCGTGTGGCACCTGACGCGCGGCCCGGATGGGCGCTACACCGGCCGTGCCGATGACGTGGTCGGCCAGGCCGAAGGCCAAGCGCGCGGCAATGCGCTGAACTGGCGCTACACCCTTGCGCTGCCGGTGGATGGCCGCGTCTGGCATGTGCAGTTCGACGACTGGATGTGGCTGGTCGATGACCGCGTGATGCTGAACAAGGCGAAGATGAGCAAGTTCGGCATCGACCTGGGTGAGGTCACGCTCGCCTTCCACAAGCCGTGAGCCGACCATGTCCTTGAACCCGCCGATCGTCGACTGGACAGGCCGCATCGTCTGGCTCGTGGGAGCCTCGAGCGGCATCGGTCTGGCGGTCGCCAAAGCCTTGCATGCACGTGGCGCCCAGGTGATCGTCTCTGCCCGCAGCGACACGGTCCTCGCCAACTTCGTCTCCACGCATGCCGGCGCCGAAGCCATCCCGCTCGATGTGGTCGACCGCGCCCAGGTGCAGGCCGCCGCCGACACGCTGCGCCAGCGCCACGGTCGGCTGGACATGGTGATGTTCGCCGCCGGCATCTACCAACCGATGCGCGCGACCGAATTCGACCTCGACGCCGCGCTGAACCACCATCAGGTCAATGTGATGGGTGCGCTGCACGTGCTGGGCGCCGTGCTGCCCACGCTGCGGGCACAAGCCGCTGCCCAGCAACCGGCGCACTTCAGCCTCGTGGCCAGCGTGGCCGGCTACCGGGCGCTGCCGAAGGCACTGGCCTACGGCCCGACCAAGGCCGCGTTGATTCACTTGGCGCAATCGCTGCACTTCGATCTGGCGCCAACGCGCGTTGGTGTGTCGGTGGTGAACCCGGGCTTCGTGCGCACCCCATTGACCGCCGGCAACGACTTCCGCATGCCGGCCCTGATCGAGCCGGACGAAGCAGCCCGCGCGATCATCGCCGGCTGGGCCCGCGGCGATTTCGAGATCCACTTCCCGCGTCGCTTCACCTGGCTGCTGAAAGCCCTGCGCTGGTTGCCGACCGGCCCCTACGAAGCCTTGGTGCACCGCGCCACCGGCCTGTGACCTCGCCCATGACCGCACGACATCCCGAAGCCCACATTGCCCGTGCCGTGGCCTATTTCGAGCAGATGGCGCCGGCCGACCTGGACAGGCTGGGCGACATCTACGCCGCTCAGGCCCGCTTCAAAGACCCGTTCAACGACGTGACCGGCCTCGATGCCGTGCGCCGCATCTACGCCCACATGTTCGAGGCGCTGGAATCGCCCCGCTTCGCGATCACCCAGGTGATCGGCGCGGCGGCGGATGCGGTGCTGATCTGGGACATGAATTTTTCGCTGCGGGGCCGGGCGCTGACGATCCACGGCGCGAGCCACCTGCATTTCGATGTCAGCGGCCGCATCGCGCTGCACCGCGATTACTGGGACACCGCGGAAGAGCTGTTCGCGAAACTGCCGCTGATCGGCGCATTGACACGAGCGCTGCAGCGCCGTCTGGCCACACCCCCGGGTCACTGAAGCTCGGCCGTTTCGGGCGCAGGCGCCCGCCGCTCACGCTCAGGGCCGCGCCGACCAGGGCGCATGCCAGATGCGCCCGCCCTGTTGCGGCCCTTCCACCAACCAGGCTTGGCCGTCATCGGCCAAGGTCAATGCAAAGGCCGCGCCGTCGGGGCCCTGGAAGCGCCAGGTGCGTCCGCCTTGCGCGGCAGGTGGCGGTGCGCCCGCCCCGGCCTGCCAGCGCCCCGCCGTGCCGGCCAGCATCGCGCGCCACCAGTCGCGCGAGGGCTCGGGCAGGTCGGCCGGCCCCTGCACCTTCCAGCCGGTCGGCCGGGCCGAAGCCTCCAGCGCCACCTGCCAGTTGGCCAGCGATGGCGGCCACTCGGGCGATCGAATGCCTCCCAGCGGCTTGGGCGCGGCCAGTTCTGCCACGCGCGGCGCAGGCGACATGCCGGGGGCAGGTGACGCGGGTGCGACGGCACGGGCCGCGGCCTTGGCAACGGGCTCGGCATTCACCCCGGCAGTCGCCGGTGTCGCCGCTTCAGGGGGAGATTGGGGCGAAGGTGACGGCGACGGCGGCGCGGCAGCCACGGAAACCGGCGCCACCACACGGTCATCACGGTTGGCCGTCAACTTCCCTTGGGCGCCTTGCGATGACACGGAAGCCTCCGCCGCCCGTGCCTGACGGACAGACTCCAGTTCGCGCCGGCGCGCCTCCACCAAGCCGTTGACCTTCGCGGCATCGGTGGCACCGACGGCGTGCGGTGGGGCGGGGGCCGCGGCGAGCGGCGCGGGTGCGGGTGCGGGGGAAGGTGCGGGCGCAGCGCCAGGCGGCTGCGGGCTCACCGGCGGCAGGGTCGACGCGGTGGCGGCGTCTCGCTTCTTTGTCAACGAAGCAGCGTCGGCGATCGTCGCCACCTCTTCGCGCTCCCGGGCCTGGGCCACCCGGTCGGCAGCCTGGTGGGTGGGGCCGCTTTCGCGGCTTTCCCCGGTGGGGACGTTGGGGCTGGCTTCAGCGGCGGCAGGCGGCGCCGCGGGTGCCGGCCGGGCCGATTCGCTCACCGCGGCCATGGGTTCGTATTCGGATGTGGGGGCCTCGTTGTTCATGTGCCAGGCCAGGCTGAGCGCGAGGCCGAAGGCACCGAGGCTGGCAGCCGCCGTCCAGGCCCGCGGCAGGCCGGGCCCTTCGCCCAACAAGCGCTTCCACCAGGGTGATCGAGCGGGCAGCGCCTCACGCGCCGCCTGCAGCACGGCCTGGCGCAACGCCGCGGGCGGGCGCACTTCAGCGTCGGGCGCGTGCTGCATGGCCGCGCGCAGGCGGGCGTCCGCGCCCTCGTCGTCGGCCGACGTGGCGGGGTCAGGCGGTCGCGCGCTCATGGCCGCCTCCTTTCATCTCGGCAGCCGGCAGGTAGGCCCCCATGCAGGTGCGCAGTTTCGCGAGTCCATAGCGCAGCCGGCTCTTGGCCGTCTCGAAACCAATGCCCAAGGCGGCCGCGAGCTCCGCCACGCTCAGCTCGTCTTCGTGATGCAGCAAGAAGGCCGCCTTCTGCGGCAGCGGCAGTTCTTCCAGGCAGCCCAGCAGGCGCTGCCCGGCGCGTTGCCAGAAGGCCAGTTCGTCAGGGGCGGCGGCAGAGGGGGCAGGCCAGTCCAACCAAGGCTCGCCGGGCGGCGCAAAGGGCTCGCCGTCGGTCTCGTCCTGCGACCCGCTCACTTCGCGGCCACTGCGCCGCAGCATGTCGATCGCACGATGGTGGGCCATGGTGAACAACCAGGTTCGAAAACGCGCGCCCTGGGGCGCCCAGCGGGGTGCCGCCTGGATCATGCGCAACCAGGTGTCCTGAAAGACTTCGTCGGCCTGCGAGGCCAGATCACGCCCCAGCAAGCGCCGAACGAAACGGTAGAGCGCCTGCTCGTGGCGGGCATAGAGCTCATCGAAAGCCAACGCCTCGCCGCCCGCGAATGCCCGAACCAGCGCGTCGTCGGACGCGTCGGTGAAGCGATCGATGCGGGCGGCGGCTTGTTTCACGGGCGCCGGCCAGTCTGCCACACAGCTCATGGCCTCTGATACGTGCGAGCCGCAGCCACGGGGTTACGCGGTGAATCCATCCCAGCCCCCCCAGCTCGGGTCGGGCACTTCAACCCCGTTTTCGCCGCTGGCCCGTATCAGCCTGGGTCACCCACTGATTCCAGGAGATTCCTGTGCCCCTGCTTTCCCCCCTGTGCCGCCGCGCTTCCGCCGGCGTGATGCGGCTGGTCGCCCCCCTCGTCGCGGGGGCCACCTTGCTGGCCGCCCCCACCGCGCACGCGTTTTGCGGCTTCTATGTCGGCCGGGCCGACGCCGGCCTGTTCAACCGGGCCAGCCAGGTCATCATGGCCCGCGACGGCGACCGCACCGTGATCTCAATGGCCAACGACTACAGCGGCCCGCTGGACGAATTCGCACTGGTGGTGCCGGTGCCCACGGTGCTCAAACGCGAGCAGGTGCATGTGGGCGATCCGGCCATCTTCACGCGCGTCGACGGCTGGTCGGCCCCCCGCCTGACCGAATACCACGACGACAACCCTTGCGCGCAGCGCGAGCTCGAGAGGCTGAAAGACCGGTCGGAGTCGTCCATGAAGGCCGCGCCTGCCGCCCCCGCACCGACCGCGGCGGCCTTGGGCGTCAAGGTCGAAGAGCAATTCAGCGTGGGTGAGTACGACATCGTCATCCTCTCGGCCACGGAGAGCGATGGGCTGGAGACCTGGCTCACCGGCAACGGCTACCGGTTGCCCGCAGGCGCGTCGAAGGCCCTGGCCCCCTACATCCGCCAGGGCCTCAAGTTCTTCGTGGCCAAGGTCAATCTGAAGAACCAGGCCCGCAGCGGCTCAACCAAGCTGAGGCCGCTGCAGTTCGCTTTCGAGAGCCGCCGATTCATGCTGCCGCTTCGCTTGGGCATGCTCAATGCCCAAGGGCCGCAGGACCTGGTCGTCTACATGTTGACGCGCCAGGGTCGTGTGGAGGCCAGCAACTACCGCACGGTGAAGCTGCCGGCGAACATGGACCTGCCGGTGGGCATCCGGGGCGATTTCGGCCGCTTCTACCAGGCGCTGTTCGATCGCCAATGGGCGCGCGAGGGCGGCCGGGTGGTCTTCACCGAGCACTTCTGGAACATGGGCTGGTGCGACCCCTGCGCCGCCGACCCCCTCACACCCGATGAGCTGCGCAGCGCCGGCGTCTTCTGGATCAACCCGCCAGGCAACACCGGCGTGGCCGGTGGCTTGGGCCGCAACGTGGGCCAGCAGGTGATGCTGACGCGGCTTCACCTGCGCTACACCCGCGACACCTTCCCCGAAGACCTGGCCTTCATCGAGACGGCGGACCAGCAGAACTTCCAGACACGCTATGTGCTGCGCCACCCGTACACCGGCGTGATGCAGTGTTCCGAGGCGGAGGCCTATCGACGGCAGGTGAAAGACCGGCAGCAGAAGGAAGCACTGGCGCTGCACGACCTGACGGGATGGCCCTTGGACAAGAGCCGCCAGCTCGCCGGTTTGCGGGCCGCCGGCTCGTCGGGCAGCGACCGTTGGTGGAGCACGCTGTGGGAATGAGCGCCGCACGGCTGGGCCGGCCGAACTGGCTCGAATGGCGGCGGCCGAGAGCCTTCAGCGCGGTGACACGGGGCATCGGGACACTGGACGCGCGCCTGTTCCAGGCGGTGTTCCAAGCCAGCTTGCTGCTGGCCGGCGCCCTGTGGTGCGACTTCGCGCTCGGCGCCTGGCAGGTGATGGCGTGCTTTGCCAGCGCGCTGATCAGCCAATGGCTCTGGCTGCGTGCCACCGGCCTGAAGGAACGCGGGGTGTTGTCGGCGGTGATCACCGGCTTCGGCCTGTCACTGCTGGTGCGCGCCGACAACCTGTGGGTGCACCCGCTGCTGGCAGCCGTGGCGATCTCGTCGAAGTTCATCTGGCGCTACCGCTTCGTGCCCGATCAGCCAGACGCCGGCAGCGCCCACCGGTTCAACCCGGCGAACCTCGGTGCGGTCATCGCCGGCTATGTCTTGCCCGGGGCCTGGCTCTCGCCCGGCCAATGGGGCCACAGTGCCGCGTTGGCGCTGGGCGTGATGCTGCTGGGCGCGGTCGTGTCGTCGAAGGCCCGTCGGGCCGATGCGAGCTGGGTGTTCCTGGGCACCTTTGCGGGGCTGGTCGCGGCCCGCGCGCTGTACCTGGGGCTCAACCCCTGGTCCATCTGGCACCAGCTGGACAACGGCGCGTTGCTGCTGTTCGCCTTCTTCATGATCAGCGACCCGATGACCACGCCGCGTCACACCCGCCACCGCATCGCGTTCGCCGTCGTGGTGGCGTTGGGCGCCTTCGGCTGGCAATACGCTCTGTTCAAGCCGAACGGCCCGATCGTGGCGCTGTTCATGGCCAGCCTCGCCGTGCCCTGGTTGAACCGGCGCGCGGCGCGCGCCGGGCAAGCGCTCGGCTACCGCTGGTGATGCAGCGGCCAGGCCCTAACGCCAAGCCCTCACGGCAGGGCCGGTGAGCACACCGCGCCTGCCGGGGCGGGGGCTGACGCCTTCTGCCCAGAGGCCGGGCCGACGAAGAACTCAGCCTGCAACGGGGGCTGGCCGCCGCCCTCCACACCGCGCACACCGCGCGGCGGTGGCACGCCGCACCAGGCGATGTCGTGGCCGCGCCAGGTTCGCACCGCGACCGCGTCGGTGGGGGCGCCCCAGGTCATCCGCTCGGCAGGCACGCCGGGCGCGCTGATCTCCGTCTCGACTTGCACATACCCGGCCACCCCGCAGGCCACGCCGGGTGGGCAGCGGTGGTCATCGATCGACAGAACGCGAAGGCGCGCACCCGCGCGCGGCAAGTCCGCCACCTGCCCTGCGCCCAGGCTCACCCGATCGGCCGGGGTGACGCGCAGGGACGCTGTCTGCGGGCGCCCAGCCGGGCCATCAGAGGGGAGCTCGCGACCTTCCGGCGTGATCGCCAGCAACTCGACCAGCCAATCGCCCATCCGGGCCGACGCAGGCGCCGAGCGGCTGGGCCGGCCTGGGGCCGCGCCGAGAGCCAGGGTGGCGGCATAGCGACGCCCCTCCGGCGACTGGACGGTGAGCTGCACCACCGCATCGCGGGAAGCTGCAGCGGCCCGGCCGCAACGCTCGGCGGCACGACAGCGACTGTCGTTGATGTCGTCGAGCTTCAGGATGCCGCCGCCTGGGCCCGCGCCGCTGCCTTGCAGCGGCAGTAACAGTGTCAAGGCCCCGGAAGCGGCGCCGTTGGAGGGCGGGGTGGAAGCCGATGGGGCTGCGAGGACCAGGGCGGCCCAGGCGGTCAGGGCCGGGCAGATCACCAGGGCCCGATAGGGTGTTGGCATGGGTTGCGCGTGGGGCTTTGCGCCATTCTGGCGGCCGTCCCGCGACGCGAGACGATCCAGCCGAAGGCTTCTACCGTCAGCAACGCGGCAGCTGCGGCCGCCGCCGACACCCGCACCTCCCGTCCATCAATTGCCGCTGCGTTGGCCCTCGGTGAGGGTGTCGACCTGGAACTTGCCGGTCTTGTCGACGAGCCAGATCTCGCGGTAGGTGACACGGTCCATGCGCAGCAGCGCCGGGAACTGCGTCTTGCGCAGCAAGGCCAGCACCCAGGGGCCCACCTCTTTCGCCGCGGCGGGTTCTCGCACCATGCGGACCTCGGTCACGCGCCCGGCGGCGTCGATGTCGGCCTCGGTGATGGCGATGGCGTACATCAGCGGCGGCAGCTTGCCGCGGTGGATGTGGGTGGGAAACGATTCGTACACCCGCTTCGCCGCATCGCGTCGGTAGTCCTGCGCTGACTGGGCCTCCGAAACGGTGCCGGCGCTGAGCGCGAGCGGCGAGGGCACCAGGTTGAACTGCGCCAGCGCCGGAGAGCTGGCAGTCGCAGCGAGGGCGACGAGACCGGCAGCGAGCAGGGTGTTCATGCCCCGCTCTTCGTTCGAGTGCAGCGCAGCATTGAGCCACGCGACCCGAATCAGTTGAAACCGGACGCGACGATCGTGACCGATTGGCGCCGGCCGACGCGGCCTGCTTGAAGGGGGTTACCGCATCCAGCCCTTGCTGCGGAAATACAGCAACGGCGCCGCGACGGACGCGATCATCAACGCGATGGCGAAGTAGTAGCCGTAGCTCCAGTTCAGCTCGGGCATGTGCTGGAAGTTCATGCCGTAGACGCTGGCGATCAGCGTGGGCGGCAGGAGCGCCACCGAGGCGACCGAGAAGATCTTGATGATCTTGTTCTGGTTGATGTTGATGAAACCGACCGTCGCATCCATCAGGAAGTTGATCTTGTCGAACAGGAAGGCCGTGTGCGAGTCCAGCGAATCGATGTCGCGCAGGATCTGTCGCGCCTCTTCGAATTGCTCGGCATTGAGCATGCGGCTGCGCATCATGAAGCTCACCGCGCGACGGGTGTCCATCACGTTGCGGCGGATGCGGCCGTTCAAATCTTCTTCCTTCGCGATGGCACCCAGCGCTTCACCGGCAGCACGGTCGTCGACCTCTTCTTTCAGCACCCGGGCGCTGACTTTCTCCAGGCTGAGATAGATGCTTTCCAACGCGTCCGCCGAATACTCGGCGTCGGCGTCATAGAGCTTGAGCAACACATCCTTCGCGTCTTCGATCAGCGCCGGGATGCGGCGGGCCCGCAGGCGCAACAGGCGGAACACCGGCAAGTCCTCGGCGTGGATCGAGAACAGCACGTTGTTGTAAAGAATGAAGGCCACCCGCACGTTGCGCGGCGTGACATCGTCGTCGATCAAGAAGTCGGAACGGATGTGCAGCTCACCGTTGTCTTCCTCGTAGAACCGCGCTGATTCCTCCAGGTCGTCATCGACGATGTTGTCGGGAATGCGCAGGCCGAAGCGACCGGCGATCCAGCCGATTTCCTCGGCGGTGGGCGCTTCCAGGTCGACCCAGACAGGCTGGACTTCCGCGAGTTCATCGGCGGAATCGATCTCTTCTTGCAGCAACCGGCCCGACAAGCGGCCTTTGTCCAGCGTGAAGACGTTGAGCATGGGGGCTCCAGCAGAGCGGGCTGCCTGCTGGGGGCAGCGCCGCGTAGTCACTCAAAGGGTGGGTTCGGGGCAACCGCCCACCCTGGCAACGTCCACGGGCATCAGGCCCGTTGGCGGCTGGAGCAGGCGGTCACCGAGGGTGGGAACTGTCCACGGTGGTGTTTCAGATGTAAGGAAGCGGCAGATTATGACGCCGCCAAGTACCGTGCATTTGCACGAAACGGCACAGTCTAACCGGCGTTGACACCGCCGCTTTTCCTTGTCAAAGCGTGGGCCCGGGGGCACACTGGATCGGACCGGTGGCGTCATCAGGACGTCATGAACCGGCTTGGCCTAAGCCGGTGCGGTGGTAACCCTTTCCTTGCCAGGAGGCCTCGATGAACTTGACGATCAGCGGACACCATCTGGAAGTGACACCTGCTCTGCGCGAGTACGTGCTCACCAAGCTCGAGCGCGTCACGCGCCACTTCGACCAGGTGGTGGATGTGAATGTGCTGCTGACGGTGGAAAAGCTGAAGGAAAAGGAACGCAGGCAGAAGGCCGAAGTGACCCTTCACGTCAAAGGTCGCGACATCTTCGTCGAGCAGTCGCATGAGGACCTGTATGCCGCCATCGATCAGCTGATGGACAAGCTCGACCGCCAGGTCTGCCGCCACAAGGACCGGCTGCAAGACCATCATCACGAGTCGGTCAAGCACATGGACGCTGCCACCTGACCTCCCCCTCGGGGCGCTGGCCTTCTGAAAGGGCCGTTCGCCCCGGTCTTCCCCTCGACAGGCGACCCCCGTGGTCGCCTTGCTATTTGTTGACAAAGAAAATCGCCCATCGGGGCGTCAACTCGCTAGACTGTTGCTGCAACGCAGCATCTAGACAGGTCAACCCCCCTGAGAAGACTGACGTTGACGTCTTGTGGGATGCGTCAGATTTCTATAATCCGCACCCTTAAAGCCGGAGGGATCACCGGCCGAAAGACACAGACGCCCATTGATCTTGTTGTCGAGAGAGCCGTTGATGAACCGCCTTGCCGCCATCCTGCCCGTGGACAACGTGCTGGTGGGTGTGGATGCCACCAGCAAGAAGCGCGCCTTTGAGCACGCGGGCCTGCTGTTCGAAAACCAGCACGCCATCGCCCGTGCCACCGTCACCGACAACCTGTTTGCGCGTGAGCGCCTGGGGTCGACCGGCTTGGGCCATGGGGTGGCCGTGCCGCATGGTCGGGTCAAGGGGCTGAAGAACCCGTTGGCCGCGGTGCTGCGGGTGCAGAACCCCATCCCCTTCGATGCGCCAGACGATGAGGCGGTCAGCCTGCTGATCTTCCTGCTCGTGCCCGAGGCGGCCACGCAGCGCCACCTCGAAATCCTGTCCGAGATCGCCGAACTGCTGTCGGACCGGGAACTGCGCGACAAACTGAAGTCGGCGCCGGACGCGGCGACGGTGCATCGGCTGATCGCCGACTGGGAACCGCTGAAGTCCGTCGCCTGACGACGACATGAAGCCTGCTCGCCCACTGGCGCCGGCCGCCCCCTCGCGGTGCACTGGCAGCCTGCGGGCGACGCGGGATCGGCTCCGGTGGCGCATCGGGTCGGCATCCGCTCGGCCACGGCACCGGGGTATGGGGGCTCTCCACTCGTGAAACCGATCTCCATCAGCGCCGAAGCGCTGTTCGAAGAGCACCAACCCTCCCTGCGCTGGGAGTGGATCGCCGGTCACGCCCACCCCGAGCGACGGTTTGACGAAGCCGCCGTGCGCGACGCGCGCTCGGCGGCCGATTTGGTGGGCTACCTCAACTACATCCACCCCTACCGCGTCCAGCTCGTGGGGCGGCGCGAGGTGGCCTACCTGAACGATGCACCGCCGGACGTGCTCGAGCGGCGCATCCAGCGCATCGTCACGCTCGAGCCGCCGGTGATCATCGTCGCCGACGATCAGCGCGCACCCGACCGGCTGGTCGCGATGTGTGACCGCGCCGAGATCCCGCTGTTCATCACCACCGCCTCGGCGGGCCACGTGATCGACGTGGTGCGCTCGTATCTCAGCCAGCTGTTTGCAGAGCGAACCACCCGCCATGGCGTGTTCATGGACATCCTCGGGCTGGGCGTGCTGCTGACGGGGGAATCCGGCCTGGGCAAGAGCGAACTCGGCCTGGAGCTGATCTCACGCGGTCATGGGCTCGTGGCCGATGATGCGGTGGATCTCTACCGCGTCTCACAGACGACGCTGGAGGGACGCTGCCCCGACCTGCTGATGAACCTGCTGGAGGTGCGGGGCATCGGCCTGCTGGACATCAAGGCCATCTTTGGCGAGACCGCGGTGCGCCGCAAGATGCGGCTCAAGCTCATCGTGCACCTGGTGCGCAAAGAGACGATGGAGCGCGAGTTCGAGCGCCTGCCTTATGAGCCGCTGTACGAGGAAATCCTCGAAATCCCGGTGCGCAAAGTGGTGATCGCGGTCGATGCCGGCCGCAACCTGGCGGTGCTGGTCGAAGCCGCAGTGCGCAACACCATCCTGCAGCTGCGAGGGATCGATACCTACCAGGAATTCATCGGCCGCCACCAGGCGGCGATGGACGCCCTCAGGGACCCTTGACGGCCGTCGAGCCGCCGCCCGCGGAGGGCCGGTGCTCGCATTCGGCCTTGGTGCACACGGCGTACAAGGCCAACGTGTGGTCGTGCAACTCGAACCCACGCGCCTGCGCCACTGCGCGCTGACGGGTTTCGATTTCGGGGTCGAAGAATTCCTCGACGCGTCCGCAGGTCAGGCAGACCAGGTGGTCATGGTGCTGGCCCTCGTTCAACTCGAAAACCGACTTGCCCGACTCGAAATGGCTGCGCGCGAGGATCCCCGCCTGCTCAAACTGCATCAGGACGCGGTAGACCGTGGCCAAGCCGATGTCCGAGCCCTCGACCAGCAGTGCCTTGAACACGTCTTCCGCCGTCATGTGCCGCACCGGCGATTTCTGGAAGATCTCGAGGATGCGCAATCGGGGCAGCGTGGCCTTCAGGCCGCTGCTCTTGAGTTCGTCGACGTGGGTGGGCATGGTGAGGCTTTCGCGTCCGGGGACGGCCAAGGCAGGCCGCTAGAATCGTCGCATCATAGCCAGCCCGGCCCACTGCCGGGGCCTGTGCGCCCCCACCACCGGGCGGCCCCCAGCGCCCTGGCCCGCCGGCACCTCGTGCCTACCTTCATGCCCCCGATCCGACTTCCCCGCATCGTTCCCTTGGCCGCTGCGCTGCTGGGCTTGGCCGCTCTCGGCGGCTGCACGCTGATCACCCGCACGATGAGCGATGGCATCACCAGCGTCGTCACGCCGTACCGCGTCGAGGTGGTGCAGGGCAACGTGGTCACGCGCGAGCAGATCGCGGCCATCAAGCCCGGCACCCCGCGCAATCGCGTGCGCGACGTGCTGGGCTCGCCGCTGCTGGCCGATGCCTTCCACGCCCAGCGCTGGGATTACGTCTTCGTGATCCGCCGCCAAGGCACTGAGCCGCAACAACGCTCGGTGGTGGTGGTGTTCGAGAACGACGTGGTGAAGGCGGTCCAGGCGCCCGATCTGCCGAGCGAGCTGGAGTTCGTCGCATCGATCAGCCGGCCCTCCCGCGGCTCCACGCCCAAGCTGGAATTGAGCGACGAAGAGCGCCAAGCCCTGCCGCCGCCGCCCAAGGTGGAAACAACCGCCGCGAACACCGCGCCGCAAGGGGCGATCCGCAGCTACCCGCCGCTGGGGAACTGATGCTGCGCGTCGCAATCGCCGGTTCCAGCGGCCGCATGGGCCGCATGCTGATCGAAGCCGTGCTCAACGCGCCCGATTGCACCCTCGCCGGTGCGCTGGCCCACGCGGGCAACCCGGTCATCGGCCAGGACGCGACGGCCTGGCTCGGACGCGCCAGCGGCGTGCAGGTGACGGACGACCTGTCTCGGGGCCTCGCCGATGCGCAGGTGCTGATCGACTTCACCCGCCCTGAAGGCACGCTGGCCCACTTGGCGGTGTGCCGCCAGCGCGGCATCCCGCTCGTGATCGGCACCACCGGCTTCACCGAAGCGCAAAAGGCGGAGATCTCCGCGGCAGCGCGCGACATCGGCATCGTGATGGCGCCCAACATGAGCGTGGGCGTCAATGTCGTGCTGAAGCTGCTGGACATGGCCGCCAAGGCGCTGAACGAAGGCTACGACATCGAGATCATCGAGGCGCACCACCGCCACAAGGTAGACGCCCCCAGCGGCACCGCCCTGGCGATGGGCGAAGCGGTGGCGCAGGCCCTGGGCCGCGACCTGAAGACCCACGCCGTCTATGGCCGCGAAGGGGTCACCGGCGAGCGCGACGCCCAGACCATCGGCTTTGCCACGGTGCGTGGCGGCGACATCGTCGGCGACCACACCGTGCTGTTTGCCGGCACCGGCGAGCGCGTCGAGATCAGCCACAAGGCGACCAGCCGTGTGGGCTTCGCCCAGGGCAGCCTGCGGGCGGCGCGATTCCTGAATGGCCGCGCGCCGGGCCTGTATTCGATGGCCGACGTGCTCGGTATCTGACGGAAGGCGGCAATGGAAGGTTTGCAAGGCTTCTGGTTCCAAAGCGATGCGATCGGCCGCTCGGTGGCGCTGCTGCTGTTGGCGATGTCGGTCGGCGCTTGGGTGCTGATTTTCTGGAAGACCTGGGTGCTGCACCGTACCCGGGTCGACCTGCGGCGCGCCATCGACGCCTTCTGGAACGCGCCGGATCGTCAGGCGGCCCGCGAGCGCCTGGCCGCCCTCGACCGTGAAGGCGTGATCGCGCCTCTGGCTGATGCAGCCTTCCGCCGGCCGGATGCCGGCACGTTGCAGTCGCAAGGGGCGGTCGAATCGCAGCTCACCCGGCGGCTTCGCGATGCGCTGCACGCCGGTCTGGCCCACCTGCAGATGGGCCAGGTGTTTCTGGCCTCGGTCGGAGCCACCGCGCCCTTCGTCGGCCTGTTTGGCACCGTCTGGGGCATCTACCATGCCCTCATCGGCATCGCCACGTCGGGCGGCATCTCGATCGAGAAGGTGTCCGGCCCGGTGGGCGAGGCGCTGGTCATGACGGCCGCCGGCCTGGCGGTGGCGATTCCAGCGGTGCTGGCCTACAACGTGTTCGGCAAGTGGCTGGGCGCCTGCGAAGCCGAGCTCGAAGGCTTCGCCCACGATCTGCGCGAGATCGCGCTTCAATGAGCCCGCTGCGCTCCCTGAAGGCCACTGCCCCGCGGGGCGGCGCCGGCTGCGGCCCGGCCCAACCGGAACCGCGCAAGACCCCGGAAGGGGCTGCGGCGTTGGGCGGCGTGCCGCGCGCGGCAGGTGGGGGGCGCTGAGATGGCATTCGGCCGCCTCGAACGCACCCGGGCCCCCAGCCCGATGAGCGACATCAACATGACACCGCTCATCGACGTGATGCTGGTGTTGCTGGTGATCTTCATCATCACAGCGCCGTTGATGAGCTCCAGCCTGCGGCTCGACCTTCCCAAGGTCGAAGGCGGTCGTTCTCCCGACACGCCGGTGGTGCTCGCGCTGGCGATCGACGCCAAGGGCCAGCTCTTCGTCGGTGAACAACCGGTGTCATCAGACGAGCTGAGACAGCAGGCCGAACGCGCGGCGGGCCGCGATCCTGCGACTGAAGTGCAACTGCGCGCCGACACCACGGTGCCTTACGGGCGCGTGGCCGAGCTGATCGGCCTGCTGCAGCAAGCCGGCTTGTCGCGCATCGGCTTCATCACTGCCGGCGGCCCCGCAGCCAGCGCGCCGAAGTAAGAGCCGAAGTAGCGGCCGAAGCGGCAGGATATCCGCCGCCCAGCAGCCCCGGGGCGATCGCCCTCAGCTCGCCATAACTCGGGGAGCCGACCTCTGGCCTGCGCCCGCAGGGGCAGCCTTCATAATCCGGGGATGAACGAGAAATACGTCCCCGCCGAGGTCGAAAGCGCCGCCCAGGCGCACTGGAACGCCCGTGACGCCTACCGCGTCACGGAAGACGCGAGCAAGCCCAAGTTCTACGCCTGCTCGATGCTGCCGTACCCCTCGGGCAAGCTGCACATGGGCCATGTGCGCAACTACACGATCAACGACATGCTCACCCGGCAGCTGCGGATGAAGGGCATGAACGTGCTGATGCCGATGGGCTGGGACGCCTTTGGTCTGCCGGCCGAAAACGCGGCAATGAAGAACAAGGTGCCGCCGGCCGCGTGGACCTACTCGAACATCGCCCACATGAAGGGCCAGATGCAGGCCATGGGCCTGGCGATCGACTGGTCGCGCGAGGTGGCCACCTGCTCGCCGGCGTACTACAAGTGGAACCAGTGGCTGTTCTTGAAGATGCTGGAAAAGGGCATCGCGGTGCGCCGCACCCAGGTCGTCAACTGGGACCCGGTCGACCAGACCGTGCTGGCCAACGAGCAGGTGATCGACGGGCGCGGCTGGCGCTCGGGCGCGCTGGTGGAAAAGCGCGAGATCCCAGGCTACTACCTGAACATCGTGCAGTACGCCGATGAGCTGCTCTCGGCCGTGGCCAACCCCGAGGACAAGAACTACCTCGCCGGCTGGCCCGAGCGGGTGCGCCTGATGCAGGAGAACTGGATCGGCAAGAGCGAAGGCGTGCGCTTTGCCTTCCCGCACCAGATCCACGGGGCCGATGGCGCGCTCATCCAGGAAGGCAAGCTCTACGTCTTCACGACGCGGGCCGACACCATCATGGGCGTCACCTTCTGCGCGGTCGCGCCGGAGCACCCGCTGGCCGCCCACGCCGCCTCGTCGAACCCGGCCGTGGCCGCCTTCATCGCCGAATGCGCGCAGGGCGGCACCACCGAAGCCGAGCTGGCCACGCAGGAGAAGAAGGGCGTGCCGACCGGTTTGAAGGTCACGCATCCGCTGACCGGCGAGCAGGTCGAGGTGTGGGTCGGCAACTACGTGCTGATGAGCTACGGCGACGGCGCGGTGATGGGCGTGCCGGCACACGACGAGCGCGACTTCGCGTTCGCGAAGAAGTACGGCCTGCCGATCCACCAGGTGGTGGCGATCGACGGCCACGCCTACTCCGCCAGCGCGTGGGAAGAGTGGTACGGCGACAAGCAGCGTGGCCATTGCATCCACTCGGGCGTGCTCGACGGCTTGGCCTACAAGCCGGCGGTCGACAAGGTGGCCGAGATGCTGGCCGCCAAGGGTCTGGGTGAGAAGAAGACCACCTGGCGCCTGCGCGACTGGGGCGTCAGCCGCCAGCGCTACTGGGGCACGCCGATCCCGATCATCCACTGCGAATCCTGCGGCCCGGTGCCGGTGCCCGAGAAGGACCTGCCGGTGGTGCTGCCCGAAGACCTCATCCCCGATGGTTCCGGCAACCCGCTGAACAAGTGCGAAGCCTTCCTGAAGGTCGACTGCCCCTGCTGCGGCAAGCCCGCTCGGCGCGAGACCGACACGATGGACACCTTCGTTGATTCGTCGTGGTACTTCATGCGCTACTGCGACCCGAAAAACGACCAGCAGATGGTGGGTGACGGCACGAAGTACTGGATGCCGATGGACCAGTACATCGGCGGCATCGAGCATGCCATCCTGCACCTGCTGTACGCGCGTTTCTGGACCAAGGTGATGCGCGACATCGGGTTGGTGCAGGTCGACGAGCCCTTCAAGCGCTTGTTGACCCAGGGCATGGTGCTCAACCACATCTACAGCCGGCGCACCGACAAGGGGGGCATCGAATACTTCTGGCCGCACGAGGTCGAGAACGTGTTCGACGAAGGCGGCAAGATCACCGGCGCCAAGCTCAAGAGCGATGGCTCGGCCATCGCCTATGAAGGCGTGGGCACGATGTCGAAGTCCAAGAACAACGGCGTCGATCCGCAAGAGCTGATCGACCGCTACGGCGCCGACACCGCGCGCCTGTTCGTGATGTTCGCGTCGCCACCCGAGCAGACACTGGAGTGGAACGACGCCGGCGTCGAGGGGGCTCACCGCTTCCTGAAGCGGGTGTGGGCCTTCGGCGCCAAGCACGCCGAGTTGCTCAAGAGCACCACCGACACCGCTGAGCTGTCGGGGGACGCAAAGGCCCTGCGGCGCGAGGTGCACCTCGTGCTCAAGCAGATCTCGTACGACTACGAGCGCATGCAGTACAACACCGTCGTCTCTGGGGCGATGAAGCTGCTGAATGCACTCGAAGGCTTCTCGCCCCGCGCCGGTGATGCCGGTGACGCCGCCGTGCTGCGCGAAGGGTTCTCGGTGCTGCTGCGGGGGCTGTATCCCGCCTGCCCGCACATCACCCACGCGCTGTGGGCAGACCTTGGCTACGCCACTCAGCTGGGCGACCTGCTCGATGCGCCGTGGCCGGTGGTCGACGAGGCCGCGCTGGTGCAAGACGAGATCGAGTTGATGCTGCAGGTCAACGGCAAGTTGCGCGGCGCCATCAAGGTGCCCGCCACCGCGGACAAGGCCGCGATCGAGGCCTCCGCGCTCGCCAGCCCGGACTTCATCAAGTTCGCCGAAGGCAAGGCGCCGAAGAAGGTCGTCATCGTGCCGGGTCGTCTGGTGAACGTGGTGGTCTGACCGTGACCTTGTCGCGCCGCACGCTCTGCCTGGCCGCGCTCGGCAGCCTGACGCTGTCGCTGAGTCTGTCGCTGGCGGGCTGCGGCTTCGCACTGCGACGCCCTGCCGAGATGCCGTTCTCGAAGCTGGCGATCAGCGGCTTCAAGCCGAATTCGCCGATGGCCGAGGCGCTGCGGCAGTCACTGCCGCGCAGCGTCAGCGTCGTGGCGCAGCCGAAAGATGCCGAGGTGGTGCTGCTGGCCATCGAAGAACGCTTCGATCGGACGGTGGCCGCCTCCACGGCCGCGGGCCAGGTCCGCGAGTTCCGCCTCCGGGTCATGCTTCGTTTCCGCCTCGATCGGCCGGATGGCACCAACCAGTTGCCGGAGACGCAGCTCGAGTTGACGCGCGACATGAGCTACAACGAGACGGCCGCGCTCGCCAAGCAGACCGAAGAGGCGGGGCTGGTGCGCGAGATGCGGATGGACCTCGCGCAGCAGTTGCTGCAGATGCTGTCCGCCGCCGGGCGCTCGGTCGGTCAGGCCGCCACCCGGCCTGCCGGCTGAGGGCAGATGCAGGTCCGCGCCGACCAACTCGCCACCGCGCTGTCGCGCGGTGGCCTGAAGCCGCTCTACACCATCCAGGGCGACGAGCCGCTGCTGGCGCAGGAGGCCGCCGATGCGCTGCGCGCTGCCGCACGCGCCGCAGGTTTTTCGGAACGCCAGGTGTTCACCGTGAGCGGTGCGCATTTCGACTGGAGCGGCGTGCTCGGCGCTGCCCAATCGATGGGGCTGTTCGCCGACAAGAAGATCATCGAGATCCGCATCCCCACCGGCAAACCGGGCAAGGAAGGCTCAGCGGCCCTGCAGGCCTACTGCGAGCAATTGAGCGAAGAGGTGCTGACCATCGTCCACCTGCCCAAACTCGATTGGCAGACGCAGAAGGGCGCCTGGGTAGCCGCACTCGACCGCGCGGGCGTGATGGTGAAGGTCGAGTCGATCGAGCGCCACGCCTTGCCCAGCTGGATCGCCCAGCGCTTGGCCAAGCAGGGGCAGCGTGTGGCCCCCGGCGAAGCTGGGCAGAGGGCGCTGGCGTTCTTCGCCGACCGGGTGGAAGGCAACCTGCTGGCCGCCCACCAGGAGCTGCAGAAGCTGGCACTGCTGCATCCAGAAGGCGAGCTGAGCTTCGAGCAGATCGAGTCCGCCGTGCTCGACGTGGCCCGTTTCGATGTGTTCCAGCTCGGCAGCGCGGTGCTCGCGGGCCAGGCGTCACGCGCGCTGCGCATGCTCGACGGCTTGAAGGCCGAAGGCGAAGCGCCGGTCCTGGTGCATTGGACGCTGGCCGAAGACATCCGATCGCTCAAGCGCGCCCGCGATGCGATGGCAGGCGGCAAGCCCTTGCCGATGGCGCTGCGCGAAGCCCGAGTCTGGGGCGACAAGGAGCGAGCCTTCGAGTCGGCCCTGCCCGGTGTCGACGACGCGGCGCTGGCAGCGCTGGTGGAGGCCGCCAGCACCTGCGACGGGCTCATCAAGGGCCTGCGCCATCCCGGTTGGCCCGATGAGCCCTGGGAGGCGCTGCGCCGGTTGATGCTGATAACGCTGGATCTGGTGACAAGCGCCCGGGGCACCGGCCGGCGCGGGCCCGCGCTGGCGCCCCTGGCGCTGCAGGGGCTGGCCACGGGCCACTGACCCCCCCAAGGCGGCCCTGCTCCACCGCAGATCGCATTCTCGCGTCAGGCGCCGCATGGGGGCGATCCGCCCCGGTCCGGGACTCCACCCCACTCAGCGGCGCTGGGCCTTCGTGGGCTTGAGCAGCAGCACGGTGTCGTGCACATCGCCTGCCTGGTAGCCGTTGGCCAACAACCAACCCTTGTCGTTGATGGACATCACCGAGCGAAGCGTCCATGTCTTCTTTTCGGTGGCGGGCAGGAGGTCGGCCACCGGGTAGACCGCTTCGCCGTCGTAGAGGAACGGCGTCGAGACGTCGCCAATCGTGTACGAGCCCAACACCCAACCATGCCGGTTGATCGCAGCGGCGGACGCGCTGGCCCCCTCCGGCGTGGGGATCTGCTTCATCTGGCCCTTTTCGTACAGGAACGCGCGAGACGTACCGTCCGCCAACTGAGCCTCGCCAACCACCTGACCCGCGTTGTTGATGTCGGCGGCCCATGAGGACGGGCCGCCGAAAGTGCCCAAGTCTTTCATGACGCCCTGGCGGTAGGTGAACGCGTGGTGGCTACCATCTGCCAGGTCTGCCGCACCGACCGCGACGCCATGGTTGTTGACGGCATAAGCATCGCTCTCGGGGCCGCCGAAGGTGCCGATCTCCAGCATGGAGTTGTCCGGCTGGCGCACATAGCCCCGGTGACGCTGGTCCACACTGCTGGTGGCCCAGCCCACCACATAGCCGTTGTCACTGAGACCATAGCCGTACGCGGCGGTGAAGTAGCCGCCGTACTCGTCATCCGGAAAGCCATGGACGGCGGCACCGAACCCCTGATCCTTGCTGACCACACCCTGCCAGATGCCCCAGTCGTGCGTGTTCGAGCCCACGACGTCGCCATAGCTGTTGATGCCCGAGAACCAGGCGTTGCCATACTTGGTCGGGCCGCCCAGACTGCGAAGGTACTTCCCATCCTTGTCGTAGACGGCGTAGCTGGGGTACGGGACGTAGGCTTGGTGCACGGTCGTGACGATCTTGCCCTCGTTGTTGAGTGACAAGCCGTCGTACCAGAACAACCATGTGTTGCCTACCCATTCAGGCGGCAGCACGGGCTTCACCCGGTAAGCAGGCGGCGCCGCCATGGCGACGTTCGCCGCCACACACAGCACTGCCACACACAAGCTGCGGGCACGCAGATTGACAAAATTCAGCATCTCGATGTCTCCCTGGATAAGGAATGAACGAGATGTCATCCTACTAACGCGTTATGAGAACATCTAACCCCTATGTTGTAGGCACGGACTGATCAAACGCCTCAACCGTGAAATGTTCCCAATCGCTGTGCTTCGAGCGGGCGGGCACACCCAGCATGGCCCGGTGGCGCGCACACGGCCACCATGCATCTGATTCTCAGTAGCCGCGCATCCGGTCGACCAGGTGGGCCAGCGGCCGCCCTTCGCGAAGGGCGCTCACATTGGCCGCCACCACCCGCGCTGCGCTGCGAGGGTCTGTCAAGGCTGCGGCGTGCGGCAGCACGGTCACGCGAGGGTGGTGCCAGAAGCGGTGGTCGGCCGGCAGCGGTTCTTGCACGAACACATCGAGCACCGCTCGCGCCACGTGGCCCGCGTCGAGCGCAGCGAGCAGATCGTCTTCCACCACCTGCGCGCCCCGCGCGAGGTTGACCAGCGAGGCGCCCGGCTTCATGCGCGCCAAAGTGGCCGCATCGAACAGGCGACGGGTATCGGGCGTCAGCGGCAGCAGGTTCACGACGATGTCGCCATCGGCCAGGCAAGCGGCAAGCGCCTCGTCGCCCTCGTGGACCGCCACGCCCGCCGGCCCAGCCCCGGGCCGCCCGCCTCGGCGCCAACCGTGCACCCGGTACCCCTGACCCACCAGGCGCTGGGCCACGGCATGCCCCAGCTCCCCCAGGCCCAGCACGGCCACGCTCACTTCATCGGCCCGGCGCTGCGGCAAGACCTGCCAACGCCGCTCGCGCTGCAGCGCGGCATAGTCGAAAAACCCTCGATGCAGCGAGAGCACCGCCCACAAGGCGGTTTCGGCCATGGCGGCGCACATCGAGCCATCGACCATGCGCGCCAGCGGCACCTCGGGCGGCAGGCTGGTGTCGGCCATCAGCCGGTCGACGCCGGCCCAGAGCGACTGGATCAGCTTCAGCCCACCCAGGGGCTTCAGCGACCCCGGTGGCGGGTTGGCCACGAGCGCCACGTCCACTGCCGCCGGGTCGACTCCGGCGAGGGACGCATCGATCTGCTCTGCGGGCATGGCGTCGCGCAGTGCGGCCAGCCACGCGGCGATCTCGGAAGAATCCAGGCTTCCACACAGGTAAATACTCATGCTGGCGAGCCTAACCGGTTCACAATCGGGCATCGGATGTCGCCGACGATGGCGGCATCACGGCCATGAAGCGAGTGGAGCGCACCGTGCCTTCGAGAACAAGAGGACCTTCCGGCCCTGCTGCAGCGAGCACCCAGCCCACCGCTGACGGGCGTACGGCGGCCACTGCGCCATGGGAAGAATCGCGGTCTTACCGGGAAGAAAAGCCCTTCAGCGTCACCCAGCAACCTCGATTGAGGGTGTCGCCGCCTTCCGATTCGCGCCCGTCGACCCCGCCGCGCCCTGGCGCTTCATCGCGCGGCCGCAGCGCCAAAGAACCGGGCGACAGTGCCCCCTCACGCCGATCGTCGTCATCCCGCCGCCCGGGCGGTTCCAGCAAAGCGCGGGTGCCGAGCGGGCCACAACTGTCCATCCGCATGACGGTGCTGGCCGTGGTCGCGGCCGGCGTGTTGTTGCCGGCGGCCGGGATGTGGTGGGCGAGCCCCTGGATTCGCGAGCACGCTGGCGCCTTGTTGGGGCTGGTGGCGGTGCAGCTGGCATTGGCCGCGGGCGGGCTGTCATGGGTACTGGACTGGCGGGTGCTTCAACCCCTGGCCCGGATCAAGCGGCACGCGAGCGCCATGGCGCAGCCGGATGCTCGCGGCGCGCCCCGCCTGAATGGCCTGCGGCCGGACGAGCTGGGGGAGCTGGGACGGCGCTTGAACCAGGCCCACGACCGGCTGGATGGTCTGCTGGCCGAGCTGGAAAACAGCAACGCCGAGCTGCACCGCATGGCCATGGTCGATCAGCTCACCGGGCTGCCGAACCGCCGCCTGTTCCTGGAGCTGTTCGACCACTCGCTCGCCGTGGCCAAGCGCTCGCAGCAGACGATGGCCCTGATGTTCATCGACCTGGATCGCTTCAAGCACATCAACGACACGCTCGGCCACCCTGCCGGTGACGAGTTGCTGCGCGCGCTCGGCCAGCGCCTGCGTCAAGCGATGCGCGGCTCCGATGTCGTCGGCAGGCTCTCGGGCGATGAGTTCGTTGCCCTGCTGCCCGATGTGAGTGGCGCCGAAGCCGTTGCGCAGGCCGCCTTGCGCATGATCCATGCGATCGAGCAGCCCGTGTCACTGGCGCACCCGCCGACGAAGATGCAGGTGTCGGCCAGCATCGGCATCGCCCAGTTCCCGGCGGATGGGGGCAGTTTCGACGAGCTGCTGCACCATGCCGACCAGGCGATGTACCGCGCCAAGGAAGCGGGCCGCGGCCGGCACGTGTTCTACCGGGAACCAGACCCCCAAGCCTCGGTGCCACCCGGCGGCGACGCCGAGCTGGCGCTGGCGCTGCAGCGTCATGAACTGCTGCTGCACTACCAGCCGGTATTCGACACACAGACGGGCAGGGCGATTGGCGCCGAAGCGCTGCTGCGCTGGCAACACCCCAGCCGCGGGCTGCTGGCGCCCGCGAGGTTCATTCACCGGGCCGAGGAATGCGGCCAGATCCATGCATTGGGTGAACACGCGCTGCGCAGTGCGTGCAAGCAGCTGGAAGCGTGGAAAGCGGCCGGCCTGCACGCGGGCAGCATCGCGGTGAACCTGAGCGCCGGCGAGTTCCGGCACGAGCGGTTGCCACGCGTGCTGGCACATGTGATGCAGGACCACCATCTGGCGGCCGGAGAGCTGGAGTTGGAGTTGTCCAGCCACACGATGATGAGCGACCCGGAGTTCACCCAGGCGCGCGTCGACGAGTTGCGCGAGCTGGGCATCTCGCTGGTGCTGGACGATGTCGGCTCCGCGATGGTGTCGCTGTCACGGCTGGGCCAGCTGCACCCGGCCAAGCTGAAGATTGATGCCGCGCTGGTCAGCCGGCTGCCGCAGGACAAGGACGCCTGCGCCACCGTGCACGCCATCGTCCAACTGGCGCGCAGCCTCGGCGTGGCGGTGGTGGCCTCCGGGGTGGAAACCGAGGCCCAGCGCGATGCGCTGACCCAAGCCGGCTGCCGGTGGCAGCAGGGCTTCTTTTTCGCGCGGCCGGCCCCGGCCAGCAACGAACCGCAGTGGACCACGTCCGCGGCGCCAGCGGCGTCAGCCAGCAGCGGCGATCAGCGAGCGCGCGCGGCAGCCAGCGCCAACAGCCGATCCAGGCCCCACTGAACCGTCGCCGAGCGCACGGCGGTCCGGTCGCCCGGCCACACGCGGTGCTCGGCATCCGTCAAGACACCCTGGCCGTCCACACGCCAGCCCCACCCCAGCCAGACGAGACCGACCGGCTTGCCAGGGGTGGCGCCGGTGGGGCCGGCGATGCCGGTGACAGACAGCGCCAGATCCGCCGCGCTGTGCTGCAACGCGCCCTGCGCCATCGCCCGGGCGGTCTCCTCGCTGACAGCGCCGTGGGCGGCGATCGTCGCAGGGGCCACGCCCAGCGCCTCGGATTTCGCGGCGTTGCTGTAGGTGACGAAACCCCGCTCGAACCAATCGCTGGAGCCGGGCAAGCTGGTGCATAAGGCCGCGATGAGGCCGCCTGTGCAGCTTTCCGCCGTCACGATCCGCAGCCCCTGCGCGCGAACGGCTTCGGCCAGCTTGGTCACCTGGCCCACCAGGGCGTCATCGTTCAAGAGCAAAGGCATGGCAACACCTCGGGTCAGCCGAACAGCACCCGCCAGAAGGCGAGCACGAGCAGGGTGCACAGCGCGGCCACCGCATCGTCGAGCAGGATGCCCAGCCCTTGCCGCCAGCCGGGCGGCTGGCCCGCAGCCGGCTTGAAGCATTGATCGGCCCACGCCACCGGCCCGGGCTTGACCGCGTCGAAAAACCGGAACACGCCAAACGCCACCAGCTGCGCCGTGAAGCTGGCCGGCGTCAGCAGCCACAAGATGGCCCAGAAGGCGAGCACCTCGTCCCAGACGACGGCGCTGGGATCGCTGGTCCCGAGCGCCTGCGCCGTGCGGGTGCAGGCCCACAGACCGACCAGGCTGCCCACGGCCAGCACCCCACCCCACGCCAGGGGTGGCACCCACAGGCTCAGCACCGTATAGGACAGCCACGCCCACAAGGTACCTGCCGTGCCCGGCGCCACCGGCGACAAGCCACTGCCGAAGCCCAGCGACAGGGCGTGCGCAGGGTGCGAGAACATCAGCCGCGCGCTGGCCCGGCGAGGTGGCGCGGCGCCGTTGTCGATGACCGGGCGCTCGCGGTCGCCCGCGGTGCGCTGAACGCTCACATGGGCGTCCTCGACGGGAAGGTTCTGCGGATCCATCACGACTTGAAATGGTCAAAGCCGGCGTAGGCCGACAGGTCGAGCGGTTCGCTGCCGTGCGTCTCGCAGAACACCCGCATGCCGATGGCGGCCGGCTCGATGCAGCCGATGCGGGTCACGGGCGTGCCACTGGCCAGCCCCGCCGCGCGCACCGCTTCGGCGGCCGACGGCGGCGCCGTGAACAGCAGTTCATAGTCGTCCCCCCCCGCGAGCAGGCATTCGCGCTGCAGCGCTTCGGGCATCGCGTCGAGCGCCGCACTGCGCGGCAAGGTCTCGAGCCACAAGGTGGCACCCACCCGCGAGCGGCGGCGGATGTGGGCCAGGTCTCCCAGCAGCCCATCGGAGAGATCGATCGCCGACGTGGCCACGCCGCGCAGGGCCTGGCCCAACGCGACCCGCGGTTGTGGTCGCTCCATCGCCTCGCGCACTGCCGTGAAGGCCTCGCCCGGCAACGCCGCGTGGCCGCGGAACACCTCCAGCGCGAGGCGCGCATCACCGAGGCAGCCGCTGACCCACACGTCATCACCGGGCATCGCACCGCTGCGCAACAGCGCCAGGCCTTCAGGCACCTCGCCGAAGACGGTGATCCCGATCGTCAGCGGCCCGGCGGTCGTATCGCCGCCCACCAACTCGATGTCGTGCTGCTCCGCCAGCGCCAACAAGCCGGCCGAGAAAGGCGCCAGGAAGGCGGCCTCGGCACGGGGCAGGCTCAGGCTGAGGGTGAATGCCAGGGGTTCGGCGCCGCAGGCCGCCAGATCGCTCAAATTGACCGCCAGGGCTTTGTGCCCCAACCGATCCGGCGCGACGGTGGACAGAAAGTGCCGGCCTTCGACCAGCAGATCGGTTGACACGGCCAGTTGCATGCCCGGGGTGGGCACCAGCAAAGCGCAGTCGTCTCCACCACCGAGTGCGGCGCGCCGCACCGGCGGTCGGAAATACTTGTCGATCAGGTCGAATTCACCAAGAGCCATCGCGCGATTGTCGGCGAGCGTGGGGCTCGGCAGGCAGCGTGGCCCAGGCCCCGCCCCGCGACTTTCAGCCCGCCGCGCCGCCCGGCTTGGCACCCGGCAGGGGATGCAGCAGATTGGCCAGCTCGACCGCCGACTTGACGTTCATCTTCTCAAACACCCGCGCCCGGTGGACTTCGACGGTTCGCACGCTGATATCGAGCGCATCGGCGATCAGCTTGTTCGGCCGCCCTTCGACCACCAGGTTCATCACCTCGCGCTCACGCTCGGTCAGCTCGGCCAGCGCTCGATCGATCTGGCGTTGGTCGGCCCGGCGGCCGAGGGCCGCCTCGCTGCGCACGAGCGCCTGCTCGATGCGATCGACCAGCGAGTTGTCGGAAAACGGCTTCTCGACGAAATCGAAGGCGCCGCGCTTGACCGCGGCCACCGCCGTGGGCACATCACCATGGCCCGTCAGGAAGATCACCGGCAGCACCTCGGTGAAGCCGCGCTCGACCAATTGATCGAACAGCGCCAGCCCCGACAGGCCGGGCATGCGCACATCGAGCAACAGGCACGACGGAGCGGTGGGCCAATCGGCCGGCGTCTTGCCCTGCAGAAAGGTCGCGAAGGCGTCGCCGCTCGGATGCCCTTCCGAGAGCAGCCGACGGGTTCGCAGCAGCCAGGCGAGCGCGTCGCGCACGACGTCCTCATCGTCGACGAGGTAGACCATCGGCAAGCCAAAACGGGAACTCAAGGAAGGGTTCATTCGGCGGACGGGTCGGCGGCCTGACGAGCGGGCTCGGGAACCGCAAGCGTAAACCGGAATTCGGTGCCGGAAGCACCGGGATGGCTGGCAGATGCCGTGACGAAATCCAGCGCGCCGCCATGCTGCTCGATCACCGTGCGGCACAGCGACAAGCCCAGGCCCATGCCCTCGGCCCGGGTGGTGAAGAAGGGCGTGAAGAGTTTGCCGGCCACGTCCGGCGGGATGCCGGGGCCCCGATCGATGACCGCGATGTGGACCCAGCGCGGATGCGGCTGGGTGACCCGCAGCGTGAGCACACGCTGCTCCAGCGGGGTGGCTTCGCCTTCCATCGCCTGGATCCCGTTGCGGGTGAGGTTGAGCAGCACCTGCTCGATCATGGTTCGGTCGGCCCACACGCGCGGCGCGGGCTTCGGACATTCCACCTCGATGCGGGTGCCGCTCTTGCGGGCTTGCAACCGCACCAGCGGGATGACCGCCTCGATCAGCAGATCGGCGCCGATCGCTTCGCGCGACCGCTCGCGCCGCCGTACGAAGGCGTGCACGCTCTTGATCACGCGACCGGCCCGTTCGGCCTGCTCGGCGATGCGCTCCAGGGCCTGTCGCAGCATCGTCACGTCAGGGTCCGCCGCGCTGGCCTGGGGAAGCGCATCACGCTGCGCATCGGCCAGCAGGTTCAGCGAGCCGGTGGCATAGCTGGCGATCGCCGCCAGCGGCTGGTTCAACTCATGGCTCAGCAGCGAAGCCATTTCGCCGACCGTGGCCAGGCGCGCCGTGGCCTGCAAGCGCTCTTGCTGCTGACGCGACAACTCTTCCATGCGTCGCGCGGCACTGACGTCCAGCACGGTGCTCATCCAGCCCGCATGGTGGCCGACACGGTCGAGCAAGGGCGCCTCGTAGATCATCACGGGGAAACGCTCGCCGTTGCGTCGCATGAACTGGGTTTCGAAGCCTTCCCGCTGGGCGGCCAGGTCGCGCCTCAGACTCAGGCGCTCGGCCTGCCGCCGGCGGTACTCGTCGATGTGCTCGGGCGGCCAGTAGGGCGGCGGGTCGCTGCCAATCAGCTCATGGGCCGCGAACCCGACCATGGCGCAGAAGGCCGGGTTGACATAGGTGATGCGGCCTCGAACGTCTCGCGCACGAAGGCCCGTCACCAGCGAGTCCTCCATCGCCCGGCGGAACGCCAACGCCTCGGCCAACGCGCTTTCTGCGACCGATCGGCGACGCACGTCACGCACCAGCAGCACCACCAGGCCGAATAGCAGCAGCGACAAGCCCACGACCAACGCCAGGGTGAGGTTCGGGATGAGACCGGGCCGCCCCTGCGCCGAGTCCGCCCGCAACTGCAGCGAGCTGCCGGGCAGGTCGACCAGACGTGTGGCCGTGAACACGCCCGCACCGCGATGCAGCCCGGCCCGGACCAGGCGGGTGCCATCGGCTTCGACCAGTGACAGCTCGTGGTCGCTCGCACCGGCGGCGTTGGCGGCATCTTCGAGCAGCTGGGCGAGCGTCAAGGTGACGACCATGTAGCCGCTGGGAAGGCCGTTGACGTCCAGCGGCAGGCACAGGTCGACCACCTCCAGGCCCAGCCCGCCACTTTGCGGCACGAAGTACGACCGAGAGAACTGCGGCGAGGCCACCCGGCGGGCGGTGGCGCAGGTCGACTGCATCTCGATTTCCAACTCGGCCCGCGGCATGGCGGCGAACACCGGCAGCCGGAATGGCGTCTCGACAGCGCCTTGCAGCTTCAGCTCGTTGTCGCGACGCTCCATGCGCAAGAACTCGCGCCGCTGGCGCATCATCTCGGTCGCGTCGTAGTGCCACTGCGCGATCGGCGGATCGTTCCAGGTGAGCGACTGGGCACTTTGCAGGCTGCGCTGGACCAGGCGCCGCATCTCACCGGCAGCAGCCACCGCCACCGCATCGACGTGGTCCTGCGCGCGGGACTCTTCATAGCTCAGCGTGAGTCCGACGAGCAGCGACTGGGCCACGAGCAGCAGCGCCACCAACGCCCCCCACAGCAACCAGCGCACGCCGCGCCGGGGGCGCGGCGGCTCGGTCGGCGGGCTGCGTTCGGCGGGCGGATTCATCGGCGCAGTATGGTGTTCGGGCCGGCGCGGCCCGTAAGCAGTTTCTCGCATGCCAGCGCCCCCGGGCTTGGCGACACTGCACCCGCGCAGCTGTCGAACCTGTCGAAGCACCCCGCCTACAATCCGCCCCCCCACGCAGCGCGAGGACCGTCCCCATGCCGACCTTTGAGGAAAAACGAGCCGAACTGCGCCGCGCCGCGCTGGAGTACCACGAGTTCCCGACCCCGGGCAAAGTGGCGATCAGCGCGACCAAGCAGTTGATCAACCAGCGCGATCTGGCGCTGGCTTACTCGCCTGGCGTGGCGGCGGCCTGCGAGGAGATCGTCGAAGATCCTGCCAACGCGTTCCGATTCACATCACGCGGCAACCTGGTGGCGGTCGTCACCAACGGCACCGCGGTGCTTGGGCTGGGCGACATCGGGCCTTTGGCCTCGAAGCCGGTGATGGAGGGCAAGGGTGTCCTGTTCAAGAAATTCGCCGGCATCGATGTGTTCGACATCGAGATCAACGAGAAAGACCCCGACAAGCTGGTCGAGGTGATCGCAGCGCTGGAGCCCACGTTCGGCGGCATCAACCTCGAAGACATCAAGGCGCCCGACTGCTTCTACGTCGAACGCAAGCTGCGCGAACGCCTGAAGATCCCCGTCTTCCATGACGATCAGCACGGCACCGCCATCGTCGTTGGCGCGGCCCTGCTCAATGGCCTGAAGGTGGTGGGCAAGTCCATCAAAGATGTCAAGCTGGTCGCCTCGGGCGCCGGCGCCGCGGCGCTGGCCTGCCTGAACCTGCTGGTCAAGCTGGGCCTGCCGAAGCAGAACATCTGGGTCACGGACCTGGCCGGCGTGGTGTACGAAGGCCGCACGGAGCTGATGGATCCCGACAAGGCCATCTTCGCCCAACCGACCGAGTTGCGAAAGCTGGGCGAAGTGATGGAAGGCGCCGATGTCTTCCTGGGCTTGTCGGCAGGCGGTGTGCTCAAGCCCGAGATGGTCAAGGCGATGGGCCCCAAGCCCTTGATTTTCGCGTTGGCCAACCCGACGCCGGAAATCATGCCGGAAGAGGTCAAGGCGGTGCGCGACGACGCGATCATGGCCACCGGCCGCACCGACTACCCGAACCAGGTCAACAACGTCCTGTGCTTCCCGTACATCTTCCGCGGCGCGCTCGATTGCAACGCGAAGACGATCAACGACGAGATGGAGATCGCCGCGGTCCACGCGATCGCCGAGCTGGCCCAGGCCGAGCAGAGCGATGTGGTGGCGACGGCCTACGCGGGCGCAACGCTGTCGTTCGGCCCCGAGTACCTGATCCCCAAGCCGTTCGACCCCCGGCTGATGATGCAGATTGCGCCGGCCGTGGCGGACGCGGCCCGGATGTCCGGCGTCGCGCAACGCCCCATCACGGACCTGCCGGCCTATCGCGACAAGCTGCAGAGCTTTGTCTACGCGTCCGGCACCCTCATGAAGCCGATCTTCGCGGTCGCGAAGAAGGCCCAGGCCAAGCGCGTGGCCTATGCCGAGGGTGAGGACCGCCGCGTTCTGTCGGCCGTGCAGGTGGTGGTCGACGAAGGCCTGGCCAAGCCCTGGCTGGTCGGCCGTCGCAGCGTGATCCAGGCTCGCATCGAGAAGATGGGCCTGCGCCTGAAGGAAGGGCGCGATTTCGAGCTCGTCAACATCGATGACGACCACCGCTACCGCGAGTACTGGCAGACCTACCACCAGATGATGGAGCGGCGCGGCGTCACCGAGCAGCTGGCCAAGATCGAGATGCGGCGGCGACTGACGCTGATCTCGAGCATGCTGCTGCACAAGGGCGAGGTCGACGGAATGATCTGCGGCACCTGGGGCACGACCGAACTGCACCTGCACCATGTCGGCGCGGTGATCGGCAAGCGCCCCGGGGTGAAGACATTCGCCTGCATGAACGGCCTGCTGCTGCCGGGCCGCCAGGTGTTCCTCGTCGACACGCATGTCAACTACGACCCGAGCGCCGAGCAGCTGTGCGAGATCACGGTGCTGGCGGCCGAAGAGATGCGCCGCTTCGGCATCCAGCCCAAGGCCGCTCTGCTGTCGCACTCGAATTTCGGCTCGAGCAACCACCCGTCGGCGGTGAAGATGCGCGAGACGCTGGCCATGGTGCAGCAAGCCGCTCCCTGGCTGGAAGTGGACGGCGAGATGCACGGCGACGCCGCCCTGGACGCCGCGTACCGCGCAGAGTTGATGCCGCGCAGCACGCTCAAGGGCGAGGCAAATCTGTTGGTGCTGCCGAACATCGACGCCGCCAACATCAGCTACAACCTGCTGAAGACGGCCTCCGGCGGCGGCATCGCCATTGGCCCGGTGCTGCTCGGCGCCGCCAAGCCGGTGCACATCCTGACGCCGTCAACCACCGTCCGCCGGATCGTCAACATGACCGCACTCACCGTGGCCGACGCCAACGCGGCACGCTGAAAGAGCTCATGACAAGCGCGTGAGACGCTTGATTTTTCTTAATTCTTCAAGAAGTTAGCGGACACTCACAGCCAAGGCCCCTGCCTCATTTTAGGGCAGTGGCCTTGTGGTTTTTTGGCCCATCGGGTACGATGCTTGTTTGAGTCTTCAGGGTAAACCCGTGGTGCGTCCTGGTTCACTGATGCTGGGCAGGTCCTTACGAGAGTGGGGTCTGGCCTTGGCAGCGGTGGCCGCCATAGGCAGCGTTGCGTGGATGGACCTCAGCGTTGCGGCGGGCAACAGCGACGGCGTTTCTCGCCCCGCTTCCCGTGCAGCGATCGGCACGGTGTCGCTTGCGGCCCTGCCGGCGGAGGCGCAGCAAACCGAGCGCTTGATCCGTGCCGGTGGCCCCTTCCCTCACGAGAAGGACGGCACCGTGTTCGGTAACCGAGAGCAACTGCTGCCGCGCGAGCCGCGAGGTTTTTACCGCGAATACACCGTGCGCACGCCAGGTTCGCGAGACCGAGGTGCCCGGCGCATTGTTTGCGGAGGTCGTCAACCTCGGGAACCTGAAGCCTGTTTTTATACCGAAGACCATTACGCGAGCTTCAAGCGGATCATGCCCTGACGGGAACGGCTGTTGAGCAAGCGGGTACGAACGACCGGATTTTTTGTTGAACAAGGAGGAACGAGACCATGCTCTTGCAGACCGTCCGTCCCAACATCGTGCAAGCGATACGCGCGTATCGGGTTGATGACCTGATGCGCTCGGCCCAGGAAGCGGGGCAGCATTTCTTGTATGCCAATTTGTCTGAGGCCCAGTCCAAGCAGGACGTCCTCGACGGCATCGCCACCTCCTTCCTGTTTCCGCAGCACTTCGGCAAGAACCTCGACGCGTTGTTCGACTGCATGACCGACCTGGTTCACAAGTCCGGCATCCAGCCGGGCTTCGTGGTGGTGCTGGAGCAGATCCCCGACAACACGCGCTTCGATCGCGAATCGCGCGAGCAGTTGCTCGACGTGTTCCGCGATGCCGCCGACTTCTGGGCGGAACGGAAAATACCCTTCAGGTGTTTCTATTCTTTTCAGTAGCCCGCTCCCAAGAAAACGGGTCATGGGAGCGGGCGGTGGAAACGGCCCCGAGCGAAACCAAGCCGGCTGCAAAGGTCAGCGCCAAGAACGGCATCAATCCCAACTTCGGGATGAACATGCCGATGATGTGCAGTGCGTTTGACACTGCCATGTGGCTGAATGCGGCTTGATGTTCAACGCAGCTTAGGCTGCGTCGCTTCACTCCACACAGCACAAAGGCCCGCCTCCCGGCGGGCCTTTGTGTTTTGGCGTCAGCCTTGCGCGTCGGTCAACGACGCCTCAGAAGCGCCCGACGCGATGATGACCTCAACCCAGCAGTGCGCGCGCCAGTGCCACGAACTCGGCCACCGGCACTTCCTCAGCCCGGCGTTGCAAGTCGAACTCGCCCTGGAAGCGTTGCTCTTCGAGCCACCGGCCCAGTGAATGGCGCAGCAGCTTGCGGCGCTGCGAGAAGGCCACGGCCATCATGGCCTCGAAGCGAGGCAGGTCGAGCGCCTCGAACTGCGGGCGCGGCGTCATCCGCACGATGGCGGAATCCACCTGCGGCGGCGGGTCGAACGATTCGGGCGGAACGTCGAACAGCGATTCGATGTCGTAGCGCCACTGGAGCATCACCGACAGGCGCCCGTAGGCCTTGCTGCCGGGCTCAGCCGCCATCCGATCGACCACTTCCTTTTGCAGCATGAAGTGTTGATCGACGACCCGGTGCGCCCAGGGCAGCAGATGAAACAGGATCGGCGTCGAGATGTTGTAGGGCAGGTTGCCCGCCACCTTCAGCACTGCACGCCCCGGGGCCTGCCCGCCCAATCGATCCGCCAGCGCGCCGAAATCAACCCGCAGCACGTCCGACTCGACCACGTCCAGTGCCGGGTTCTTGCGCAGCTTGGCGGCGAGATCCCGGTCCAGCTCCACCACCGTCAGTCGCTCGCAACGCGCGACGAGTGGCAGTGTCAGAGCGCCCAATCCTGGGCCGATCTCGACCACCGGCTCGCCTGGCCGCGGGTCAATGGCCCGCACGATGGCGTCGATGATCGCGCTGTCGGTCAGGAAATGCTGCCCGAAGCGCTTGCGCGCTTGATGCTTCACTGCTGCGGCGGCTCGCGCATTTCGATGTAGGCCCGCGAGCGCAGCTCCGAGACCCACTCGAGGTACGCGGGCTCGAACTTCTGCTCGCGCAACATGTTGCGGGCCTGCTCACGCAGTTCCTTCGGATCCACGGCCACCTGCCGACGCTCCATCACCTGGATCAGGTGCACGCCAAAGCGGGAGACGATGGGTGTCGAAATACCGCCCGGTGCGAGCTTGTTCATCGCCTCTTCGAACTCAGGCACGAAGTTGCCCGGCGCGGCCCAGCCCAGATCGCCACCACTGACCGAACTGCCGTCTTCCGAGTACTGGCGAGCCAGATCCTCGAAGCGCCGGCCGCCCGACAGGATCTGATCGCGGAACTCTGCCAGGCGGCGTTGAGCGGCGTCGGCCGACAACGCGGCCGACGGCCGCAACAGGATGTGGCGTGCGCGGGTCTGGGTCACCGAGGCCGCCGCCGGGTCGCTGCGTGACAGCAGCTTCAGCAGATGGAAACCCGCGCCGCTGCGCAGAGGCTCGCCCGTGACCGCACCCACTGCCAAGGGCTTGACCGCATCGACGAAAAGATCCGGCAGGCGGTCGGCCGGCTTGGCGCCGATCTCGCCACCCTTGTCCTTGTTCGCGTCTTCGGACACCGACTTGGCCACCAGCTCAAACGGTTCGCCGCCACGGATGCGGGCCAGCGCGGCCATGATCTTCTCGCGCCGCTGCGCCACCACCTCGGGCGCGGCCCCTTCGGGCACCGAGACCAGGATCTGCGCGATGTTCAGCTCGGCCGCACCGGCAGCCTGCGATTGACGCTGCGACAGCGCGTTGTCGATCTCGGCGTCGGTGATGCGGATGCGGTTGATCACCTCGCGCTCGCGCACGCGCTCGGCCATCATCTGATCGCGCAGATTCGACCGAAACCGCGTGTAGTCGATGCCTTCGGCCCTCAGGCGCTCTTGCAGCTTGTCAAGGCTCAATTTGTTGGCGGCCGCGACGTTGGCCACCGCGCGATCGAGCTCCGGGTCATCCACCTTCAATCCGCTGTCACGCGCGTAGGTGACGATCACCCGCTCTTCGATCAGCGCATTGAGCACCTGTTTGCGCAGTTCGTCTTCGGGCGGCAGCCGGGCGCCGGACCGCATCGCATCAACACGGATGCGGCTGACACGCTGCTCCACCTCGACCTGGGTGACCAACTCGTTGTTGACGATGGCGACGATGTAGTCAGCCGCCTTGGTCGCCGCCGCCGGCGCGGGCGACTGGGCCCAGGCGGCACCAGCGGCGAGCAAGCCGGCACAGAGAGTCAGGGCGGCGCGGATTCGAATCGATTCGGTCATGGGGAAGGCGTCTTGGGCGATGGCTCCGCGTCGTCGTCGCGCAGCAGCTGGTAACCGGGGATATTGTCCTTCAGGACTCTGAGGGGGTTGCTGCCCAGCCGGGACAGGCCGACCAGCTCCAGCTGCAGCATCCAGTGCGTGGTGGATGCGGCTTGGCCGGTCGAGGTTCGCTGGTAGACGAGGCGGCCGATCCAACACCCGGCGTCGTACTCGAAGCCGGCCAGTGCATCGGTCACACGGCTGTCTTGCATGCTGTAGTTGACCCGGCCGACACCGTACAGCGTGCCGCCGCAGGCGTTGCCTCCGGGTCGGCTTTCGCCCCGGTAGATGGGCCACTGCCAGCCCAGTTCAAACTGCTCGTTCAGACCGCGGGCGTAGCGGTATGTTCCCGACAGCGTATGAAACGGTTCAGGCTGGTAGCGCATCGCGACGATCGAGCGCATCGGCTTGTCGTTGGCCGCGCCGTACTGGACGCTGGCATCGAACAGCCAGCTTTGCCACAACGACCCGGAACCGAACAGCAGCAGATCGGACACGCGCCGATCACCGGGGACCGACTCTGGCGTCAGACGTTGGTCACGGAACAGGAAGCGCTGCGCCAGGCCCAGGCGCAGCCGCTCGACGCCGGTGTCGCGCTCTTGCCAGCGTGAGGTGGCTCCCACGGTGACCTGGTGCGAATCCACCACCCGGTCGATGCCAGAGAACGGGTTGTCGGCATAGATCGACACCGCGTTGAAATCGCTGACCGCCGTGTCGAACATCGGCAAGGTGGTCTGGTTCTTCCACGGCGTGTTGACGTAGTGGATGCGCGGCTCCAGCGTCTGGCGCAGGGCGCGACCGAACAGGTCGTCGTCACGGTCGAAGCGCAGGCCCGCATCGGCGCTCAAGGTCGGTATCGTGCGCGCCGCTTCCAATCGCCCGTCACTCATCGGTGTCTCGGTGCGGTAGCTGGCGGCGTTGAAGGACAGGCGCGGGTTGAACCAGCCCCAGCCCTCATCGACCGGCCGTGACAAGGCCCCGAGCGCATGCACCCGCGACCCATCCGGGCGCACGTCTCCGGCGGGCCGGTCGGCCAGCTCGAAGCGGTTGCCTTCCAGTTCCAGCTCCCAATGCAGGCCCAACCCGCCCTCGCTGATCGGCTCGCCGATCAAGCCGCGGGTGCGCACGCCAACCTGCGGTACGCGCTGGTAAGGCGGCAAGATGGCCTCGGTATCCTGCAACACCTGCCAGCCCTGCAGCCGGGTGTAGGTCTCCAGGCTCCAGCGATCGCCGAACTCGTAGCGCCCGGTGGCCTGGCCCGCCTGAGACAACAAACGACGGGTCTTGCTCGGCAACTGGTTGGCGAAATCCTTCCAGTAGTCATCGTCCGAGG
Organism: Ideonella lacteola; assembly: GCF_038066555.1. Lineage (NCBI taxonomy): Bacteria > Pseudomonadati > Pseudomonadota > Betaproteobacteria > Burkholderiales > Sphaerotilaceae > Ideonella > Ideonella lacteola. The sequence goes on along the minus strand of NZ_JBBUTG010000003.1, from coordinate 84,315 downwards.
CGCGCAGCACATCGGCGCCGTAGCGCCAATGCGTTCCGGCGCTGCCGTCGTGCTGCCATTCGTAGGCATGGCGTTCACGGTGCGCGAAGCGGTCGTAGGGCACGGTGTGCACCTCGGCGCGGCCACTGTCGGTCGCCTGCAGGTACCGGAACTCGGCATGCAGCCCCATCACGCCGCCGGTCGAGGCCCATGGCGCGGTGGTGAGGTCGTAGTTCGGCGCCAGGTTCCAGTAGTAAGGCACCACCATCGAGGCGCCAATGCGGCTGTCGATGTCGAATGTCGGCGGCAGCCAGCCAGACTTTCGGTCCTCGGTGGCCGGAAAACTCAGCACCGGCGCCGCGAGGATCGGCACCCCGAGGAACCGCAGCACCGCCCCGTAGGCGATGCCCTCGTTGTTCTCGAAATCAAGCTCGAGCTTGTCGGCGGACAGCAGCCAATCGGGCGTGCCGGTTCCATCGCGATTGCAGCTGCTGTAGTCGGCGCGGCGTGCCGACAAGCGCTTGTCGCCGACAAAATCGATGCGCCGCGCGCGCCCCCCCGCCCCGGTGCGCTCAAAGAAGTACTCGGGCTTCAGCACATAGCCTTCGCGGGTGCCAAGGTTCAATTCCGCCTCGGTGCCGTTGAAGCGATCGCCTTCGCGCCGCAGCTGAACATGCCCGGAGACGCGAGCCCACTGGGTCATTGCGTTGTAGCGCAACAGGTCGGCGCTCAGCGTCAGGTTGCCCTGGCGAAGCTCGACCTCACCTTCAGCCACCGTTTCCCGATCGAGCGTGCTGCTGACGGACCGGGCCGACAGCTCGGCAGGCAGACCTGGGTTCGACTGGGCCAACGCACCACCGCATGCGAGGGCGCAGGCGGACGCCACGGCGCTCCAGGCGACGGTACGGCAAGCAAGGATCGAGGCTCGGGAGCGATGAAGAGGCAGGCGCAACAAGCGGGGGCCACCAGGGAAGGGCGCTTCGGCGCAGCAACAGTCTGGCGGCGCGGGAGCAGGCGGGGGGCGTCTCTAGAATCGGGCCGGATTATCCATGGCCCGCTTGCACCGCTTGTGAACCGCTCGATTGAACCCACCGCTCCTGCCCCTTCCGCCCCAGTGCCCTGGGCCGATGCCGAGCGCCAATCCGCGTTTGACCGCTGGCTGGCGCCGTTGGCGTCGGCCCACGGTTGGCGGCCCGACACGCTGCGCATCGCGTCGGCCGACGCCAGCGCGCGACGCTACCTTCGTCTGGATGGCACCGGGCATCGAACCGCGATCGTGATGGATGCACCGCCCGCGCTGATCGACAGCCGGCCTTTCCTGGCCATGGCCGAACGCATCCGGGCCGCGGGCTTGCATGCTCCCGACATCCTGGCCGCGGATGCCACCCACGGCTTCGTGCTGATGACCGACCTGGGTGAGCGCCCATACCTGGACGCACTGCGCGAGGCCGATCCGCCTGAAGCGCAGCGGCTGATGCGCGACGCGGTGCGAGCCCTCGTGCATTGGCAAACCACGGTCGACGCCAGCACCCTGGCGCCTTACGACGAGGCCTTCCTGCGCAAGGAGCTGGCCCTGTTTCCTGAATGGTGCGTCGAGCGCGAACTCGGCATCACCTGGACGGAGGCCCAGCGCGCACGCTGGGAGAAAGTTTGCGACGCGCTGGTGGCCAGCGCCTTGGCGCAGCCGGTGGTGGCCGTCCACCGCGACTACATGCCCCGCAACCTGATGGTCGCCGACCCGAACCCCGGCATCCTGGACTTTCAGGATGCGTTGGCCGGCCCCATCAGCTACGACATCGCCTCGCTGCTGCGCGACGCCTTCATCTCATGGGACGAAGAGCGCGAGCTGGACTGGGCGGTTCGCTATTGGGAAACGGCGCGCAAAGCCGGCCTGCCGGTCGACGAGGACTTCGGCGAATTCTGGCGGCAGCTCGAATGGATGGGCCTGCAGCGGCACCTGAAGGTGATGGGCATCTTCTGCCGGCTGAAGCACCGGGATGGCAAGCCCCGATACCGGGACGATCTGCCGCGCTTTGTGGCCTATGCCACCAAGGTGGCGATGCGCTACCAGCCGCTGGCGCCGCTGTTGGCCCTGCTGGAGCCGATGCAAGAAGCGCAAAAACTCGCCACCGGCTACACCTTCTGAGCCGGCCGTTTCGGGTCAACACGCCGTTCGAACCGGGGTTCGGTCCTCAGCTGGCCCGCTCAGGTGGTCCGTTCAGGTGGACCGCTCACGTAGCCCGCTCAGGTGCGGGCGTCTCCTGCGCGGCCGCATCGGCCAGCGCCGCGGCCAGGCCCCCATCGGCGGCGGCGGCCACCGGGCAACTGCCGGACTGCGGCTCGCCAGTGCAATCGCCATTGGCCAGGCTGGTTTCGCAACCTGCGGCGGCGAGCCAGGGGTCGCGGTCTTCGCCGCCAAAGATCTCGATCAGAAAGTCCATCATCACCCGCGTGCGCGCAGGCACATGCTGGCGGGTGGGCATGCCGACCCACAAGGTCGCGCTGCGCAGGCGCCAGGCGGGCAGCACCCGCTCCAGGGCGTGCTCCATCAGCGCATCTTCCACGACGAATGACGGCAAGCCCGCGATACCGAGGCCTGCGAGCGCCGCGGCGTAGTTGGTGTCGGTGTTCAGCGTGCTGAGAACGCCGCGCTTGGGCATGGCGTGGAACGTTTCGCCACCAGCCCCCTCATCACCCAGGCGCCCGCGATGGAAGGTGACGCCCCGCTGCAGATCGGACAGCGGCGGGATCAGCACGTCGTGGTCGGCCAGTTCACGGGGGTGTTTCGGGCGACCGCGACGGTCCAAGTACTCGGGCGACGCCACCGTGACGACTTCCGACCGGGCGAGCCGCCGGGCGATGAAATTGCCATCCAACGGCCCGCGCAATGCCATCACCGTCAGATCGAAGCTCTCATCGACCGTCTCGACGGCCCCGGTGGCCACGATCTCGACCGACACCAGGGGATAGCGGGCATGGAAACGCGGCAGGTGCTTGGCCAGCTGGTGCACCGCCACCGCGGGGGGCATCAACAAGCGGACGGGCCCGCGCGGCTCGGCCACGGAGGCCTGGGCCAAGGCCTCGGCTTCGTCGACATCGGCGAGGATGCGCCGCACCCGTTCCAGGTAGTTTTCGCCGACCTCGGTCAGCGAGGTGCGTCGGGTGGTGCGGTTCATCAACCGTGCCCCGAGGTGCTCCTCGAGCTCAGCCACCAGGCGGGTGACCACCGCCGGGGCCAGATCCAGGGCGCGGGCGGCGCCCGCGAAGCTGCCTTCATCGACGACGCGGGCGAACACCCGCATGGCGCGCAGGGAATCCATGCCCCATTATTGCGCCACGAGAGATTTTTGTGGGGCGAAGCGGCCTTTTATTCCGCGAATGCGAAGCTGAGACCTCGCGGCGCGTCGCTCAGGCGCTGAGGCACTCCTTCATGAAGGCCTTTCGCTCGTCGCCCTTCTTGCCCTTGGCCTGCTCGTTGCAGGTCTTCATCTTGTCGGTCTGCGAAGCCTTCTTCGCGCTGAGGCACTCTTTCATGAAGGCCTTGCGCTCATCGCCGGTCTTGCCGGCGGCTTCGGCGTTGCACCGGCCCATCTTTTCTTGCTGCGCCGTCTTGGCCGGCGCCGAAGCGGCTTCGGGAGCCGACGCTGCCTGAGCCCAGCTGCCCGTCGAAACGGCCACCAGGGCCAAGCTGATGAGAATCTGTTTCATCGGTCTTCCTCTCTCGGACGAAGGCGTCCATTCACATGATCTTGCGTGGGTGGGCCAGCGCCTCGTGGGCGGCATGCAGCCGACGCACCAGCACCTTGATGAAGGCCGCGTCGAACCGATGCCGGGTATCGGGGCTCAGCTGCGCCAAACTCTCAGGATTGAACGACACGGTGGTGCAGGGCTCGGACACGATCACATCGGTGGCGTGCTTGCGCAGATCGGGGCTGGGCGCGAGATAGGCCATTTCGCCCACGGACGTGCCAGCGCCCAGGCGGGCCACGCGCTCGCCATCGCGGTGGACCTCGACCTCACCTTGGGCGATGCAGTAGAACTGCTTGCCCTCCTGGCCGCGTTTGAAAATCTTGTGCCCGAACGGGAACCGCTGCCAGCGCGCCCGGTGCACGACCTCCCACAGCTCGACATCGCCGAAGCCCGAGAAGAACTCCATGTCGCGCAGCAGGTTGAAGCGCTCGGAGTCCAGCACGCGCTGCAACTGCCCGCGTGGCACCTCATGGTTCGTGATCAGCGTGGACAAGGAATGCGCGAACTCGTCCCAGTCCTTGGGCCGATCGGCCGGCGACTTCGCCAACGCGCCGCGTATCGTCCGGTCCAGCGCCGCGCTGACGCCTTCACGCAGGCCGGTCAGCGGCTCGGCTTCGGCGTGGCAGATCATGTTGAGCAACGCGCCGTGGCTCTCGGCCTCGAAGGGCGGTCGGCCGGCGATCATGTGGTACAGCACGGCGGCAAGCGAGTAGATGTCGGCACGCCCATCGAGCGTGGTCGAGCCTTCGAGTTGCTCGGGCGACATGTAGGCCAGCGAGCCGACTCGGTGGATCTGCGTGCGATCGGCGCCGAGGTTCAGCACGCTGCCGAAATCGGTGAGCTTGATATCGAGCACCTCGGGCCCGTCGGTCACCGCCAGGATGTTCGCGGGCTTCACATCACGGTGGATCAGGCCCTGACGGTAGACGTAGCCCAGCGCCATGGCGCACTTGAAGCCGATTTCCACCACCTGCTCCAAGGGCAGCAACCGGTCTTGCTGGCAAAAGCTGCGCAGCGTCGCACCCGGCACGTACTCCATCACCAGGTAAGGCGACACGGGGTCGTCCACCGCATCGTGGATCTGCACGACGTTGGGGTGGTTCAACCGCCCGACGAGCGCCGCCTCGGCGGCAAAAAAGTGTGACGAGAAGTGCACGTCGGCTTCCGACCGGCCCGCCCCCGCCCGCACGCGCTTGATGGCGACCTGCCGCTCATGGAAATCGTCGTAGGCGAGATACACCTCGCTGGTGGCCCCCTCACCCAGCTTGCGCAGCACCCGGTACTTGCCGATGGTGGGCGGATCGTCGGGATCCAGCCGGGCCATGGCCACCGTGGCCTGCCCTCGCGATCGAGATCGCGACGAGGTCGCGCTCGTCGCTGAAGTGGACGTGGAAGTCGACGTTGATGTCGAGCGGGAAGATGACGCCACGTTGCTGGGGACTCACCTGGCCGGAAACGGCCCATTGCGCCAAGCGAAATCGCCCGGCATCGGCCAGGGTAACAGGCCAGACCGCCGACGCGCAACCGGCGCGGCCCGCCATCCCCCCCAAGGCGCAGCAGGCGCCACTTAGAATTCCCGCATCATGATCCAAGCCAAGGCAGAGCTGCAGCTCGCGCTGGCTCGCGCCGTGGCGCAGCTGGCCCCCGACCTTTCCATCACCCCGGCCTTCGAATCGCCGAAGCAGGCCGCTCACGGCGACCTCGCCATCACGGTGGCGATGCAACTGGCCAAGCCGCTGAAGTCGAACCCTCGCGCCGTCGCCGAGCAATTGGTGGCCGCGCTGAACGCGCAGCCCGAGGTTCAACGCTGGGTCGCAGCGCTCGAAATCGCCGGCCCGGGCTTCATCAACCTGCGTCTCGCGCCCGCCGCCAAGCAGGCGATCGTCAGTGAAGTGCGTGCCGCGGCTGAATCCTTCGGTCGCCAGCCCGCGCACGGCGGAAAGCTGATGGTCGAATTCGTGTCCGCCAACCCAACAGGGCCCCTGCACCTGGGCCACGCCCGTCAAGGCGCGCTGGGTGACAGCCTGTGTCACCTGTTCGAGTCGCAGGGTTACGACGTCACCCGCGAGTTTTATTACAACGACGCGGGCGTTCAGATCGCCACACTGGCCAACTCGGTGCAGTGCCGCATCCGCGGTCTGAAGCCCGGCGACGCCGGCTGGCCCGAGGCCGCCTACAACGGCGACTACATCGCCGACATCGCCGCCGACTTCATGACCAAGAAGACGGTGAAGGCGGACGACCGCGAGTTCACCGCCTCCGGCGATCCTGAAGACCTCGAAAGCATCCGCGGCTTTGCCGTGGCCTACCTGCGCCATGAGCAGGATCTGGATCTGCAGGCCTTCGGCGTCGAGTTCGACAACTACTTCCTCGAATCCAGCCTGTATTCAAGCGGCCGGGTCGACGACACGGTGGAGCGTCTGCGCCAGTCGGGCAAGGCCTACGAGCTAGAAGGTGCACTCTGGCTGCGCACCACCGATTACGGTGACGACAAGGACCGCGTGATGCGCAAGTCCGACGGCACCTACACCTATTTCCTGCCCGATGTGGCCTACCACCTGAACAAGTGGGAGCGCGGCTTCACCAAGGTGATCAATGTGCAGGGCACCGACCACCACGGCACGATCGCGCGGGTGCGCGGCGGCATCCAGGCGGCCGGTATGGGCGTGCCCCCGGGCTACCCCGACTACGTGCTGCACAAGATGGTCACGGTGATGAAGGGCGGCGAGGAGGTGAAGATCTCCAAGCGCGCCGGCAGCTACGTGACGCTGCGTGACCTGATCGACTGGACGAGCCGCGACGCGGTGCGCTTCTTCCTGATCAGCCGCAAGGCCGACACCGAGTTCACCTTCGATGTCGACCTGGCGCTGAAGCAGAACGACGAGAACCCGGTGTTCTATGTGCAGTACGCGCACGCGCGGATCTGCTCGGTGCTCACCAAGGCGGAAGAGCAGGGTCACGATGCAGCGTCGATCGCTGGCGCCGACCTGTCCTTGCTGACGGCGCCCACCGAATTCGCCCTGATGCTCAAGCTGGCCGACTACCCCGGCATGCTGGCGAGTGCGGCGCGCGACCTGGCGCCGCACGACGTGGCCTTCTACCTGCGCGACCTGGCATCGGCGTACCACAGCTACTATGCCGCCGAGCGCTTCCTGGTCGAAGATGCCGCCTTGGCGCGCGCGCGCCTGGCATTGCTGGATGCGACGCGACAAGTGCTCCGCAACGCGCTGGCGCTGCTGGGCGTCAGCGCACCGGCCCAGATGGGGCGCGACTCATCCGCTGTGGAGACTGAATGACTGTGCAATTCGCAGGCGCGGCCGCCCGTCGGCGCGCCGGACCCACGCCTCAGCGAGGCGGATTTGCGGTGGGCCTGATCGTCGGCCTGTTGATCGGCCTGGCTCTGGCACTTGGCGTGGCGTTGTACATCGCCAAGGTGCCGTCGCCGTTCCACGACAAGGTGCCGCATCGGACGCCCGAACAAGAGGCGGCCGAGGCGGAGAAGATGCGCAACTGGGATCCCAACGCGAGTCTCGCCGGGAAACCCAGCCCGATCCCGGCCAAGCCCAGCGCCACCCCCGCCTCCGCTCCGCCGGCCCCGGTGGCCCTGCCGGGCAGCGATGGCAAACCGGTGCGCCCGGCGCCAGCCACGGCGCCTCAGTCGCACCGCGACGCCGCCGCCATCCTGGCGGGCGAGCCGGTGCCGTCGTCGGCGCCCAAGATCCCGAAGCCGGGTGGCGAGCAGTTCGTCTACTTTGTGCAAGTCGGTGCCTACTCCAGCGGCGACGACGCCGAGCAGCAGCGCGCCAAGCTCGCACTGCAGGGCTTCGGCGCCAAGGTTTCCGAGCGCGAGCAAGGCGGCCGCACCATCCACCGCGTCCGCCTGGGGCCTTTCGACAGCCAGTCCGAAGCCGCTTCGACGCAAGAACGCTTGAAATCCACCGGTGTCGATTCGGCGCTCGTCCGCCAGGAGCGCAACTGAAACGTTGCTGGATGACGGAACTGAATCGCGGGAAGTGGCCTCCACGTCCCATCCCTTGTCCCGAACTGCCCTGACTGCTTGAGGATCTTCGTGAAGCAACCAACGATCAACCGGCGCCACTTCAATTCACTCGGCCTGCTCGGCCTGACCGCTGGCGTCGGCCTCGGCACATCGGCCCAGGCCCAAGGTGGCCCGGTGGAAGGCCAGCACTATCAAAAACTGGCTCAGCAGGTGCCGGTGGCGGCGAGCGGCAAGATCGACGTCGTCGAATTCTTCTGGTACGGCTGCCCGCACTGCTACGCGCTGGAGCCTTTTGTCGAGCAATGGAGCTCGAAGGTGGCGGGCGACATCAACTTCCGCCGCGTACCGGTGGGCTTCGGCCCGCAGCACGAGTTCCACCAAAAGGTCTTCTACACACTCGAAGCGCTGGGCCAACTGGGCGCGCTGCACCGCAAGTTCTTCGACAGCATCCACAAGGACCACAAGCGCATGAACACCGAAGGCGAAGTCGTCGCCTTCGCCACCGCGAACGGTCTGGACGGTGCCAAGTTCGCCGAGACGATGAAGTCGTTCACGGTGATCGGCAAAGTGCGCCAGGCCAAGCAACTGGCCGATGCCTACCATGTGGACGGCGTGCCCACCATCGGCGTGCAAGGGCGCTTCACCACCTCGGCCTCGATGGCCGGCGGTGCCGAACAGACCTTCCGGGTGGTGGATTTCCTGGTCGACAAGGCACGCAAGCCCGCTTGAGCCACCACCGCCGCATCGCCGCGCGCCCGTGAAGCCGCGGCGATGTTCTGCAGCCTGACCACACGCGCGGCAGGGCTCTTTTTCTTTACTTTGCCGCTGGCCTTTTCACCGCGGCATCCCGGGCGCAGGGGCTAGAATGACCTGCAAGTTTCATGCCGCACCCATGCGCCCGATGACCCCTCCTCGCAACCCCTGGCCCCACGCACTGGCCGTGGCCGTGTGCATGGCTGCGGCCTGGGGCACGCCTGCGCACGCCGAGAAGGCCGATCGCGGCAAGCCGCTGGAGGTGGAAAGCGATGGTTCGCAGCCGGCCACCGTCGACCTGAAAACCAAGATCACGACGATCAGCGGACACGTGGTGGTGAGCCAAGGCACGCTGCAGATCAAGGCCGGCCGCATTGAAGTGCGCGAGAGCGCGCCCGGCCGGTACGTGGCCAACGCCGCGGGCACCCCGGGTCAGCAGGCCAGCTTCAGGCAAAAGCGTGATCGGCTGGACGAGATCGTCGAGGCCGAGGCCGATCGGGTCGAATACGACGGGGCGGCGGAAAAGGTGCGGTTCGTCGGCAATGCCAAGCTGCGCGTCGTACGACCACAAGGCCCGCCTGACGAGGCCAACGCCGCCGTGATCTCCTACGACCAGCGCAGCGACACGATCGTGTTCGAAGGTGGCGCGACCTCGGCCCAGGGCGAGGGTACGGGCAAGGTTCGAATGGTGTTCACCCCCCGCAATGCCGACCCGGCGGCCTCGGAGCCCGGCAAGTGAGCCCTTCCGCCGCAGCGCAGCTGGCCGGCATGGCCGCCAGTACAGCGCCACAGAGCCGACTTGAAGCCACCGGGCTGCGCAAGAGCTATGGCGCGCGGACCGTTGTCAAGGAAGTGCATCTGGCGGTGGGCGCTGGCGAGGTGGTCGGGCTGCTGGGCCCCAACGGCGCCGGCAAGACGACCACCTTCTACATGGTGGTCGGATTGGTGCGGTGCGATGCCGGCTCGATCCGCATCGATGGCGTGGCCGTCGAGCGCAAGCCGATCCACCAGCGGTCGCGCCTGGGTCTGAGCTACCTGCCGCAGGAAGCGTCGATCTTTCGCAAGCTCACCGTCGAAGAGAACATTCGGGCCGTGCTGGAGCTGCAGCTGGACGGGCACGGCAAGCCGTTGGCCACCAGCGACATCAACCGGCTGCTGGACGGGTTGCTGCACGATCTGAGCCTGACCGGCTTGCGCGAATCACCCGCCCCGGCGCTGTCGGGGGGTGAACGCCGGCGCGTCGAGATTGCCCGGGCCCTGGCCACCCAGCCGCGCTTCATCCTGCTGGACGAGCCCTTCGCCGGCGTCGACCCGATTGCCGTGATCGAGATCCAGCGCATCATCGGCTTCCTGAAGGCGCGCGGCATCGGTGTGCTGATCACCGATCACAACGTCCGGGAAACGCTGGGCATCTGCGATCGCGCCTACATCATCAGCGAAGGCAGTGTGCTGGCCGAAGGCACCCCCGATCACATCATCGAGAACCCGGACGTGCGCCGGGTCTACCTCGGCGAACACTTCAAGATGTAGGGCCGGACGGCATGAAACCGACCCTGCAAGTTCGCCTCTCGCAGCATTTGGCGCTGACGCCCCAGCTGCAGCAATCGATCCGGTTGTTGCAGCTGTCGACGCTGGAGTTGCACCAGGAAGTCGAGCAGATGCTCGAACAGAACCCCTTCCTGGAGCCCGAAGAAGACGCCACGCCGTTCGACTACAACGCGGCCGACAAGGGCAGCAGCACCCAGCGCGAAGAGCAGGATGCGCCGGGCACCAGCGTCGGTGAAGGAGGCGATGAGCCCGCCGGCATGGACACGGCCGAGTTCGGCACCACCGAGCGCGACGACTGGGAGAACGGCACCGAGCGCGACGACTTCGATGGCATTCGCGAGCTGCCGTCGGCCAGTGCCGCAGGCAGCGGCATCGACGAAGACGGGCTGGACGCCCAGGACCGAAACACCTCCGCCCCCACGCTGCAAGACCACCTGCGCACTCAGCTCGCGGGCATGCGGCTGTCGGCCGCCGACGCCGCCGCCGTTCATGTGCTGATCGAGTCGCTGGACGATGACGGCTATCTGGACGGCACGCTGGAAGACATCGCCGAACGTTTGGCGGAAGCGCTGGGGCTGGTCGGTGCCGAAGAGCGCGAAGACCTGCTCGATCAATTGCGCTGCGGCCTGAAGTGGCTGCAAAGCATGGAGCCGGCCGGTGTCGGCGCCGCCAACCTGGGTGATTGCCTGGCCCTGCAACTGCGGGACACGCCGCCGTGCGCGGCGCGTGAGTGCGCGCTGGCCATCTGCCGCCAGCACCTCGAACTGCTCGCCAAGCGCGACCTGAAGAAGCTGGCCGCCGCGACCAGCAGCGACGAGGCCACCGTCAAAGCGGCCCAAGCCCTGATCGTCGCCTGCGAGCCCAAGCCCGCACGCCCGTTCGCGCGGGCCGAGAACCTGATCGTGGTGCCGGACGTGATCGTTCTGAAGTCCGGCCGCAACTGGAAGGCCACGCTGAACCCGGATGTGATGCCCAAGTTGCGGGTGTCTGACGTCTACGCCCAGGCGGTGCGCGGCCAGCGCGGCGGCACGGCCAACGGCCACGCCGGGCTGTCGGCGCGGCTGCAAGAGGCGCGTTGGTTCATTCGCAACATCCAGCAGCGCTTCGACACCATCCTGCGTGTCAGCCAAGCCATCGTCGAGCGACAGAAGAATTTCTTCACCCACGGCGAGATTGCGATGAAGCCGCTGGTGCTGCGAGAAATCGCCGACGAGCTGGGGCTTCACGAATCCACCATCTCACGCGTGACCACCGCCAAGTACATGGCCACGCCCTTCGGGACCTTCGAGCTGAAGTACTTCTTCGGTTCGTCGTTGAACACCGATGCCGGCGGCAATGCATCGTCCACGGCCGTGCGGGCGCTGATCAAACAGTTTGTGGCGGCTGAAAACACGTCCAAACCGCTGTCCGACAGCCAGATCGCCGACATGCTCGAAGAGCAGGGCATTCAGGTGGCTCGCCGCACGGTGGCCAAGTACCGCGAGGCGCTGAAGATCGCGCCCGCCAACCTTCGAAAGGCGCTGTGAGCGACGCAGCCCCCGCACCCCGGCGCGTGCTGAAAGCCGCCGCGCCGCGCTCGGCCGTTGAGCACGGCACCTTGTTTCTGCCCTGCGCGGCGGGCGTCGAACCTTACCTGGCGGAGGAGTGCGCGCGCCTGCTGAGCGGCGTGGACGGCACCGGCGCGCCGCGCATCGAGGCCGGCCGTGGCGGGGTGTATGTCGATGGCGACGTGCAGACGGCCATGCGCTTGAACCTCGGCAGCCGCCTGGCCCAGCGCGTGCTGTGGCCGGTGATCGACGGGCCTTACGGCGACGAGCACGACCTGTACGACATGGCCCGCCGGGTGCATTGGGCCGACTGGATCACGCCGCGCCAGACACTGCGGGTCGACGCCTCGGCCTGGCGCTCGCCGCTCAAGAGCCTGAACTTCGCCTCGCTGCGCATCAAGGACGCCGTGTGCGACGTGATGCGCGACGCCACCGGCGAGCGCCCCAGCGTCGACACCCGGCACCCCGACCTGTCGCTGGTGCTGCACCTCGGCCCCGAGCACGCCAGCCTGTCGGTCGATCTCTCCGGCGAGGCGCTCTTCAAGCGCGGCTGGCGCGACGCCCAAGGGTTGAAGGGCGAGGCGCCGCTCAAAGAGACACTCGCCGCCGCGATGCTGGCCGCGGCCGGCTGGCAAGGCCGGCCGGAAGACGGCGGCCTGCTCGACCCCTGCTGCGGTGCCGGCACGATCGCCATCGAGGCCGCACAGATCGCCTGCGGCATGGCACCGGGCCTGGCGCGGCGCTTCGCGTTCGAGAAGCTCCTGCCGTTCCGGGCCCACCTGGGCGCGTGGCAGCAGTTGCGGCAGCAAGCCCAGCAGGCCATCCACGAGCCGGCCGTGCCGATCTGGGCCGGCGATGTGTCGTTCCGCATGACCGACTTCGCCACCCGCAATGCCGAGCGCGCTGGTGTGCGGCACGCGATCGAGTTCAAGACGGCGGACGCCTTGCAGCGTCCCGCGCCGGCCGATCGCGGCCTGATCGTGATGAACCCGCCTTACGGTGAGCGCATCGCACCCAAGGGCCAGGGGCAAGGCCTGGGGGCGGCCCGCGGCCCGGCCAGCGGCGAAAAGTTCGAAGGGGCAGCCGACGCCGCCGACTTCTACGCCCGCCTGGCCGCCCACTGGAAGAAGCACTACGCCGGCTGGACCGCGCAGGTGCTCACCCCCGAGGCCAAGCTGCCAGGCCTGATGCGCCTGAAGGAGAGTCGACGGGTGCCGATGTGGAACGGCGCCATCGAATGCCGCCTGTTCCGCTTCGACATGGTCGCCGGCACGAATCGTTGACCGCCACGCCCCCTTGCGGGGGCTGCGGCCCGTAGGGGCCCGCGCGGCGGATCGGCCAAGCCGGATCCGCGCACGCCACTTGAACCGGCGGCTCCTGCCGGAGCGCCGGCACCCGGTCAGTACATGTACAGCTTGAGGACGAAGTCGGCGCCGATCGCCCCGCCACCGCCCACCGGGCCGCCCGCCCACCACACATCGACCCGGTAAGAGCCAGGCGCCACCAGCCCGGGGCCGGTGCCCACGCCCTGGTAGAAGTTGCCGGCGATCATGTCGACGTCGTACTCGGCCGACATGGCGATGGCCGGGCCGTAGATGCCGTAGGGCGTTTCATAGTGACCCGCCATGTGGATCGGTGCGCCGCCGGCCGACGGCGTCAACGTCACCTGGAACATCGTCAGCGCCGACACCCACGGGTAGGTCTGCTTGCTTCCCACCATCGCACTGAAGTGGGCGTTCAAGCAGCCGCCGGTCAGGTTGACCTTGGTGCTCAGCACCGGCGTCTTGTCGAAACGTGTGCTCTCGCCACCGCCGCCGACGGCGGAGAAGTTCCAGGACGTGGTTTTCACGCCCTCGAAGACGGTATCGACCACCTGACTGACCTTGCCGCGGCACGGCGGGTGCACCCCTGCCTGTGTCTTTGGGATGTCGTTGTCGGCAAAGAAGTTGTCGCTGGTCTGCGCCATCGCGGCGACGGGGCCGAACAGTGCTCCGGCAGCGAGCGCCAGTGGCGCCATCAAGGGGAGCAGGCGTGCTTGCAGAGAGGTCATGGTGGTCTCCATGAAAGAGTGGGGGGCGAGGGCCTCTCGGGCCCTCGGCCATCACGCCGGTGCGGTGCCGAACTGCAAGGCGAAGCAACAGGCCTGACATCGGAAAAGACGCCCCGGCCAGCCCGAAACCGGACATGCCAAGCCCCCCCAAGGTGAGGGGGGCTTGGCAATCTACTAATTCATTAGTACTATTTCGTTCGTACAAACCAAACGCGTGCTCTCGACACCTGAGCGAGACCAAGTTCACCGAAGGCCACCATGACCTCACCCCACCCGACCGAAGGCGAGCTCGCGATCCTGCAAGTGCTGTGGGACCGCGGCGGCCCCTGCACGGTGCGCGAGGTGCACGAAGCACTCTCGCAGCACAAGGAAACGGCCTACACCACAGTGCTGAAGATGATGACCATCATGGCGGACAAGGGCCTGCTGCAGCGCGACGAAAGCGAACGAAGCCACCGCTACGGTGCGATGCACCCCAAGCCCGAGGTGCAATCCGTGCTGGTCAAGGATCTGATGCAGCGCGCGTTCGCTGGGTCGGCGCTGCAGTTGGTGCAGCGGGCGCTCGCGGTGGATCCGCCGAGCCGCGCGGAGCTCGATGCCATCCAGCAATTGATCGCCGACGCCAAGGCCCGCCGCGGCCGCTGAACCCGGAGCGCACGATGACGCACTCGCTGTGGACGACGCTGCAAAGCGCGCTGGCTCAAACCCTGATGGCCGCCGCATGGCAAGGCCTGCTGCTGGGCGCGGTGGCCGCCTGCGTGCTGTCCGCGCTGCGACACGCCCGGGCCGCCACCCGGCACACCGTGGGCATGCTGTTTCTCGTCGCGATGCTGATCGTGCCGATGTGGCACCTGGCCGGCATGCTGGCGGCGAGCACCGATCCGGTGTCGGAGGCCGCCTCAGCCGCGGCCCTCGCGGCCAACGCACAGGCGTCGCACCCTCTGGCGTGGTGGCCCCTGCCGGGCCCGGCGACGGTGGCGTGGCGGGCCCCGGGCTGGCTGGCCTGGGTGTGGTGCGTCGGCGTGCTGGTGATGGCCGGGCGACTGGCCGGCGGTTGGTGGTGGCTGCAATCGCTCGAGCGGCAGGCCTTGCCGTCCAACCTGCTGCCCGTGTGGCAGCGCCGAGTGGATCACCTGCGCCACGCCCTCGGCATCGCCCGCCCGGTGGTGCTAAGACTGTGGTCGGCCCCGGCCTCGCCGTTCACCGCCCGTGCCTGGCGCCCGGTGATCTGGCTGCCGATCGCGCTGCTGACCCGCCTGACCCCCGAGCAGATCGACGCACTGATCGCCCACGAGCTCGCCCACATCCGCCGGCTCGACTGGCTGTGGAATGGCCTGCAATGCGCCGTCGAGACCCTGCTGTTCTTCCATCCCGCGGTTTGGTGGCTGAGCCGGCAGGTGCGCATCGAACGCGAGTGCGCCTGCGACCAACTGGCTGCCTCAGCCTGCGGGGACACGGTGGTCGTGGCCGAGGCGCTCGCTTCGCTGGGTCGCCTGGCGGCCTCGCCGCCGACCACGCTCGCACAGGCGGCGAGGCCGGCTCACCAAGGCCAGTTGCTGCAGCGGGTGACTCTGCTGCTGGCAGCGGCGCCGCAGCCCCACCCTCGCTGGGGGATGGCCGCGGGTCTGGTGGCGCTGGCATGTGCGGGGGCCGCGTGGGCCTCACAAGGTGTGGCGGTGGTGGAAGCGCCGGCTGCGGCGTCCACATCGGCCGATATGTCGACCCATCCTTCCGCCCGGGACGAAGACGATGCGCGAGCGTCAACCGACGACGCAGACCCGTGGTGGACGCAGGTGGGCGAGTCACGACGGATTCGTTTTCGCCAGAGTGGCCAGGTGCACGATTTCCATGTCTGGGTGAGCCCCGACGGCCAGCGCCATGAGACCTACCGCGTCGACGGCCGCCTGACCACCATCACCCCCCCGGTACGCGCCTGGCTCGATGCCCACCAACGGCCACCTCTCGCGCCCGCCACACCGGGCGCCCCTCAGTCTCCCGCCACACCGGACGCCCCTCAGTCTCCCGCCACGCCAGACGCGCCGACGTCACCGGACGATGCCGAGCGGTGGCTGCCGTTGCCGCCCGTTCCACCCGTGCCTCCCACGCCGGCTTTGCCACCGCTGCCGCCCCTGCCGCCTGAACCGCCTCGGATCAGCGAGTCGGCGGCCTATCAGGCGGTGAGCGCCGCCGCGCAAACCCACGAAGCACTCGTCCGGCGCTTGGGTTCGCCGATCCAACTGAAAGGCGACTGCGGCCCGTGCCGGATCGACGACCGGCATGCGTCCTTGAACCTCACGGCCAGTGGCCCTCGGGGCCAGGTCGGCGTGCACGCCGAGGGGCGGCTCATCGACGGCCAATGGCGCATCACCTCGATGGAGCTTCGGCCCAGCCTGGCTCAGCAACTGGGCCTCGCGCGGTGACGCGAACGCCCTGACGGCCTGGAGTCCCTCCACGGCTCCGCGAGGCCCCGCGCACCGAGTGCACGGCGGCGCGGGCTGCTCAGCTCCTGTCCTGGTCGCACCTCAACGCAGCCAAGCGGCGGCACACCCGCGCCTGAGCCGGCGCGGATGCGTCCTGGCGCCCCCTTCACTCGCGTCTTTCACCCACCTCTTTCAGTCACCTTCCACCCCCCCACCTCCCGGAGACCTGACCGTGCACCCTCCTTCCGCTCGCCTCCCATCAGCCCGCCTACACCATCGCCCAACGGTCCGGTTATGGGCGCTGTCGCTGTGCGCGTTGGCCCTCAGCGCGGCCACCCATGCGGCCCCACCTGATTCAGCGCCCCCGTCACCCCGGCAAACCATCGACGGAGCCCAACAGCGGGCCATCGTCGGTGAGCTGGCGCGACAGCTGCGCCGGCGCTATGTCTATCCAGACCGCATCGAGCCTGTGGCGCGCGAGCTCGAGTCACGCGCGGCGCGGGGCGCCTACGACAGCGCAACCACCGTCGAAGCGATGGGGCAGGCCTTGGACAAGGATCTGCGCACCTTGGGCAACGACCGGCACTTCCGCGTCGAATTCGATCCCGAGGTCGAGCCGGTGACGGACGGAGCCGAAGCACCGAAGCCGACGCGCGACGAGATCGAGCAAGGGCGCGAACAAGCCATCCGCATGGGCTACGGCGTCTCACGTGTGCAGCGCCTGCCCGGCAACATCGGCTACCTCGACCTGCGCGGCTTCGGCCCGGCCGAGTTCGTGTCACCCGGCTATGACGCGGCCATGCTGCTGCTGCGCGGCACCGATGCGCTGGTGCTGGACCTGCGCAACAACGGCGGCGGCTCACCGATGAGCGTGAGCTACCTGCTGAGCCACTTCTTTGCCGAAGGTGACGAGCGCCACCTCAACGACATCTACGATCGCCCGACCAACACCACGCGGGAATACTGGACGATGGCGATCGGCAGCCCGCGTTACACCAAGCCGATCGCGGTGCTGACCTCCAGCATCACCTTCTCCGGCGGCGAAGAGTGTGCCTATGACCTGCAGACGCAAAAGCGCGCCAAGCTCTACGGCGAGACCACGGGCGGTGCGGCCAACCCGGGTGAAATGATCGCGTTGGGCCATGGCCTCGCCGCCTTCGTGCCGACCGGCCGCGCCATCAACGCCGTGACCAAGAAGGATTGGGAAGGGGTCGGCGTGACCCCGGACGTGCAGACCCCAGCCGCCGAAGCACTGAAGGCGGCCTACCTCGCCTTGCTCGAACAGCGGGTTCAAGAACCGATGGCCCCGACGGAGCGCGACCAGTTGCAGGACGTGCTGGCCCGTGCACGCGCCGGCAAGATCGATCTGCCGGTCTACACACCGCGCCGCCGCTGAGGCGGGCGGGCCGACGTCACCCGGCGCGCAGGGCCTGCCCCTGCAGCCGACGGCGGCCACGCAGCCACCACAGCATCGCGGCCAGCAGTGCCAGCGGCAGCAGGGCGCCGAGGTTCATCGCCTGCCAGCCCCGGCTCGTCAACTCGCCACCGACGCTGACCGCCTCAGGACCACCGATCGTCACCAACGCACCGGAGCTGAACGAGGTCACCGTCATCGTGCCCAGCACCCAGCGGTCCATCAGCGCCTGGGCGCGAACACGGTGGCTGGGCGGGTAGCTTTCGGTGTAGAGCGCGGTGCCGCCGATGTACAGGAAGTTCCAGCCCACCCCGAGCACCAGCAAGGCGGCGGTGAAGTGCATGAGATCGACGCCGTGCAACGCCACCGCGATGCAGGCTGCGTTCAGCACGACGCCAGCTGCCAAGACGGGCAGAACGCCGACGCGCCGGATGAGCGGCCCGGTGAAGAAGCTGGGCACATACATGCCCAGCACATGCCACTCCAGCACCCACGCCACCGCAGAGAACGGGTGGCGGCAGACCTCCATCGCGATGGGCGTGGCCGCCATCAACAGGTTCATCACGCCATAGCCCAGCGCCGATGCCGCAATCGCCACGATGAAGGCCGGCTGCGTCGCCACGCCGGGCGGCAGGCGACCCGCGGGCCCCGAGGGTGCAGGCGGCAGCGCGGGAAAGCGGATGCGCGACAAGGCAAGCATCGACAAGCCTGCCACCACCACCAGCGCCACATACGCCCCAGCGAACGGTACGGCCAACGCATGGCGGGTCGTCTGGGCCAGCTGCGGCCCGACCACCCCGCCCAGGATGCCACCCGCCAACACCCAGGAGATAGCCTGCTCGCGCCGCTCCGGGCCCACCAGCTCGGCGGCCGCGAACCGGTACAGCGCGGCGTTGGCGTTGTAGTAGCCCGCCAGCACCGTCGCCGCAATCAACAGCCAGAAGCTGCCGATCAGCGCCGCCACCGCGCACAGTGCCGAGGAGACCATCGCCACCGCCAGCCCGAGCTGGAACGAGCGCTGGCGGCCCCAGCGCTGCTGGCTGCGAGCCACCAGGCCGGTGCACATCGCCCCGCCCAGCACATAGGCGGTCAGCGGCATGGTGGCCATCCAGTGGCTCGGTGCCAGGGCCAGACCGACCAGCCCGTTGATCGCCATGAAGGTCACGTTGTTGACCAGGAACAGGCCCTGGCACAGCGTGAGCCAGGCCAGAGGACGGTTCGAGCCGGCTGAGGCGGACAGTCCGCTCATGCCACGCCCTCGGCCGAAGCGGCATCGCCCGCCAGGCCGAGCACCGCCAGCGCGGCCAGCGGCGCCGTGTCGGCGCGCAGCACGCGGGTGCCGAGGCTCACGGGCGCAAAGCCGTGCTGGCGCGCCATGGCCTCTTCGGCGGCCTCCAAGCCACCCTCCGGACCACTGAGCAACAGCCAGTCGGTCGCTGGTGCCGTGGCCACGATGGCGAATGGCACGGTGTCGTCGGCGAGACTCAACACATGCCGTGCGGCTTCGTTCGAGCCGAGGCCACCCAGCCACTCGGACACGGTGCGCACGGGCTCGATGGTCGGCACCACGGTGCGGCCACTCTGTTCGGCCGCGGCCACCGCCACGGCCTGCCAATGCGCCTGCCGCCGTTGCGCACGCTCACCCGACAGCTTCAGCACCGACCGGGCGCACTGCAAGGGCTGTATCGACGCCACGCCGAGCTCGGTGGCCTTCTCCACGAGCGCGTCCATGCGCTCGTTGGCCGGCATGCCCACCGCCAGCGTGACGCGACGCGCCAGCTCGCGCGACACCGCTTGCCGGGGCCCGACGGTCACCGCCACCTGCTGTCGCCCCGCCATCTGGCGGACGGTGGCCGGCCATTCGCCACCTTGTCCGTTGAACAGCGTCACGGGGTCGCCAGGCTGCAGGCGCAACACCTGCACATGCCGGGCCACATCGGCCGGCAGATCAAGATCCACTCCTTCAACAAGGGGGACGCCAAGGTACAAACGAGGAGGCATGATGCGAGTGTGCCGCATCCCACCCTGCGGCCCTCCGGAGGAGCAACCATGGACCCGATGAGCAAGGCCACCGAGCTGCTGCAAGCCGCCGACCGTTGTCACGACGACGATCCAGCCCAGGGCGCCAGCCTGTTGCGCCAGATCGACCCGGACGCGCTGAACCCGGGCCAGCGGCCGCTGTACGCGTTCTTGGTCAACCATGTGCTCAGCGAGAAGCTGGGGCAGTTTGCCGAGGCGTGGCTGCGGCAGCAGGCCGTGCTCAGCGCCTGCCGCGACGAGGCCACCCTGCCCGTCTTGCGTCACGCCGGGGTGGCAGCGCGACTGGCTGGTGACCACACCGGCGAAGCGCACGTCGCCGCGCGACTGGGCGGCCTGGCCCATGTCGACCACGCGCGCGCCGCCGAGCTGATCGTGCTGGCAGCCGCCGGGTTCGAGATGCCGCGCGCCAATGGCGAGTCCGCCGCACGCATCGCGTTGGCCGCGATGGCACCACTGGCCCAAGACGCCGCGTGGCACGCCGCAGGGGGGTTGGACGCGGCGGCGGCTGTGGCCACCAACAATATCGCCTCGGACTTGGTCGAGCGGCCGGTCGACGACCTGCAACTGCCAAGCGTGCGCGAAGCGATGGCCCTGGCCGCCGAGTGGTCGCAGCGATTCTGGGGACGCGCGGGGCAATGGGTGAACCACGAGCGCGCCCACTACCTTCGCGCGATGGTGGCCAACGCGCTGGGTGACGCGGCCGCCGCCGAATCTCAGGCACGCGCCGGTCTGGTGCTGTTGGCCAATTTCGATGCCGCCAGCAACGAGAAGGTCGACATGGCCTTCCTGCGCTCTGAACTCGCTCACGCCCTGGGGCGGCTCGGGCGGGCCGCCGACGCCCAGGTCGAGCGGGCACAAGCAGACGCCACGATCGACGCGCTGGACGACGCTGGCATCACCCAGTGGTATCGCAATCGCGTCGCGCGGCAGCAGGCACTCGACGCAGCGGCAGCAGCTTGAAGCTGACCTAGGAAGGAAGGCGGGGTCGGAAAGACCAACGCCCAGCCGTCGGTCGACGCTGGGCGTTTGGCTCTGGCCCCGAACGGGCCGCGTGGGCCGTCAGGCCTTCACCGCGCCGATGGCATAGGTGAGTTCACCCACAGCGGCCATGCCGTATTCAGCCCGCAACTGCTCGGCAAACTTCAGTGCCAGTGCACGAAGCTCGTCCGGACCGCTGCACTTCTCGACCTCCAGCGCAAACCGGTAGCCGCGCATCAGACCGAGCTTGGCTTTGCCCACCGAGGTGAGTGCGTCGTACAGCGAGTTGTAGCCCGCCATGCGAATCACCTGCTGGGTGCGAACCCAGTCCGCGTCGTTGTCGGGCACCTCAGCGGCGGCCGGCTTGCCGGCGGCCTCGCGAAGGTCGGGCGTCTTGGCCGCTGCGCGCGGTGCGGCCACCGGTGCCACCGACGCCACAGGCGCCATGCCAGCTTCCGCAATCAAACCTTCGGAGCGCAGCAAAGCCACGTCATCCGGGGTGACGCCGTGCACCTGCACCAGCCAGTCTTCGATGGTGCGGGAATCGTTGATGACCAGCAGGAGGTTACGCACCGGCCTGCTGAGCTTGAGCGCGCGGGCCTGTATTTCGGCCTGGCCGGCGGCTGTCCTGATGTAGCGAGACGACATGCTCAATCCAAGGAAGGGTCCCAATCGCGACTTCACCACCCCCGGGCCGCCTCAGGGGAAAGGCAGAACCGGTGGCAATTCAGCCACCCTGTCAAGCCGCCTCCGTGAACGGGCCGGAGACGGCCCCCGGCGCCGCCGTGCGGCACCGGGCGCCCGCCGCTTTTGCAGCGGTCAGGCGTTCATTTCTTGTCGCGCAGTTCTCTGCGCAACACCTTTCCCACCGGTGTCTTCGGCAGTTCCGTACGGAACTCAACAATTTTCGGCCGTTTGTATCCGGTGAGATTGGCCTCGCACCAGCCGCGAATGTCGGCTTCGGTGATCCCCGGGTCTTTTTTCACGATGACGACCTTGACCGCCTCGCCGGCCTTGTCGTCCGGCACGCCCACGGCGGCGCATTCGAGCACACCGGGCATTTGAGTGATCACGTCTTCAACCTCGTTAGGGTACACGTTGAAACCCGAAACGAGAATCATGTCCTTCTTACGGTCGACGATGCGGAAGTAGCCGCGCTCGTCCACCACGCCGATGTCGCCGGTGCGGAAGTAGCCATCGGCCGTCATCACCTTGGCGGTCTCGTCCGGCCGCTGCCAGTAGCCCGCCATCACCTGCGGGCCGCGGATGGCGATCTCGCCGGGTTGGCCGACGGGGACCTCCGCGCCATCGTCGTCCAGCAACGCCAGCTCGGTGTTGCTCACCGGCAGCCCGATGGTGCCGGTGTAGGCCGTGTTGTCCACCGGGTTGCAAGCAGCGACCGGCGAGGTTTCGGACAGGCCGTAGCCCTCGCAGATCGGACAGCCGGTCTTCTCCAGCCACAGCCGGGCCGTGGCCTGCTGCACCGCCATGCCACCGCCGACCGAGATCACGAGGTGGCTCCAGTCCACCGTGTCGAAATCCGGGTGGTTGGCCAAGGCGTTGAACAGGGTGTTGACCGCCGGGAAGCTGTGAAAGCGCTCGCGCGCCAGGTCTTTCAGCACGCCCGGGATGTCGCGCGGGTTGGCGATCAGGATGTTGCAGCCGCCGATGCGCAGCCCCAGCATCATGTTCGTGTTGAATCCGAAGATGTGATACAGCGGCAGCGCGCAGATCGTCACCACCTGCTCGCCGGCGGGCACCTTCTTCAACGCCGGCTGGTACCAGGCTTCAGACTGCAGCACATTGGCCACGAGGTTGCGGTGCAAGAGCACGGCGCCCTTGCTCACGCCGGTGGTGCCGCCGGTGTACTGCAGCACGGCGATGTCGTCCGGGCCGACCTTCGGGGCGGTGAACGGCTTGCCGCGGCCGCGCGAAATGGCATCGTTGAAGCGCACCGCACTCGGCAGCGAGAACGCCGGCACAAGCTTCTTCACCTTGCGCACCACGTGATTGACGATGGCACCCTTGAAGAAACCCATCAGGTCGCCCATGGCGGCCATCACGATGTGCTTGGTCGGCACCGACTCGGCCACCTGCTGCAGCGTGCCGGCGAAGTTCTCCAGGATCACGATCGCCTTGGCGCCCGAATCCTTCAGCTGATGCTCCAGCTCGCGCGGGGTGTAGAGCGGATTGACGTTCACCACCACCAGACCCGCCCGCAGGATGCCGGCCACCGCAATCGGGTACTGCGGCACGTTCGGCAGCATGATGGCGACCCGATCGCCGCGCGCCAGCCCCAGGCTTTGCAGATACGCCGCGAAGGCGCGTGACAAATCGTCAATCAGCTCGAAGCTGAACGATTTGCCCATGAAACGGTAGGCCGGCGATGAAGCGTGCTTGCGAAAGCTCTCTTCCAGCAGTGCCACCAAGGAGGCATAGACATCGGTCTTGACCTCGGCCGGGACGCCAGCGGGGTACTGCTTCAGCCAGGTTTTTTCCATCCGTCACCACTTTCTTGTCGACCCGCGATTCTCTCCGCCACTGGCGAAATCCCCATCAGGGGATTCGATAGCGCTTTTGGACATGGGCCCCTAGACGACTGTCGCTTGCACCCGACGTTCATCGTCAAGTCATGCGGCCGCAGCGCTGGATAGACACGCCAACCCCACGGGCACTTCGACAGCTCAGCCCGAACGGGGAAGCGAGACCAAGGTGCGTGCAGCACCGCCGCCCATCAAGTGGCGTGCGCGGATCCGGCTCCGCCGGTCCGCTGCGCGAGCCCCCTCGGAGGGGCCGCGGGGGCCAAATTACTCCACAGCCTTGACCATCTCCTCGACGACCTTCTTCGCGTCGCCGAAGACCATCATGGTCTTGTCCATGTAGAACAGCTCGTTGTCCAGGCCCGCATAGCCGGCGGCCATGGAGCGCTTGTTCACGATCACTGTCTTGGCCTTGTAGGCCTCGAGGATCGGCATGCCGTAGATCGGCGATCCCTTCTGCAATGCGGCCGGGTTCACCACATCGTTGGCGCCCAGGATGATGGCGACATCCGCCTGGCCGAATTCGCCGTTGATGTCTTCCATTTCGAAGACCTGGTCGTAGGGCACTTCGGCCTCGGCGAGCAGCACGTTCATGTGGCCCGGCATGCGCCCAGCCACCGGGTGGATGGCGTATTTCACCGTGATGCCCTTGTGCGTGAGCTTCTCGGCCAACTCTTTCACCGCATGCTGGGCGCGTGCCACCGCCAGGCCATACCCCGGCACGATGACCACCGTCTCGGCATTGCCCAGGATGAAAGCTGCGTCATCGGCCGACCCGCTCTTGACGCTGCGCTGCTGGGCCGCGCCGGCCGCCTCGGCGCCCTCGCCGCCAAAGCCGCCGAGGATCACGTTGAAGAACGATCGGTTCATCGCCTTGCACATGATGTACGAGAGGATGGCGCCCGACGAGCCGACCAGCGAGCCCGCGATGATCAGCATCGAGTTGTTCAGCGAGAAGCCGATGCCGGCGGCGGCCCAACCCGAGTAGCTGTTCAGCATCGACACGACCACAGGCATGTCGGCGCCGCCGATCGGGATGATGAGCAGCACGCCCAGCGCGAAGCCGATCGCGGTGACCAGGCCGAAATCCAGCGGGCTTTGCGAATGCCAGAAGCCGAAGCAGAAGAACGCTGCGGCCAGGCCGAGCGCGGCATTGAGCTTGTGCTGCCCCGCGAAGACCACGGGCTTGCCCTGGAACAGGCGGAACTTGTAGGTGCCCGAGAGCTTGCCGAAGGCGATGACCGAACCCGAGAAGGTGACCGCGCCGATGAAGGCCCCGAGGGCCAGCTCGATGCGGTTGCCGCCCGGGATCGGCCCGCCCTTGTCGACGATGCCGAAGGCCCAGGGCTCGGCCACCGCCGCCACGGCAATGAACACCGCGGCCAGGCCGATCATGCTGTGGAAGAAGGCCACCAGCTCGGGCATCTTGGTCATCTCGACCGTCTTGGCGCGCCAGGCGCCATAGCCGCCGCCCACCACCAGGCCCAGCAGCACCCAGGCCAGACCGATGCCCAGCCCGCCGGCCAGCTTGACGATGAGCGCCGCGGTGGTGAGCACGGCGATCGTCATGCCGGCCATGCCGAAGACGTTGCCGCGGATCGAGGTGGTGGGATGGCTCAGCCCCTTGAGGGACTGGATGAAGCAGACGCTGGCGATCAGGTACAGCAGCGTGACGAGGTTCATGCTCATCGCTTCAGCCCTCCTTCTTCGAGGTGGTGTTCGACGGGGCGGCCTTCTTCTTGAACATCTCCAGCATTCGCCTTGTGACGAGGAAGCCGCCGAAGATGTTGACCGCCGCGAGCGCCACCGCCAGCACGCCCATGCTCTTGCCCAGCGTCGTCTCGGTCAGCGCAGCCGCGAGCATCGCACCAACCATGACGATCGCCGAGATCGCATTGGTGACCGCCATCAGCGGCGTGTGCAGGGCCGGGGTGACGGTCCAGACCACGTGGTAGCCGACGTAGATCGCCAGCACGAAGATGATCAGGTTGATCAAGGTGGGGGAGACGGTTTCCATGGCAGCTCAGCTCTTCATCAAAGGTCGAGACGGGCGATCCGCGCTTCGGCCGGCGCGGCGGGAATGAAATGGATCGGCGGGAAGTCCATCTGTCCGCGGATCGAGTACACACAGTCGCGCACCCGGTTCAGCAACTGCACGGCATAGGCCGCATGTCGGTCGTCAACATCGGAAGGCAATGCGGCATCGCCCACGCCGGAAAGCGGTTCCTGAGCGCCAGCGAAGTCGGCCGACGCCAGCACCTCCACCGACATCCATGAGCCCATGCGGCTGCCGACCACCGCCGAGGCCAGCACCATTTCGTCGGGCGCGCGCAACCCGCGCGAGCGCGCCTCGCGACCCCAATCGGTCGATTCGCTGAGGAAGTCATCCGGCGCAAAAGCGGCGCTGGCGTAGGCGCACTCCATGTCGCTCGGGTTCGCGCCCACAGGCCGGGCCGACCAGATGCCCGGCTCCGGCGGCTCGCACGATGAGGTCCAGTTCACCAGGCCCCCGGCGCCGCCGGCGGTCGCGGTGATCGTGACCAGCGCGTCGAGTTGCTGGTCGTGCACGAGCGCCAGCGTCAGCACTTCGGCCGGGATGCTGCGCTGGTCATTCACGCGCACCGCGTCCACCGTTGACCGGGCCAGGCTCAGCCATTCACCGGCCGGCAATCGCACCGTGGCACGGGCGACATCCACCACCGATTCGGCAGCCGCCACCGCAGCGCCTGCGCCGGCCGAGGCCCCCAAGCCGGCAGCCAGGCACAGGGCCCGACAGGCGGCTGTGATGCCCCTCATGCGCGCAGCACCTGCGCGTCACGGGTCATCAGGCAGGCGGCGACGATGTCGTCGTCCATCGGCACGTTCAGCGTGCCTTCCTTGGTGATGATCAGCTTGAGAAAATCGAGCACGTTGCGCGCATACAGCGCGCTGGCATCCGCGGCCACGAGTGCGGGCAGGTTGGTTTCGCCGACGATGGTGACGCCATGGCGCACCACGACGCGGCCCGCCTCGGTGAGCGGGCAGTTGCCGCCCGGCTGGCCATGCGGGCCGGCCGGGCCCTTGCCGGCGGCGATGTCGATGATCACCGAGCCCGGTTTCATCGCACGCACCATGTCCTCGGTGATCAGCACGGGGGCCGCCCGCCCCGGGATGAGTGCCGTCGAGATCACCACATCGGCCAGGGCCACCCGCTTGGCGACCTCGACCTTCTGGCGCTCCAGCCAGCTGGGCGGCATTGGGCGGGCGTACCCGCCCACGCCTTCTGCGGCCTCTTTCTCTTCAGCCGTCTCGTAGGGCACATCGATGAACTTGGCCCCAAGCGACTCGACCTGCTCTTTCACCGAGGGCCGCACATCCGAGGCCTCGATCACCGCGCCCAGTCGCTTGGCGGTGGCAATGGCCTGCAGCCCGGCCACGCCCACACCGAGGATCACGACCCGCGCGGCCTTGACCGTGCCGGCCGCCGTCATCAGCATCGGGAAGAACTTCTGGTACTTGTCGGCGGCCATGATCACCGCCTTGTAGCCCGCGATGTTGGCCTGGCTGCTGAGCACGTCCATGCTTTGCGCGCGCGTCGTGCGAGGGGCGGCTTCCAACGCGAAGCTGACGAGCCCGGCAGCGGCGATCTGCGCCAGGCCGTCCTTGTCGAACGGGTTGAGCATGCCGACGA
The DNA here is from genome assembly GCF_038066555.1 of Ideonella lacteola. NCBI lineage: Bacteria > Pseudomonadati > Pseudomonadota > Betaproteobacteria > Burkholderiales > Sphaerotilaceae > Ideonella > Ideonella lacteola. The sequence continues at coordinate 57,626 of NZ_JBBUTG010000003.1, read as the reverse complement.
GCGTGGCGCCGGGCTTCATCAGAGCCAGTTCGTCCGCTGAAGGGCGCTGCACCTTCAGCACCAGGTCAGCGCCCAGGGCGGCGGCCCGATCGACGATCTGCGCGCCCACCGCTTCATACGCGGCATCGGTGGCGCTGGCGGCGACGCCCGCACCGGACTGGACCTTCACCGCGTGGCCTTGAGCCACGTACTTCTTCGCCGTCTCGGGGGTCACGGCAACGCGGGACTCGCCTGCTGCCGTCTCGAGCGGAACGCCGATCAACATGGAACTCTCCTCTTGACCCGGGAAGCGGCCCACCATCGCAGGCCACGCGACTGTCCGGCGGCGGAGCTTACCAGCGGTCCGCGAAATCCAGCCTTGGGGCGAAGCTCTAAGATGAAGACATGCTTGACAACACCCGTTGGAAGCCCAGCGTCACCGTGGCAGCCGTCGTGGCCCACGACGGGCGGTACCTGCTCGTCGAAGAGATGACCGCCGAAGGGCTGAAGCTGAACAACCCAGCCGGCCACCTGGACCCCGGTGAATCACTGCTGCAGGCGGTGGCGCGGGAGGTGCTCGAAGAGACGGCGCGGACCTTCACCGCCGAGGCTCTGGTGGGCACCTACCTGGCGCGCTTTCGCCACGTCCGCACCGGCGAAGACATCACCTATCTGCGCTTTGCGATCTGCGGAACGGTGGGTGAGCAGATCGCCGGCCGCCGTTTTGATGCACCGGTACAACGCACGCTGTGGATGACCCCGGACGAACTGCGGGCTTGCCCCGAGCGGCACCGCAGCCCGATGCTGTTGAAGTGCATCGAGCACCACCTGGCGGGCCAAAGGGCGCCGCTGTCACTGCTGCACGCCGACGCGAGCCTCTACGACAGCGCCTCCTGAGCGGGCGCGAACACGCCACGCCCCTCGCCCTGCCAGGGCACTGGCTTCGGCGGACAATCCGCACTGCGTCAAGGTGATGGGTTCATGGAAACGAGCGTACGGAAGCAGCGTGTGGTGGTCGGGTTGTCGGGCGGCGTGGACTCGGCCGTCAGCGCGTGGCTGCTGAAGCAGCAAGGCCACGAGGTCGTCGGCATCTTCATGAAGAACTGGGAAGACGACGACAACGACGAGTACTGCTCGTCACGACAGGATTTCCTCGACGCAGCCTCCGTGGCCGATGTGATCGGCATCGAGATCGAGCACGTCAACTTCGCCGCCGAGTACAAGGACCGGGTCTTCGCCGAGTTTTTGCGCGAGTACCAGGCCGGCCGCACGCCGAACCCCGACGTGCTGTGCAACGCCGAGATCAAGTTCAAGGCCTTCCTGGACCATGCCATGCGGCTGGGTGCCGAAAAGATCGCCACCGGGCACTACGCCCGCGTGCGGCAGCAGCCGGGCGGCCGAGTCGAGCTGCTCAAGGGTCTCGATCCGCTGAAAGACCAGAGCTACTTCCTGCACCGGCTGAACCAGGCGCAACTGGGCAAGACCTGGTTCCCGGTGGGCGAGTTGCCCAAGACCGAAGTCCGGCGCATCGCCACCGACATCGGGCTGCCCAATGCCAAGAAGAAGGATTCGACCGGCATCTGCTTCATCGGCGAGCGCCCCTTCCGGGAGTTCCTCAACCGCTACCTCAGCCATGCGCCCGGGCCGATCAAGGACGACCGCGGCCGCCGGCTCGGCGAGCATGTCGGCCTGAGCTTCTACACGCTGGGCCAGCGCCAGGGTCTGGGCATCGGCGGCGTGAAGGACAAGAAGTCTGCACGCGGTGGTGGAGAGCACGAGCCTTGGTACGTGGCCCGCAAGGACCTGGACAGCAACACGCTGATCGTCGTCCAGGGCCACCAGCACCCGTGGCTGCAATACCGCGCGCTGGAAGCGAACGACCTGAGCTGGGTCGCCGGCGTGGCCCCCGCCACCGGCGCGGCCGCCGCCAAGACGCGCTACCGTCAAGCCGATGCGCCATGCACCGTGACCGAGGCATCGACCCACCACCTCAGGCTCGACTTCGCGGCGCAGGCGCTGCAGTGGGCGGTCACGCCCGGGCAATCCGCGGTGCTGTACGACGGCGAAGTGTGTCTGGGCGGCGGCGTGATCAACAGCGCGACGCTCGCCGCAGGCTGATCACCCCACGGCCCGGATGTCAGCGGTGGCGGTCACACGCTCGCGAGTGCCAGCAGCTCCGGCCCGCTGACCGCGCCCGCGTGCTGGCCGACCTCGCCCGTCTTGGCGTTGCGGAACACGATGAGCGGCACACTGTCGCTCTGAAACTGCTTGAACAACGAGGTGTTGGCGCGGACCTTCATCAGCGCCTCGTCGTCAACCGTCGCCGGCACGCTGATGCCGCGGCCATGATTGGCCACACTGGCCTCGTTCTCATTCATCATGGCCACCGGGTCCGACGCCGCCAGGATGGTGGCCCCTTGGGGCATGGACTGCGGGCGAAGAAAGCCCACGGGGATCCAGACGATCTTCAGCTGGTTGCCCAGTGACTGCGCGGCCTGCCAGAGGTGGGCACAGTGGGGGCAACTGGTGTCGAAGAACACGTAGACCGTGCGCGCCGACATCGTCGGGCCCGTGCTGAAACCGCTGCCCGTGGCGGCCAAGAGGTAGGCATCCTGCACGTCGGCCATGGCCTCCGCGGCGGCCGATGCGGTGGCCACCACCGCCGATGCCTGGCCCGAGGCTCCGGGCGGCACCGATGACGCGCTCGCCGCATCGCCGGCCTTCTGGCAGCCGCTCAGCGCGGCCAGGGAAGCCAAGGTGGTGAGAAGAAAGTGACGTCGAGACATGGCAGGGAGAGAACCGAACACAAGAGCAACCCGGCACACCCACCGGCGCGCCGCCGTCATGAACTGACGCTGACAGCCGGCAAATGGTTCCGTGCTGTCCACGTCGCCCGCCGCCAGGCCGCCAGGCCGGGCTACGGTGGTGATGTCGCCGACGCCCCGGACGAGGCCGACGCCGCGAAGGCCGAGGCGGCCGCGGCCTCGGCAGGATCAGGCTCGAAACCGATCCGGGCCACCGCCCCGCCATCCGCCCATTCGCTGTAGACCCATTCCCCATCGCGTTGCACCACGCCATCGGGCGGCGGATCGGCCGCCACCGGCACGCGGGCCAGGGCCACCCTCATGTAGTCGAGCCAGATCGGCAGCGCGAGCCCGCCACCGGACTCGCGGCTGCCCAGGCTCTTGGGATCGTCGTAGCCGACCCAGGCCACACCCACGACGCTGTTCTGAAAGCCGGCGAACCACGCGTCGACCGCATCATTGGTCGTGCCCGTCTTGCCGTAGATGTCGTCCCGCGGCAGCACCACGTGGGCCCGCGCCGCAGTGCCACTGGTCACCACCTCGTGCATCAGACGACGGGTGATGAAGCCATTGCGGGCCGGCAGCACGCGCGTGTCGTCCGTGAGCTCGGCCGGTGGCGGCGCTTCATAGACCAATTTGCCGGCCGCATCGGTGATGCGCTCGATGATCTGCGGCGCCACGCGCCAGCCGCCATTGGCCAGCATCGAGTAGGCACCCGCCATCTGCAGCGGCGTGGTGCTGCCCGCGCCGAGCGCGAGCGTCAGGTTGTCGGGTTGCTTGTCGGGGTCGAGCCCGAAGTTCGCCGCCCAGGCGCGCGCCGTGTCCACACCCACGTGTTGCAGCAAGCGGATGCTGACGCTGTTTTTCGAGCGGGCCAGCGCCTGCCGCAGCGTCAGTGGCCCATCGAATCGGCCATCTGAATTCTGTGGGCGCCAACCCGTCGGGCCCGAAGCGTCGGGCAGCGCCAACTCGACGTCGTTGATGAGCGTGCCGGGCATCACCCCGTGCTCCAACGCGGCCGAATAGAGCAGGGGCTTGAAGCTGGAGCCCGGTTGACGCCAGGCCTGCGTCACGTGGTTGAAGGGCTGCCGGGCGAAGTCGAAGCCGCCCACCAGTGCACGCACGCGCCCTGTCGTGGGCTCCATGGCCACGAACGCGGCCTCGGCCGCTGGCCACTGGGCGATGGCCCAGCCTATCTTGTCCAGCTTCTGCAGCCGAACGATCGCACCCGGCTTGATGGAAAGTGCCGGTTTGGCCTTCGGCGAAAGCCCGGGCAGCGCCCAGCGCAAGCCCTCGCCGGCCAGCTTGATCTGCTCGCCGCTGGCAAGCTGCAACTGCAGTTCTTTGGCGCCCGCGTGGAGCACGATGGCTACGCGCAGCTCATCGTCGTCGCGATGATCTTTCAAGGCCTGCGCCGCTGCACGCTCCAGCTCCGCGCCGTTCGCGTCTTCGGGCAGATCCTCGTTATCCTCCGGACCACGCCAAGGCTGACGGCGCTCGTACTCCAGCAGGCTCCGCCGCAAAGCAGCCCAGGCCGCCTGCTGTTCGGCCGCCACGAGCGAGGTCGTCACGCGGTAGCCCTTGGTGTAGGCCTGCTCGCCGAAGCGCTCGACCACCGCGCGCCGCGCCATCTCGGCCACATGCTCGGCGTGCACTTCAACCGCAAGCTGCGAGCGGATCTGAAGCTTCTCGTCGCGCGCGGTCTTCCACTCTTCTTCCGTGATCTCGCCGAGGTCGCGCATGCGCGCGAGCACCACCCGCTGCCGCTGCTGCGCCCGCTCGAAGTTGGTGATCGGATTCGCCCACACCGGGTTCTGCGGCAGCCCCGCCAGCATCGCGCACTCGGCAATCGAGAGCGCATCGAGCGGCTTGCCGAAATAGGTGCGCGCAGCCGCCCCGAAACCGTATGCGCGATGCCCCAGGTAGATCTGGTTCATGTAAAGCTCGAGGATCTCGGGCTTGCTCAGCTCGCGCTCGATCTTGATCGACAGCAACGCCTCCTTGAACTTGCGCTCCGCCGTGCGCCGCTGCGAGAGGAAAAAGGTGCGCGCCACCTGCTGCGTGATCGTCGAGGCCCCTTGCCGCATGCCCCCGGTGAGGTTCGACACCACCGCCCGCGCGACACCCCGCCAGTCGATGCCGCTGTGCTCGTAGAAGCGGCTGTCCTCGACGGCCAGCAACGCACCCTGCATCCGCTTAGGGATGTTGGCAATCGGCAGATAGATACGCCGCTCCGCGCCGAATTGCGCAATCTCCACACCGTCGCGCGTCAGTACCGTGAGCGGCTGGCGCGGCTGATAGTCGGTGACCCGGTCGAGCGACGGAAGGTTGGGCAGCGTCAGCGCAATGGCCAAGCCAAGCACCATGGCGCCAACCGCCAGCACGATGCCTCCGACAAGCGCCCAGCTTCGCCAATTGCGACCCCCGCGCCAATCGGCCCAGGCAGGCCAGCGAAGGGCGCCCCTTTGAGAGCGCTGCGAAACCAGCCGACTCGATGGCCGGCAAGATGAACCAAGCATGCAGTCGATTATCTGTACGCCGTGATGCGAGACCGCAGCGAGCACACGTGAAGCAGGCTCAGGCCGACGAATCCCCCCGCGTCAGCCAACACGTGACTGGCCCGGGCCCGCCCGGCTTCACTGGCCTGCGATATCGCCCGCGTCGCGATCAGCGCCGGCGAACAGCGCCACATCGCGCACATTCTTCTGCACCGCCACCGCCGCGAACAGGCTCATCAGGAAGCCCATGGCGTAGAAGCCTTTCTCGCTGGGCGCCAGCGTGGCGTTCCACAGGCCGACGGCGAGCAGGGCCACCGACAGGCCGAGTGAGAACCAGCACAGGCCGAAGTAGATGCCGGTGACAGGGATGCCCTCGATGCGGTCGCGCACCGATTTCTGCAGCGACACGGCAGAGAACAGGCCATACATCAACAAGGTGAAGTAGTAGCCCTTCTCGTTGAGCGCCATGTTGGCATTCCAGAGTCCGTACAGGTAGGTGAGGGCGCCAACGAACAGCGCAGCCCAGGAGGCGCCGATGAAGGCGGAGGTGGGGCGGGGCTGAAGGCGTGGGCGGGTCGACATGGATGGGCTCCCTCGTGGACTGGCGAAGGCCAGTGTAGGTGCAGGCGTCTGGCCCTGCCGTCAGGGCTTGCAAGGAGAAGATCGGCGCGTTGCCGCCCGCACTCAAGCGGCGGGCGGCGCCGTGTCGATGAAGCTGGCCCGGGCAGCCAGCTTGTCGTAGAGCTTGTTCAGGTTGGGGAACGGGCCGCGCCAGTCGATCGCGGGGTAGCGGAAGTCGAGATAGCCCAGCGCACAGCCCACCGCAATGTCTGCGAGAGAGAAATGGATGCCGGTGCAGTGCGGCTTGTCGCCCAGCCCGCGGCTCATCGCCTGAAGGGCCGCATCGACGCGGGTCATCTGCCGATCGGCCCAGGCCTGGCAGCGCTGCGCCTCGGTGCGGCCGGACCAGTGCATCTCCATGCGTGCCAGCACACAGGCGTCGAGCAGGCCGTCGGCCAGCGCCTCCCAGGTGCGCACTTCGACGCGTTCGCGGCCGCTCGCGGGAATGAGCTTGCCGACCGGCGACAGGGTGTCGACATACTCGACGATGACCCGCGAATCGAAGACGGCCTCGCCACCTTCCATCACGAGACAAGGCACCTTGCCCAAGGGGTTGGCAGCCAGGATGGCGTCGCTGCCCCAGACGTCTTCGAGCACAAACTGGTAATCCAGCTTCTTTTCGGCCAGCACGATGCGGACCTTGCGCACATAAGGGCTGGTGTAAGAGCCGATCAGTTTCATGAGCTTTATGGACTTCCCTGGCCGACGATTCTAGCCAAGCACCCTCTGCGCCACGGGCCGGGTTCTTTGATGGTGCCCCCCTAAAATGACGCACTCCCCCGAGTGGCGTGCCGGTTGTGTGCGCCACGCCACAACGCTCAAACGACTGCTGGAGATCAGGCCATGCCGCCCCCCCTCTCGACCCTGATGGCCTTGTCCCCGCTCGATGGCCGCTATGCCCCGAAGATGGCGCCCTTGAGGCCGCTGCTGTCCGAATTCGGCCTGATGCACCGTCGCGTGCAGGTGGAGGTCGAATGGTTCATCGCCCTCTCTGACGCCGGCCTGGAAGGCTTTGCCCCGTTCTCCGAAGCCGCCCGCGGCTTGTTGCGCGGCCTGGTGGTGCGCTTCTCGGAAGCCGACGCCCAGGCCATCAAGGACATCGAAAAGACGACCAACCACGATGTCAAGGCGGTGGAGTATTGGCTGAAATCGCGCCTGGAAAACCAGCCCGAGTTGAAGGCCGCCTCCGAGTTCGTGCACTTCGCCTGCACCAGCGAAGACATCAACAACACCAGCCATGCGCTGATGCTGAAGGCGGCACGCACTGAGGTGGTGCTGCCTAGCATCGACAAGATCATCGCCAAGCTCACCGAGATGGCCAAGGCCTTCGCGTCGGTGCCGATGCTGTCGCGCACCCACGGCCAGACGGCCAGCCCCACCACCGTCGGCAAGGAAATCGCGAACGTCGTGGCGCGCCTGCGGACCGCCCGGTTGCGCATCGCCGATGTCAAGCTGCTCGCGAAGATGAATGGCGCTGTCGGCAACTACAACGCCCACCTCGTCGCCTACCCGAACAAGGATTGGGAAGCCTTCTCGCGCCAGGTGGTCGAGCAACGCCTGGGCCTGACCTTCAACCCCTACACGATCCAGATCGAGCCGCACGACTACATGGCCGAGCTGTTCGATGCGGTGACCCGCACCAACACCATCCTGATCGATTGGTCGCGCGATGTGTGGGGCTATATCTCGCTGGGCTTCTTCAAGCAGAAGCTGAAGGATGGCGAGGTAGGCTCGTCGGCCATGCCACACAAGGTCAACCCGATCGATTTCGAGAACGCCGAAGGCAATTTCGGTCTCGCGAACGCCCTGCTCGCCCACCTGTCACAGAAGCTGCCGATCAGCCGCTGGCAGCGCGACCTGACCGACTCGACCGTGCTGCGCAACATGGGCGTGGCGCTGGGCTACGCCGTACTGGGCTACGACTCGTTGTCGCGTGGGCTGGACAAGCTTGAGCTCAACCGCGATGCCCTGGCCGGCGACCTGGACCACGCCTGGGAAGTGCTCGCCGAAGCGATCCAGACGGTGATGCGCCGGCACGGCCTGCCGCAGCCGTATGAACAACTGAAGGCATTCACCCGCGGCAAGCCGATGACCCGCGAACTCATGCAGGGCTTCATCAACGACCCGGGCCTGGCGCTGCCCGCGGAAGAGAAAGCGCGGCTGTTGGCCATGACACCGGCCGACTACACCGGCCTGGCGGCGTCGCTGGCCCAGCGCATCGGCAGCTGACGCTCAGCGGGCCTGCTCGTGGCCGGGCGGCGCCCGGCTGGGCAAAACTGTGCAAGCCATCGCCCGCCGGGCTGCCTACACTCGCGCCTGATACCAAAACCAAACGCGCGCTGAGGGAGGGATCCATATGCACGAACCATCACACGACGACACCTCGGCGGCGGCTCACTCCGCTGCCGCTTCCGACCCGGACTTCCCGGACACCCAACCCGATCCGGGTCTCTCACCCGAAGCACGTGGCGCCGCGACGCCGCAGTTGCTGAAAGTCGAATTCACCGGCTCGGGCAGCGAGTACTTCCGCATCTGGATCGTCAACCTGCTGTTGACCATCGTCACGCTGACGCTGTATCGCCCCTTTGCCAAGGCGCGTCGCCTGGCCTATTTCCATGGCAACACGCTCGTCGGCGGCCAGCCGCTGGGTTTTCACGGCGACCCATGGAAGATGCTGCGGGGTTACCTGCTGATGCTGGTGTTTGCGGGCGCCTATGGCGCGGCCAGCCAGTTTTCACCGATCGGTGCCATGGTCGCGATCGGCTTTTTCATCGTGCTCTGGCCGGCCCTGTGGCGTGCCTCCCTGCAATTCAGGCTGGCCAATACCAGCTGGCGTGGCTTGCGGACGGGCTTCACGGGCAGCCTGGGCGGCGCCTACTACGCGCTGCTGCCGGGTGTGTTGCCCTCGCTGGGGTTCATCGCCTTCGCGTTGATGATGCAGCCAGAGAAAGGCGATCCGGCTTCCGCCGCGCCCGTGGCGCCGCCGAATGGCGCGATGGCCGTGCTGGGCTTGTCCATGCTGGCGATGCTGCTGCTGATGCCGCTGTCGCTCGCGTGGGTCAAGCGCTATCAGCATGACCACTACCGTTATGCGGGCGAGCAAACCCGGCTCGACACCAGCGTCGGGTCGTTCTACCTGCTGGCGCTCAAGATCTTCGGGGTGTCGCTGGCGGTCGGCATCGTCGGGGCCATCGCCGCAGCGCTCGTGCTGCTGGTCTTCGGCGGCATCGGGGCAGCCACGGGCCAGACGGGTCAGATGATGCTCGTGGGCGGCGTGATCGCCGGCCTGATTGGCTACGGCACCTACTTCGTCTTCACGATGCCGTATGCGCAGTCGCGATTGCAGAACCTGGTCTGGGGCCACACCCGTTCGGCATCGCTGCGTTGCCGCAGCGATCTGAAGATGCTGCCGCTCGGCATGCTGACATTGACCAACCTGCTCCTGGTGATCTGCACGCTGGGGCTGTATTGGCCGTTTGCCGCGATCGCCACCGCGCGCATGCGACTGTCGGCGGTGAGCGTCGAGCTCGATGGCGACCTGTCGCAATGGCAAACCACCGCGGCAACCGGCCAGGCCGACGCCACCGGCGACGCGGCGGGTGATTTCTTCGGCATCGACATGGGCCTGTGAACACAAACGCCCCCACCCACCTCCCGCCGCCGCTGGCCACCGAATACTTCGATGGGCAGCGCCCGGTGGCCCAGGCCGTCACCATCCGCATCGACCAGGGCGATCTGCTGATCGAGGGGCCCGGCGTGAATCGCCGCGTGCCGCGCCGGCAACTGCGCTGGCCGGAGCGTCAACGGCATGGCACACGGATGATGTACCTGCCGCAGCACGGCTTGATCAGCCACTCGGATGGCGCCGGTTGGGACGCCTGGACACGCGCCCAAGGCCTGCAAGATCCATGGGTCGTGCGCTGGATGCAAAGCTGGCGTGGCGTGCTGTGGGCTGTGCTGCTTTGCGTGGCGCTGGCCGCCGCGGTCTGGCAGTGGGGCGTGCCGTGGGCCAGCCGCGCGGTGGTGGCGGCGATCCCGGCGTCGATCGATCAGTCGATCGGCGAGCAGGCCCTGGCCTCGTTCGACCGCGAAGGGCTGAGCCCGAGTCAGCTGAGCGCCGACCGGCAGGCCGCGATCCGCCGGGCCTTTGCCGCGGCCGTCGAGCGCGCCTATCCAGCCGGCGAACGTCCGTCCTACACCTTGCACTTCCGCTCGGCGGGCAAGATGAAGATCGGGCCGAATGCTTTCGCGCTGCCGGGTGGCCAGATGGTCCTCACGGACGAGCTCGCCGAGCTGCTGGCCGACACCCCGGACGTGACGACCGGGGTGCTCGCCCACGAGCTGGGGCATGTGCGGCATCGCCACGGCATGCGCACGGTGGTGCAGGCCAGCTTGCTGGCGGGCCTGGCCGGGATGGTGGTGGGTGATTTCTCCAGCGTGCTGGCCACCGTGCCCGCGGTGCTCGGGCAGCAGGCCTATGCGCGCGATTTCGAACGCGAGGCCGACCAGGAAGCGATCACGGTGCTGCGGGCCAATGGTGTGCGCCCGAGCCAGATGGTGGTGCTGTTTGACCGCCTCACCGAATGGCGCAAACGGCAGGGCGAAGGAACACTGGCCGATCTGCCGATCGCCATCGCCGACCACCCGGACGACGCGGAACGCTCGCAGGCCTTCCGCGACGCCGATCGACGTTGAGAGCCCGAGGGGCGCTCCCGGCGCCCCGAAGACGTCAGCGCGAGGCCACGATCGTGGCGGCCGGGCGCGCCACCACGGCGCCCGGGGCGCCCGAATCGGCCTGGGGCTCGGGCGAGAGCATCGCCATGCAGGCGCTGATCAGTACCACCGATGCCGCCACCGACGCGCCCAGGCACAGCAGCGGCGACCAGGTCAGCCACACCGCCGGATGGCGGGGCTCATCTCGAAAGAAGGTACGCATCGAAGTCCAACGGCAGGTGAGTGATTGACGGGCCCCATCCGGGCTGCCTTAGCTGTAGAGACGCAATCGAGGCGCAAAATCGGACATCCGGTCGCAGCTGTTACACAAACAGCCTCGGCAGCGTGATCCGCCGCACGTTTTTGCACCGGGCAGGTGCGCGGCGCCAGGCCCGCCGTCGATGCCGGGTCGCGGCGGTCCGCCCCCCGCGCGCCGCCGTGCTTCGGTCTTCGGTCACACCGACAACGCTGCCGATGCCGACCGGGCGGCCACCCTCGCCAGACCGGCTCCCTAAAATGCCGGCATGCACTTCTCCCAGATGCTGGCCGGCGCCACCGCCCGCCACCAGTCGCAGCTGTGCGTCGGCCTCGACCCCGACCCGGCGAAATTCCCCACCCCCTGGCAAGGCGACGCCGCTCGCATCCACGATTTCTGCGCTCGCATCGTCGACGCGACGAAAGACCTGGTCTGCGCGTTCAAGCCGCAGATCGCCTACTTCGCCGCCCACCGCGCCGAAGACCAGCTGGAACGGCTGATGGCCTACATCCGGCGGGTGGCCCCCGAGGTGCCGGTGATCCTGGATGCCAAGCGCGGCGACATCGGCCCGACCGCCGCGCAGTACGCCCGTGAAGCCTTCGAGCGCTACCAGGCCGACGCGGTCACGCTGTCCCCGTTCATGGGTTTCGACTCGATCGAGCCCTACCTCAAGTACGACGGCAAGGGCCTGATCCTGCTGTGTCGCACCTCCAACCCCGGCGGCAGCGACCTGCAGGCCCAAGCGCTGGCCAACGGAGACCTGCTGTACGAGCACTTGGCCAAAGAGGCCGCCGGCCACTGGAACCGTGATGGCCGGCTGGGCCTGGTCGTTGGCGCCACCTTCCCGCGGGAGCTGGCCCGCGTGCGTGAACTGGCCCCGACGCTGCCCCTGCTCATTCCCGGCGTCGGCGCCCAAGGCGGCGATGCGGCCGAGACGGTTCGCGCGGCATGGCGCCCTGACGCCCCGATCATCGTCAACTCGTCACGCGCGGTGCTGTACGCCAGCTCAGGCGAGGACTTCGCCCTCCGCGCCCGCGCCGTGGCCGACGCGACGCGGCGCGAGCTGGATGCCGCCCGCGGCTGACACCGGGGCCACGGAGGGCAGCCCGATCACGGGGCTCTCCGGATTTGGCGGGCATTCGTCCGTCCCCTCCTTCCCGTCCTCATCGCTGTCGGTGGCTGGCGATCCGTCGTTAGCAGGCTTGGCGCGGGCCGCGCGCCAGCGCTTTGTCGCCATCGCCGGCATCGGCTCCGTGGGCATCGGCGCGATGGCGTGGGGCCTGTCGGGCCCCGACGGCCTGTCGCCGCTGCTGGCGGCTGCCTTGGCTGGCACCACGATGCTCACCTTGCTGACGGCCGCCTGGCCGTTGTGGCGCGCACTGACGGTCAGCCGCGACGCGGCCGACGCCACCGGCAAGCACCTGGCCGCCTGGCTCGATGTGACGGCCCACGCCTACATCGAGCTCGACGACCGCGGCCGCGTCGTGGAATCGGCCAGCCACGGCGACCATTCCATCTTCGGTGCTGATCCGCCGCGAGCGGGCCAAGCGCTTTGGGAGCAAGCCCCGGCGCAATGGCCGGCCGATCTGGCACAGCGGCTGCGCCGTGCCATCCGCGCGCGCCAGGCCTGGCCCGAGGTCGAGCTGGACTGGGCCGATGGCCAAGGCGGCGTGCTGCCGCTCAGCCTGTGTGGTGTGCCGCGCTTTGACGCGCTCGGCCAGTTCGCCGGCCACTGGGTGCTGCTGCGAGATCGACGGGCCGAAGTGCACGTCCGCGACGCCTTGAAGGCCACCGAAACGCGGTTCCACGACCTGTTCCGGCGCATCCCCCAGGCGCTGGTGCTGCACCGTGACGGCGTGGTGATGGACGCGAACCCCGCCGCGGTGGCGCTATTCGGCTATCAGGACCTGCATTCCATGCTCGGCGCGGCGCTGTTGGGCTTTTATGCCGAGGGCGACGACCGCGACCGCGCCCAGGCCCGGCTGCGACAGATCGAAGGCCTGGCGCCGGGCCAGACGCTGCCGGCCAGTGAGTACCGCCTGCGCCCTGCCCGGGGTCGGGCCCTGATCGTGCAGGTGAGCAGTGCCGCCGTGGATGTGGAAGACGGCCGGGCGACCTTGTCGATCTACACCGACGAGACCGAGCGACGCGAAGCCGAACAGGCGGTCAAGCGTTCAGAGGCGTTCCTCTCCCACTTGGTGTCCACCAGCCCGGACCTGATCACGCTCACCGAGCTGGACTCCGGCCGCTACACCATGGTCAACCCTGCGTTCGAGCGCGTCACGGGCTACTCGGCCGCGCAGGTGCTGGGCCGCACCGCGAACGACTTCGGGCTGTGGGCCGACCTGGACGATCGGCATCGGCTCGTGGCGGCCTTGCACGATCACGGCGCGGTCCAGAACTTTTCGGCCACCATGCGCACGAGCGATGGCCGGACGCTCACCATGCTGCTGTCGGCCGCCGTGTTCGTGATGGACGGCCGCGACTACCTGGTGATCAACGCCCGCGACATCACCGCCGTCGAGCAGGCGCGGCTCGAGCGTGAAGCCATCCTCGACAACGCGCTGATGGGCATCGCACTCACGCGCGACCAGCAGTTCATCCTCGTCAATCCACGCTTCGAGCAGATGTTCGGCTGGCCGCCGGGGCTGATCATCGGCCAGCATGGCAGCGTGGTCTGGCCCACCCCCGGTGATCACCAGAGCATCGGCCGCGAGGTGGGCCCGCGCCTGGCACGGGGTGAACAAATCGAGGTCGAGCGCCCGATGATGCGGCGCGATGGAACCGTGTTCCTGTGCCGCCTTCTGGCCAAGGCGCTCGCGGGCACCGGCCCTGGCCGTGGCGGCACGATCTGGATTGCCGAGGACGTGACCGAGAAGCACCAGGTCGAGCAGGCGCTGGCGAAGGCGCGCGACGACGCCGAAGCCGCCAGCCGCGCCAAGAGCGCCTTCCTGGCCAACACCAGCCATGAAATCCGCACGCCGCTGAATGCCTTGCTCGGGCTGGCACGGCTGGCGCGCCAACCAGGGGTCGACGAGTCGCGCCGCCGTCAGTACATCGAGCAGATCAGCGATTCCGCCGAGACGCTGTCGGGCATCCTGTCGGACATCCTCGATCTGTCGAAGATCGAGGCCGGCAAGATGCACATCGATCAGATCCCGTTCGATCTGCACCATCTGGTGCGCAGCGTCCACCAGGCCTACGGCTCGCTCGCGGACACCAAGGGGCTGGAAATGTCGGTCGAACTCGACGACGACCTGCCCCCGGTCGTGATCGGCGATCCGGTGCGCGTGCGGCAGATCCTCAGCAACTTCCTCAACAACGCGCTGAAGTTCACCGAGAACGGGGGCATTCGGCTGTCGGTGCTGTGGTCGCGCGCCCATCGTCTGCGCTTCGAGGTGACGGACACCGGGCCTGGCATCGACGACGCCCAGCAGGCCATGCTGTTTCGCCCGTTCTCCCAAGCGGATGTGTCGAGGGCGCGGCGCGTGGGCGGCACCGGGCTGGGCCTGTCGATCTGCCGGCAACTGGCCGAGCAGATGGGCGGCGAAGTGGGCGTGGTCAGTGTGCCGGGGCAGGGCAGCTGTTTCTGGGCCGAGCTGCCGTTGCCGGCCGCCGACCAGGACGCGCTCGAGTCCGGGTCGAGCGGATTCGGCGCGGACCCGATCAGCGGCTCGCGCGTGCTGATGGTCGAGGACAACGCGGTCAACATGATGATCGCGGTCGCCTTGCTGGAGCAGTGGGGCGTGGACGTGTCGCAGGCCGGTGACGGGCAGCAGGCGGTCGAGCTGGTCGAGCAGGCCGCGCAGCGGGGCCGCCCTTTCGACATGGTGCTGATGGACGTCCAGATGCCCGGCATGAGCGGCCACGAGGCCACCCGCCTGCTGCGTCGCCGTCACCCGGCCAACCGCTTGCCCATCATTGCCCTCACCGCCGCCGCCTTGGTGTCGGAGCGCGATCAGGCGCTCGCGGCGGGGATGAACGACTTCCTCACCAAGCCGATCGATGCTGCGCGCTTGCGCAACACGCTGGCGCGCGCTCTGCGCCAGCGCGACGGCGGTTGATCGGCACGGGCCAGCGCGCCAGCAGCCCGGCGCCATGCCGCCACAATCCGGGGCATCGCCATGGATCCCGTGAAACGGAGAACGGCGTGTCGACCCGACTGACCCTGACCCTCCTCCATACGATGAACGACAGCGCATCCGCCCCTCAGATCGATCATCCGCTCGGCACCGAGCCTCATGTCCACCTCAGCCGGCGTCGCCTGCTGCTTGCGGGTGCGGCGGCGCTCATGGGCGCGTCGGCCCGGGCACAGACGGGCGCACCGGCGGTGCTGCGCGTCACGGCCATCCCGGACGAAGCCCCCACCGAGCTCGCCCGCAAGTTCGCCCCGCTCGGTCGGTACCTCGAGTCGCAGCTCGGCCTGAAAGTCGAGTGGACGCCAGTCACCGACTACGCCGCCGCGGTCGAAGCGCTGGTCAACCGCAAGGTCGACCTCGCATGGTTCGGCGGCTTCACCTTCGTGCAGGCCAGCGAGCGCTCCGGCGGCAAGGTGGTGCCGCTGGTGCAGCGCGAAGAAGATGCGAAGTTCCGCTCGGTCTTCATCACCGCGGCGGACAGCGGGATCAAGACGCTGCTCGATCTGAAGGGGCGCACCTTCAGCTTCGGCTCGGCATCAAGCACCTCGGGCCATCTGATGCCGCGCCATTTCCTGCTCGCCGCCGGCATCCAGCCGGAGGCCGATTTCAAGCGCCTCGCCTTCTCGGGCGCACACGACGCGACGATCGCGGCGGTCGCGTCGGGCAAGGTCGATGCGGGCGCCTTGAACATCTCCGTGTGGGACAAATTCGTCGCCGACAAGAAGGTCGATCCGCAGCAGGTCAAGGTGTTCTTCACCACGCCGGCCTACTACGACTACAACTGGAGCGTGCACGCCGACATGGCAGCGCCCCTGCGTGACAAGCTGCGCCAGGCCTTCCTCTCGCTCGACGGCAGCAACCCGGCCCAGCAGGAGATCCTCTCACTGCAGCGTGCCACCCGCTTCATCCCGACCGCGGCCGAAAACTACCAGGGCATCCGGGCCGCGGCGGCAAGCGCCGGCCTGTTGAAGTGATCGCTGCCCCCTGGCGATGAGCAGCCCGTCCGCCCTGGAGCTGGTCGGCGTGTCGGCACCGGCCGCCCCGGCCTCGCGCGTGCCCGCGCTGCATGGGCTGGACCTTCGCCTCGAACCCGGCGAGCAGGTCGCGGTGATTGGGGCCTCCGGCGCGGGCAAGAGCAGCTTGCTGCTCACGATGGCGGCTGCCGTGCGGCCCTTGGGTGGTCAATTGCGCCTGGCGGGGGTCGACCCCTGGGTGCTCGGCTCGGCCGGCCGGCATCGACTGCGGGCCCAGCTCTTCCTCGCTCCGCAGGTGCCGCCTTTGCCGCCGCGCCAACGCGTCGTCACGTCGGTGCTCGCCGGCGGGCTGCCCGCGTGGCCCGGCTGGTGGCGCGGCTGGTTGTTCGGTTGGTCTGACGCCGACGCCTCGCGCGCGCAGGCGGCGCTGCAAGCCTTCGACATCGCCGACAAACTGTGGCTGCGTGTCGACCGGCTCTCTGGCGGCGAGCGCCAGCGTGTGGGCCTGGCCCGCGCGCTGGTCAGCGCTGCCCGGTGGTGGCTGGTGGACGAGCCACTGTCAGCGCTCGACCCGGCCCGAGCCCACCAGGCCCTCGGCAGCCTGCAAGCCGCGGCCCGCGACTCAGGGCGCACGCTCGTGTGCACGCTGCACCAGGTGGACCTGGCCCGCGAGCGCTTTGCGCGGATCGTGGCCCTGCGTGCCGGCCGCATCGTCTACGACGGCCCGGCGGCGGGCCTGGACGACGAGGCCGTGCGGGCGCTCTACAGCCCGTCGGACGCGGACGGCACACCGTCCCCGCCCGGGGCAGATCCGATCGCGCCTCCCGCCTGGGCCGATGCACCACCCGATCTCTCACCCGGCCCGCCGGGCGCCTTGTGCCGATGACCACGACGCGCGACGCGGCGCCACGCGATCCCGCCGCCGTTGGGCGGTGGTGGATGGCGATCAGCGGTCTGGTGCTGGCCTGGCCGGTGCTGGTGTGGTGCGAATTCAAGCCTTGGACGCTCTTCGAGCCGCGCAGTGCCCGCGCGACCCTGCGTTTCGCCGCCAGCTTCTTCCCGCCCCGTCACGACAGCGAGTTCCTGTGGACGCTGGTGTTGGAGACCTGGCGCACGGTCGCCATGGCCACCGCCGGCATCACGCTGGCGCTGCTGATCGCGGTGCCGCTGGCGCTGCTGGCCACGAGCCGGCTGTCGGTCAGCGCGGTGTCGGGGGCGATGGGCACCTGGCCGGCGATCGTGCGCCAGTCGCTTCGTGCGCTGTTGGTGCTGTTGCGCTCGGTGCCCGAGGTGGTGTGGGCGCTGCTGTTCGTCCGTGTGGTCGGCCTGGGGCCGACGTCCGGCGTGCTGGCCATCGCCATCGCCTACGGCGGCATGCTCGGCAAGGTCTATGCCGAGATCCTGGAAAGCACGGACGCCGGACCGACGGTCGCGCTGTTGCGGCAAGGCGCCGATCGCGGGGCCGCGCTGGCGCTGGGCACCTTGCCCCAGTGCGCCGATGAATTGTTGAGCTACACCGTGTACCGCTGGGAATGCGCCATCCGATCGTCGGTGGTGCTGGGCCTGGTGGGCGCGGGCGGCCTGGGCCAGTTGCTGGACAGCGCCGCAAAGATGTTCGCCGGCGGCGAGGTCGCCAGCATCCTGATGGTGTTCATGGGCTTGGTGGCCCTGTCTGACCGGGCCAGCGTCGCCTTGCGCCGCCGCATCGCATGAACCCGATCGCTCCGCCGCCTGCACGGCCCTCACCGCTGCGAGGAGACCCCGGACGCCGGCCGTGGGGCGTCGCCTTGGCCGCCGTGGCCGTGCTGGTGATCGCCAGCTTCTGGACGCTGGATCTGCAGTGGGCGGCGTTCTTCTCGATCGACGCCCTGCAGCGCCTTGTGTCGTTTGCGACGGAGTTCGTGCCGCCCGCCACCGATCCCGCGTTGGTTCGTCGCGTGGCCAGTGCCAGCCTGGAGACGCTGGCAATGTCAGCCTGCGGCACCGCGCTGGCGCTGGCCGGTGGCTTGTTGCTGGCGCTGCCGGCCAGCCTGCGGGCCGATCTCGCGGGCCTGGCCGATGCTCCGGCATCGTGGGCCCTCTCGCGCGCCGCCGCGCGGCTGCTGCTGAACGGGCTGCGCGCGGTGCCCGAGCTGGTGTGGGCGACCTTGCTGCTGGTGGCCGCCGGCCTCGGCCCGTTTCCCGGCACGCTGGCGCTGGCGCTGCACACCACCGGCGTGCTGGGCCGCCTGTTCGCCGAGGCGATCGAGAACGCCCCCACGGGGCCCGCGCAGGCGCTGCGCTGGCGTGGCACGGGGCCCGTGGCCGTGTTCGTGGCTGCGCAGTTGCCGCAGATTGCACCTCAACTGATGTCCTACACCTTGTACCGGTGGGAGAACAACATCCGCGCCGCGGCGGTGCTCGGGGTGGTCGGTGCCGGTGGCCTGGGGCAGATGCTCAGCTTTCACCTCGGCCTGTTTCAGACACGAGAAGCCAGCACGGTGCTCATCGCCACCGTGGGCCTGGTGCTGGCGGTGGACGCGTTGTCGTGGGTGACTCGTCGGCGCTGGATGCGCTGAGCGCGGCCATTGGCAAGGGGTGTCTCACCCGAGCCAGAGGGCATGGCCGCTCCGCTAAGCTGCGCCCCCATGCGCAAGACTCTGCTTCGTTGGTTCGGGGGCCTGCTGGCCGCCGGTGTGGTGATGGTGGCGATCTTCCTCGTCAATCTCATCTGGTTTCGGCCCTTCAGCTTGAACCACTTCTACGAGAAGGTGTTCGTCAGCTTTCTGCTCGACAACCCCGAGCTGCTGTCGATGATGGGCGTGGCCGAGCAGTTCGGCTACCGGCGGCACAACGCGCACCTGAACGACGAGTCCATCGCGAAGGCCGAGCGTGACTTCGCACGTTGGCGCGAGTACCTCGACGATCTGAAGTCTTACGACCCTCGTCGCCAGACGCCAGACCAGCAGCTGTCCAGCCGCGTGCTGGTGTGGTTCATCGAAGGTCAACTCGAAGGTGAACGCTTCCGCTTTCACGACTACCCGATCAACCAGCTGTTCGGGGTGCAGAGCCAGACGCCGGACTTCCTGATCAACCAGCACCGGATCGACGATCGCCGCGGCGCCGAAGACTATCTGGCCCGGCTCGGCGAGATCGGCCGCAAGTTCGGCCAGGTGCAGGAGGGGCTCGCGCTGCGCGAACAGAAGGGCATCGTGCCGCCGCGATTCGTGATCGAACGGGTGCTGGTCGAGATGCGGGCTTTTGCGAGCAAGCCTTCGGCCGAGAACCCCTTGTGCGTCAATTTCTCGAAAAAGGTCGGGGCTCTGTCTGACGTGGCGGCCGGTGACAAGCCCGATCTGCAGGCGCGTTGCCCGGCCCTGATCGACCAGGTGGTCCGACCGGCCTACCAGAGCCTGATCCACTTCTTCGATGGCCAGCTGACCCGCGCGACCACCGACGATGGCGTCTGGAAGCTGCCTGACGGTGAGGCGTACTACGCCTACCGGGTGCGGCGCGAGACCACCACCCGCATGACGCCCCAGCAGGTGCACGAGCTGGGCCTGTCGGAGGTGGCGCGCATCGAAGCGGAGATGAAGGCGATCCTGTCCGCCCAAAACCAGCTTCAAGGTGATGAGACCCCGGCCCAGGCGCTGCAGCGCCTGTCAAAGGACCCGCGCTTTCTGTACCCGAACACCGACGAAGGCCGACAGGCGGCGTTGGTCGAGTACAAGCGCATGATCGACGAGCAGCTGGTGCAGTCGCGCCGCCTGATCGGGCTGAGCCCGAAGGCGCCGATCGAGGTGCAGCGCGTGCCCGAGTTCAAGGAGAAGACGGCCCCCGGCGCCTACTACCAGTCGCCAGCGCTCGATGGCACACGGCCCGGCGTTTTCTACGCCAATCTGCGTGACATGTCGGCATTGCCGAAATTCGGCATGCGCACGCTGTCCATCCACGAAGGCGTGCCCGGCCACCACTTTCAGATCGCGCTGGCGCAAGAGCAGGAAGGGGGGCCCACTTTCCGCAAGGTGCTGCCGTTCACGGCCTACATGGAAGGCTGGGCCCTGTATGCCGAATGGCTCGGCAAGGAAATGGGCCTGTACCAGAACGATCCTTTTGGTGACCTGGGCCGGCTGCAGGCGGAGATGTTCCGCGCGGTTCGGCTGGTGGTGGACACCGGCATCCATGCCCAACGCTGGACGAGGCAGCGGGCCATCGACTACATGATCAGCAAGACCGGCATGGCCGAAGGTGAGGTGGTGGCCGAGATCGAGCGCTACATCGTCGATCCGGGCCAGGCGCTGGCCTATAAGGTGGGCATGCTGAGCATCCGTGCGGCCCGCGAGCGCGCCCAGAAGGCCCTGGGCGCCAAGTGGAATGCCGAGGCAGAAAAGGCCTTCCACGACACGGTGCTGCGCGGCGGCGCTCTGCCGCTGGCCATCCTCGACGAGCAGGTCGACGAGTGGATCCGGCGGCAGCTCTGACGAGAAACCCGAACGTTCGCCGCAACATCAAGGCGAACTTGTTGCCACAGGTCGCCTTTGGGGTCTGGCCTTTCGTTGCATGCTTGCGTCTGTCGCGGTGTCGCCGCGGGAACAGGCTTTGCCGGAGATGAACATGAACAGGCACGATCGCGGTTCGGTAGTGGGCTCCGTAGTGGGCTCGGTAGCAGGCCCGAGAGTCGGCGGCGCGATGGGTCGTTGGGTCGTCCCATGCATCGGGCTGGCGATGGCGCTCGCAGGCTGCGCCACCCGCAGCGTCGATGCGCAATGGGCGTCACCGCAGTTGATGGGCAGCCCGCTGCAGGGCGCCAAGGTCTTCGTCGTCTGCGAGGCGGCCGAAGAGGTGATGGGCCGCATCTGTCTGGACAAGCTGACGGCCGACCTCACCGCGCGCGGCCTCACGCCGGTGGCGCGCGCCGATACCGCGGCGCCACCGGCCACCCAGGCGCGTGACGACGCCCGCTACCTGCCCGAGGCGCGCGCCGCGGGCGCGAAGGCGGTGTGGGTGGCCAGCGTGGGGCCGGATGCGCTCGCGGAGCGTTCGTCCGGCTCGGGTTTGTCGATCGGCTTTGGCGGCTTCGGGTTCGGCCGCAACACCTCACTCGGCGTGGGTGTGTCGGTGCCCGTGGGCGGTGCGCCCGCGGCCCCCTACGCGGCCGACGCGCGCGTCAGCGATGTCGACAAGGGCCTGCTGTTGTGGACAGCCCGAGCCGGCTCGCCGCCCTCGGGCGATGCCCGCACGCAGGTTGAAGCGTTGTTGCAACGCCTCGTGGGCGCGGCCGGCGAAGCCAAGGTCTTTTGACAGGCCCCCAAAGGCGACATGCCCCCAAAGGGCGCGAGTCAGAAACGCGTGTCAGAGACCCCAGTCAAAGGCCGATGGGCCGCGCCCGGACCTGCCGGCCCTGCCCGTCAACCCAGCTCGTTGCGGCGCGGCAGATCGGCGCCGCGGCGGCTGCAGGTGATGGCCGCGGCCCGGGCGGCGAAGCCCAGCACATCGGCCCAGGCCTCACGTGACAGCGCGCGCAGCGCATCCGTGCTCAGCGCCTGGCGCTCGGCCAGCGCGGTGAGCATCGCGGCCTGGAAGGTGTCGCCGGCGCCGACGGTATCGACCACCTGCGTCGGCACCGGGGCGATCGGCAACTCGCCATCGCGCAGGTAGGCCCGTGCACCTTCCCCCCCCAAGGTGACCACCACCGCCGCCACACCGGCCGCCCGCCATCGCGCCGCCAGATCGGCATGCGCCTCGCCCGGGTAGAGCAGCGCCAGGTCTTCCTCGCTCACCTTCAGCAGGTGGGTGCGCGCCGACATCCAGTCCAAGGTGTCGCGCCAGCGGTTCAGATCGGGCTCGACGTTCAGGCGCACATTCGGGTCGTAGGCCACCACACTGTGGTGATGCAGACGTTCGGCCAGCGCGCGCTGCGTGGCAGCCACCGGCTCGACCACCATCGCATACGAGCCGAAGTGGATGGCGCTGACGCGCTCGGGCACGGCCATGGCCGCGGCCAGCGGCACGTCGCGGTCCGCGGCGCCTTCGCCGTAAAAGCTGTACGACGGCACGCCACGCGCATCCACCCCGACGAGGCTGAGTGTGGTCGGGGCCTCCCGTCGCTGCACCAGCTGGGTGCCAATGCCCTCGTCTTCGAGGGCGCGCATCAGGCGTGCGCCGAGGAATCCGTTCGAGATGCCACCAAAGAAGGCCACCGGCTGGGCCAGGCGAGCGAGCCCCATGGCCACGTTGAAGGGCGAGCCGCCAATGCGGCCATCCAGGCTGAGACCGGCGGGCGTGTCGCCGGCCGCGAATACGTCAAACAAGGCTTCGCCGCAGACGACGAACATGTGAGTGCTTCCTTATAGGGCAGGGTGGAGCGGGGCCGAACGCACGCGTGTGACGCACGCCTGGCCAGCGCAGAGTCGGCAGCATGCTCTCGGCGCAAGCGAACAGGGGTTGGGGTTTTCCATTAATCAATCCACTTGATTTATTAACTACGATCCGCCCCAACGCTGATCCTCCCGCACCGAGTTGGGCCGATCAGCGCCGTGGGCTCACGGGTTGCTCCGCGCACTCAGCGCAGCCGCCCGGCCGCCTTCCACCGCTGTTCAGACCGACCCACCGCGAACAACGCACCACGCGCGCTTCGCAACAAGCACTGGAGACATCGCATGACCTTCCGCCCCCTCTCGCCGGCGTGCCCCCCCTCCGCGGCCCTGCGCCACATCGCTCTCGCCGCCGCGGCCAGCGCTGCCCTGCTGTCGGGCGCTGCCGTCCAGGCGGCCGATGAACCGGTGATCGGGTTGATCACCAAGACCGAGACCAACCCGTTCTTCGTGAAGATGAAGGAAGGGGCGGCCGAAGCGGCCAAGGCCCAGGGCGCCAAGCTGCTGACGGGTGCCGGCAAGACCGACGGCGACAACGCCGGCCAGGTCACCGCGATGGAAAACATGATCGCCGGCGGTGCCAAGACCATCCTGATCACGCCCAGCGATTCGAAGGCGATCCTGCCGGCCATCAAGAAGGCGCGCGACAAGGGCGTGATGGTGATTGCGCTGGACAGCCCGACCGACCCCGTCGACGGCACCGACGCCCTGTTCGCCACCGACAACTACAAGGCCGGCGAGCTGATCGGCCAGTACGCCAAGGCCGCGCTGGGCGGCAAGCCGGCGAAGATCGTGACGCTCGATCTGTTCCCGGGCCACCCGGTCGGTGCGCAGCGCCACAACGGCTTCCTGAAGGGCTTCGGCCTGCCGGCCCCGGACGCCAAGGTCAACGAGCTGGGCAAGGACGCCGCGGTCGTGTGCATGGCCGACAGCTTCGGCGATCGCGCCAAGGGCCAGACGGCGATGGAGAACTGCCTGCAGAAGGCTCCGGATGTCAACGTCGTCTACACCATCAATGAGCCCGCAGCCGCTGGCGCCTACAACGCGCTGAAGAAGGCCGGCAAGGAAAAGGGCGTGATCATCGTCTCGGTGGACGGCGGGTGCGAAGGCGTCGCCAACGTCGGCAAGGGCGTGATCGCCGCGACCTCGCAGCAGTACCCGCTGAAGATGGCCGCCATGGGCGTGGAAGCGGGCGTCCAGTACGCCAAGACCGGCAAGAAGGTGAGCGGCTACACCGACACCGGCGTCACGCTGATCGCAGCCACCCCGGTGGCGGGTGTGGACAGCAAGGACGTGAAGACCGGCACCGATCTGTGCTGGGGCAAGAAGTAAGCGGTTGATCGCGACGGCGGCCCGCGGCCGCCGCCGGTTGCCCCGCTCAGCCCGGCCCCACCGGCCCCGCTTGCGCCGCAACGCGCAAGCCCACACCGGCCCCGCCTCACCCATGGAGATCGCGTGAGCACGACCAAACTCCCACCGATCGCGCAGCTCGGCCCCTTCATCGCGCTGCTGATCGCCTGTGCGTTCTTCTCGGTCACCACCGAGCACTTTTTCAGCGGCGCCAATCTGTCGCTGATCCTGCAGCAGGTGATGGTAGTCGGCGTCATCGCGATCGGCCAGACGCTGATCATCCTCACCGCCGGCATCGATCTGTCATGCGGCATGGTGATGGCGCTGGGCAGCATCGTGATGACCAAGCTCGCCGCCGACCTCGGGTTGCCCGCGCCGGTGGCGGTGCTGGCCGGCATCGCGGTGACGGCGGCGTTCGGCCTGGTCAACGGTCTGTTGGTCACCCGCATCAAGCTGCCGCCCTTCATCGTCACGCTGGGCACCTTCAACATCGCCTTCGCCATCACACAGCTCTATTCGGGGGCGCAGACGATCACCGAGGTGCCCGAGGCGATGACCTGGCTCGGCAACACCTTCGCGCTTGGCGGCGCCCAGGTGGCTTACGGCGTGGTGCTGATGATCTTGCTCTACCTGGGCGTGTGGTTCTGGCTGCGCGAGACCGGCGCGGGCCGACATGTCTACGCGGTGGGCAACAACCCCGAGGCCACGCGCCTGGTGGGCATCCCCACCGAACGGGTGCTGCTCGGCGTGTATGTGCTGGCGGGCGCGTTCTACGGGCTGGCCTCGCTGCTGGCGGTGGCGCGCACCGGCGTGGGTGACCCGAATGCCGGCCAGACCGAGAACCTGGACGCCATCACCGCCGTCGTGCTGGGTGGCACCAGCCTGTTCGGCGGCCGCGGCATGGTGCTCGGCTCGCTGGCCGGTGCGGTCGTCGTCGGGGTGCTGCGCAACGGGCTCACGCTGATGGGCGTGTCGTCGGTCTACCAAGTGCTGGTCACCGGGATTCTGGTGATCCTCGCCGTCACCGTCGACCAGCTGTCGCGCAAGGCGGCACGATGAACGTCGCCCTCAGCATCGCCATGAACATCCCCCAAGGCGCACGCTTCGGCTCACCGGCCACGGTCCGCCGCCACTCTCGTCCGGCATCTCTCGGAGGTCAGGCATGAACACCTCGGCTAGCCCCGTCCTGCAGGCCCGCGGCCTGATCAAGCGCTACGGCCAGGTCACCGCGCTGGACGGTGCCGATTTCGAACTGCGCGCCGGCGAGATCCTGGCGGTGATCGGCGACAACGGGGCCGGCAAGTCCTCGCTGATCAAGGCACTGTCGGGCGCCACGGTGCCCGATGCCGGCGAGATCCTGCTCGATGGCCGCCCGGTGCAGTTCAAGACGCCGATGGACGCCCGGCGCGCCGGCATCGAATGCTGCTACCAGGACCTCGCCGTCGCACCCGCGATGACGATCACCGAGAACCTCTTCCTCGGCCGCGAGCTGCGCCGGCCCGGCTTGCTCGGCCAGGCCCTGCGCATGCTCGACAAGAAGCGCATGCTTGAGGTTGCCGTGCAGCGCATGGCCGACCTGAAGGTGGGCATCCGCTCGATGACGCAGGCGGTGGAGACACTCTCCGGCGGCCAGCGCCAATGCGTGGCGGTGGCCCGCGCCGCCGCGTTCGCCGAGCATGTGGTGATCCTCGACGAGCCCACCGCGGCACTCGGTGTGAAGGAGGGCAACATGGTGCTCGAACTCATCCGCCGGGTGCGCGACAAGGGCCTGCCCGTCATCCTGATCTCGCACAACATGCCGCACGTGTTCGAGATCGCCGATCGCATCCACGTGGCCCGGCTGGGCAAACGCGCCGCCGTGCTCAACCCGCGCAAGATCAGCATGAGCGACACCGTGGCGGTGATGACCGGTGCGATGCCGCCGGAGCAGATCCCGCAAGAATGCCTGGCCTGAGGTCCACATGCTCAAAGGGATCGACCCGCTGTTGACGCCGGACCTGCTCAAGGTGCTGGCCGACATGGGGCACGGCGATGAGATCGTCATCGCCGATGCCAACTTCACCGCCCACTCGCTGGCCGATGGCAAGCCGGTGCTGCACCTGCCGGGCGCCGGCGTCGAGCGCACCAGCCGCGCGGTGCTGTCGCTGCTGCCGCTGGACGCGGCGGTCGACCAGCCGGTGGCGTTCATGCAGGTCAGCGACTTCCCCGAGGGCACCCTCAGCGCACTGCAGCGCCGCATGCTGGCCTGGCTGGACGAGGCCGGACACGCCCGGCCCGAACAATGCGCCGCCACCGAGCGGTTTGCGTTCTACGATCGCGTTCGCGCCGCGCGGGCGATCGTGCTCACCGGCGAGCTGCAGCCCTACGGAAACTTCCTGTTCAAGAAGGGCGTGATCGGAGAAGCCCTTGTCCCTTGAGCCCACCACCCCACCCGCTGACAAGAGCAGGCTGCGCCCCCGAGGCTCCAGCCAGGGTGGGCTGCGTCAGTACAACGAGCGGGTGATCCTGCAGGCCATCCGGCTGCATGGCGCATTGCCCAGCGCCGAGCTGGCCCGGCTGACGCACTTGACGGCGCAAACCGTTTCTCTGATCACCAAGAGCCTGATCGACGACGGGCTGCTGCTCAAGGGTGCGCCCCAGCGTGGCAAGGTGGGCCAGCCCTCGGTGCCGCTGACACTCAACCCCGACGGCGCCTTCTCGATCGGCGTCAAGGTGGGCCGCCGCGGCCTCGATGTGCTGCTGGTCGACTTCGAAGGCCGGGTGCGTGAGCGGTCGAGCCGCGACTACACCTTCCCCGACCCGGCACTCGTGCTCGCCGAGATCGTGCTGCGGGTGCAGGGGCTGATGCGCCGCCTGGGCGACGCCGGACGCGAGCGCCTGCAGGGCATCGGCATCGCCGCGCCCTTGTCGATGGGCGGCTGGCGCTCGCTGCTGAACTTTCCGCAGTCACTGGTCGACGACTGGGCGCGCACCGACCTGCGCGGCGAAGTCTCCCGGCAGACTGGCCTCGAGGTGGACCTGCTGAAAGACACGGCCGCCGCCTGCGTGGCCGAGCTCGTGGCCGGCCGCGGACGCAGCGTCACGAGTTTTCTCTACGTGTTCGTCGACACCTTCATCGGCGGCGGCCTGGTGATCGACAGCCACCTGCGCGCGGGCCTGCACGGCAACGCGGGCGCCATCGGCTCGCTGCCGCTCGGCCTGGCGGCCAACGGCGCCCAGACGCCACCCCCGCAATTGCTCAGCGTCGCCTCGCTGCTGACGCTCGAGGCGCGCTACGAGCAGGCCGGCCTCGACCCTTCGGCCAGCGGCGATGAGCGCGCCCTCGAAGGCCCCTGGCTGGCCCACACCGTGGCCTGGTTGCAAGAGGCCGGACCGGCGATCGCGCTGGCGGCCAACAGCGCGGCCTGCCTGCTGGACCTCGACGGCGTCATCATCGATGGCAACCTCGCCCGCCCGCTGCTGGCGGCACTGCTGCGCGAGGTCGACACGGCCTTGGCCCGCTACGACTGGGAAGGCGTGGTGCGGCCCGAGCTGATGCCCGGCACCATCGGCTCGGATGCCCGGGCCATCGGCGGGGCATTGCTCCCGCTGTACGCGAATTTCGCGCCGGACCGAGATCTGTTTCTCAAGGTGGTCGAAGGTTAGATGCCAGGAGCGTACATGGGCCTCTAGCATGCTGGCCCATGAATCCGATCGAACTGCAGACCCCTCGGCTGCGGCTGCGCCGCTGGCGCGAAGAAGACCGCGAGCCGTTTGCCGCGTTGAACCAGGATGCGCGGGTGATGGAGCACTTTCCGGGCCTCATCCCGCGCGATCGCAGCGACGCCACCGTCGATGCCTGCATCAACGCCTTCGCCACACGAGGCTGGGGCAACTGGGCCATCGAGCGGCGCGACACCGGCGAGTTCATCGGCTTCACGGGCTTGTCGATCCCGCAGCGGCGCTTTCACTTCTCACCTTGCGTGGAGGTCGGCTGGCGGCTGGCCCATGCGCATTGGGGCCAGGGCTTCGCCACCGAAGCCGCGCGCGTGGCATTGCAGGTCGGCTTTCAGCAGCTCGACCTGGACGAGATCGTGTCGATGACCGCCGTCGGCAACCTGCGCTCTCAGGCGGTGATGCGGCGCATCGGTCTGGTCGACACCGGCGAAGTGTTCGAGCACCCCGGCGTGCCCGAGGGCCATCCGGTCCGGCCGCACTGCCTGTTCAAGATCAGCGCCGAGCAGTGGCGCGCCGCACGGGGCTGAAGGTTCACGCCCCGGCGGCCGGGAAGATCAGGCTGACCATCAAGCCGCCTTCCGGCGCATCGTCCAACCGGATCTCGGCCTGGTGCAGCGCCGCGATCTCGCGCACGATCGCCAGCCCCAAGCCCACACCGTCGCCATGGGTGCCGGCCACCCGGTAGAAGCGCTCGAAGACCCGCTCGCGCTCGGCCGCGGGGATGCCCGGCCCGTTGTCCACCACCCGCAGCCAGGGGCGGCCCGCGGTCTGGCCGCTGCCCACCGTGACCACGCCGCCGGCCGGCGTGTAGCGCAGCGCGTTGTCGATCAGGTTCGACAGGGCCTCGCGCAACAGCCACGGCACCCCCGACACGGTGGCCGCGCCCGGCTCGAAGCCGATGTCGATCCGCTTGGCCAGCGCCTGGTCCAGGAACAACGACGCCGCCTGCTCGACCAGCGCTTTCAGATCGACCGGCTCATGGCGCCGGGTGAGCGCCGCGGCCGGCTCCGCCTGGGCATAGGTCAGCAACTGCTGAACCAGGTGGCCCATGCGGCCGATGGCCTCGTCGATGCGGGCGAGCCGCTCGGGCGAACCATCGAAGCGGCCCTCGTGCGCGGCCAGCTCCACCTGTGTCTGCAAACCTGCCAACGGCGTGCGTAGCTGGTGCGCAGCGCCCGCCAGGAACCGCTGTTGCGCCGCGGCGGCTTCGCGCAACAGCGCCAGCAGGTCGTTCAGCCGCGTCAGCATCGGGCGCACTTCCTGCGGCACCGCAGGCAGCTCGATCTCGTGCAGCTCACGCGCCGAACGCCGCCCGATCTCGGCCTCGATGTCGTCCAGCGGCGCCAAACCCCGCTGCACCCCCACGTACACAGCCACGAGCGTCGCCAGCAGCAAGACGGCACTGGGCACCATCATCGCGGCGAGGATGCGGCGACTCGCGCGCTGGCGTTTGCCCAGCGTCTCGGCCACCGAGATGGTGACGGTTGCCCCATGGCCCGCATCGGTGCGCAGCACGGCGTAGCGCACCGTTTCGCCGCTGAACTGCCCGTCGTGGAACCGCGGCCGGCCCGCCTCACCGGCGGGCAGCGCGGGCAGCTCGGCATCGCCGGCCAGCAGGCGGCCCGCCGCATCGCGCACCGAGAAGAACACCCGCCCATCCGGGCTGCTGCGCAGCATGGCCTCCCCTTCGGAGGTCATCTCCACCGCCACGTCGGGCACGCCAGGCGACAGGTGCGCCGCGAGATCGAACACCGCGTCGGCCAGTGACTGGTCGAAGGCGCCGTCGGCGGTCTCGCGCGCCAGGCGGTAGTCGAGCACCACGCTCAGCACGAAGATGAGCCCCAGCGGCAGCAAGATGGCCGCCAGCAGGCGGCGGCGCAGGCTGGTGCCCGGGCGCGATGCGGCCGCCGCGGCGTTCATGCCGCGGCGCCGCGGCCGGCGGGCTCCACCGGCGCATCCAGCCGATAGCCGATGCCGCGCACGGTGCGGATCTCGATGCCGCCGATCCCGAGCTTGGCCCGCAGCCGCGAGACGTGCACCTCCACCGCGTTGGGCGTGATGTCCTTGTCCCAGCCGGCCAGGCCCTGGACCAGGCGATCCTTGCTGACGACGTTCGGCGACGCCAGCATCAGGATCTCCAGGATGGCCCACTCGCGCGGCGTCAGCTCCAGCGGCGCGCCCGCCAGGGTGGCGCTGTGCGTGGCCGTATCCAGCTGCAAGGCCCCATGGCGCAGCACCGTCTCGGCCACCGCGTGCGCACGGCGGATCAGGGCCCGGATGCGGGCCGCCAATTCAGGCAGGCGGAAGGGCTTGCCGAGATAGTCGTCGGCCCCCACGTCGAGGCCGCTGATGGTGTCTTCCATGCTCGACCGGGCCGACAGCACCAGCACGGGCAGGGCGCGGCCCTCGGACCGCCATCGGCGGATGAGGGTGAGGCCGTCCGAGCCGGGCAGGCCGATGTCGACCACCGCCAGATCGAAGCTCTCGTTCTTCACCGACGCTTCGGCGGCCTCGGCCGAGCCGGCCACGTCGACCGTGTAGCCGGCGCGGGTCAGGCCCTGTTTCAGTCCGGCGGCCACCAGGCCGTCATCCTCCACCACCAACAGTCGCATCGTTCGATTCTCTGCCGATCAGGACGGATCGGCCACCGCATCCTGAGGCTCGGCACCACCGCCCGGCTCTTTGTGGGCGATGCCGTAATGGCAATCGATGCAGGTGCGGCTGCCGTCGCGCATCTTCTGGTGCTGCTTCTGCGCCGTCTTGCCTTGCAGCTCCGGGTCCATCGCCTGCACGTCGTGGCAGTGGCGGCACTCGCTCGAATCGGTCTGCTTCATGCGGCGCCACACCGTCTGCGCCATCTCCAGGCGGTGCGCCTCGAACTGCGCCGGCGTGTCGATCTTGCCGGTGAAGTGCGACCACACATCCTTGGCGGCGCCGATCTTGCGCACCACGGTGCCGGCCAGATCGTGCGGCACGTGGCAGTCCGAGCACACCGCCTTCACGCCGGTGCGGTTGCGGGCATGGATGGTGTGGCTGTATTCGGTGTAGTTGTTGTCCTTCATCTCGTGGCACGAGATGCAGAACTCCAGCGTGTTGGTGTGGGCCACCGTGGCCTGCCCGGCGATCGAGATGCCCACGCCCACCAGCAGCCACAGCAGCGCCTGGACCCCGAAGAACTGGGTCCAGCGGCCCTGGCGCCTGAAACGTCGCCACAGCGTTGTCATGCCGGCTCCCTGCTGTTGATCGGCCCGCATCTTCGACAAGGCGAGCTTGCGAAGTCCTGACGGCGCACATCGGGCCACGAGCTTTACCTCTGGAAAAACCGTGCGCCGCGCTCTTCAGGCTTTCGCAAGAAAGCGGCTCCTACATTGCCGCGCAGCACCGCCAAGGCGGCCCGTTTTCGACTTTCGTTCTCACGACAGCAAGGAGCTCTGATGACTCACCACCGATCGCTTGACCTCGGTCAAGCCAGACTGTGGCAGCGTGCCACGCGTGCTGGCCGACGCGCCTGGATAGGTGCATGGGCCGCCGCCTGCGCGCTGGCCGCCACCGCGCTGGTGCCCAGCGCCGCCCAGGCCGTGCCCAGCTATGCACGACAGACCGGCTCGGACTGCGCCGCCTGCCATGTGGGCTCGTTCGGCCCACAGCTCACGCCCTTCGGCATCCAGTTCAAGCTGGGCGGCTACACCGACAGCGACGGCAAAGATGGCAAGGTGCCGCTGTCGGCCATGCTGGTGGCCAACCACACCCACACCAGCAAGGACGCGGCCGAGGCGCCCGAGCGCTTCAGCGCCAACGACAACACCGCCCTGCAGGAGCTCTCGGGCTTCATCGCCGGCCGCTTCGGCGATCACGTGGGCGCCTTCGTTCAGTACACGTACTCGGATGTCGACCGCGCCTCGGCGATGGATCAGATCGACCTTCGCTTTGCCACGCCGGTGCAATTCGGCGACAAAGAAGCCACCGTCGGCCTGTCGCTCAACACCAACCCCACGCTGACCGATCCGTTCAACACGATCGGGCAGTGGCGCTTCCCCTACACCGAGTCGGACTTCGGCTATGGCACCGGCCCCGGCCCGCTCGTCGAAGGCCTCGCCAGCAGCGTGATCGGTGTGAACGGCTACATGCTGTGGGACAAGCACTGGTACGGCGAGCTGGGCCTGTACAACACCTTGTCCCCCTCGATGTTGAACCACTTCAACGCCGACGACGTGGGCAGCTTCAAGGGGCTGGGCACCTACTGGCGACTGGGCTACATGATGGACCGCAAGCGTGACAACTTCTCGTTCGGGCTGGTGGGCTTCGATGCCAAGCTGCGCCCCGATCGCAGCGCACCGCTGAGCGACCACTACCGCGACCTGGGCGTGGACGCCGCCTACCAGTGGCTGGGCAACCGTGAGCACATCTTCAGCGTCAACGCGAGCTACATCCGCGAATGGCAGACGCTGGACCAGACTCTCGCCGGCGGCGGGGCCTCGCATGCCAGCAACAGCCTGAACCAGGCCCGCGTGGCGGCCTCGTACACCTACGACCAGACCTGGGGAGTGACGGCCGGGCTGTTCAACACCCGCAGCAGCCAGGACAGCGTGCTCAACGCGAGTGCCCTCAATGGCCGTTCGGACACTGCCGGCTACATGCTGCAGGCCGACTGGACGCCCTGGGGCAAGGAAGGCTCGTGGGCCGCGCCGTGGGCCAACCTGCGCCTGGGTCTGCAGTACACCGGCTACAGCCGCTACCAAGGAGGCAGCCGCTACCTGGACGACGCCGGCCTGGAGCGCCGCGCCCGTGACAACAACACCCTGATGGCCTTCGCCTGGGTGCTGTTCTGAACTGGGGAGCACGACCATGACACGAGTTGCTGACGCGCCTGCCCGACGGGCACCGCTGCTGCGCGCCGCGGTGTGGGTGCTGGTGGCCACGGGCGTGACGACGTCGGCGCTCGGCGCCGGCGACGCCAAACGCGGCGCCAACACCTTCGCCGAGGAATGCGGCGACTGCCACAGCCCGAAAGAGGGCAAGGCGAAGAAGGGGCCGCCGTTGTTCGGCGTGGTCGGCCGCGCGGCCGGCACCGCGCCCGAATTCGCCTACTCCGATGCGCTGAAGGCCAGCGGCATCACCTGGAGCCCGGAGAAGATCGACAGCTACATCACGCTGCCGAAGAAGACCGTGCCGGGCGGCAAGATGAAGTACGACGGTCTGGCGGACGCGGGTGCCCGTGCCGACGTGATCGCCTACCTGCAATCCCTGAAATAGGCACCTGCCGCACTATTTCAGCTTGAGGCGGTAGAGCGTGCCGTGGTTGAACTCACCACCGGTCTCGGTCGTGCCGAAGAACTCGCCATCGCGGCCTTCAACCAGGCCGGCCATTGGCATGACACTCTGCTGCGTACCCCGGCCCGGGAAGGAGAAGATCGTTGTCATCTCACCGGCCGGTGTAACGCGGTAGACCGTGCCCGACTCGTTCTTGCCGCCGTACATCGTGGTGCCATAGAAAAGCCCATCACGCGCCAAGAGCAACTCGCCGTTCGGCTGGACCGGTGCGGGGCCGCCCGCACCGAAGCTCGTGAGAAAGCTCGCGGTGAGGGTGTTCGGATCGAAGCGGTAGAACATGCCGGTGTCGTGCTCGCCGCCAAAGATGGTGATGCCATAGAACGCGCCATCGGCACCCTGCACCAGGCCCGAGCGGGGGTGTGACCCCTGGCCATGGGCGCCGAACGAATACAGCAACTCCCAGGCGCCGCTGCGCGTCCAGCGGTAGATCGTGCCCCTGTCGAAGGCGCCGCCATACTCTGTGACACCGTAGATGCTGCCATCGCGCGCCTGGGTCAGCTTCATGGCGTCCGGCGTACAGCCATTGCCCGGGTCATGCGAGAACGGGTGCAGCACGCTGAATTCTCCGGCGCGCGTCAGTCGGAACAAGCTGCCGCACGGGCCGTTGACGATGCCATTCGTCGTGCCGTAGAACGCACCATCTGCGGCTTCTAGCAGCGGCGCGTGCGGGTTGCCGGCCGATGTCGAGTTGGGGTCGAAGGCGTGCAGCAGCGTCACCTTGCCGCCCGGCGTCATGCGGTAGACCGTGCCACCCCCGAGATCGCCACCCTCGGCGGCCACCCCGTAATACTTCCCGTCGGACGCCAGCACCTGGCCCTGAGGCCAGCGCCCCAGGCGGCGCTTGGTGAAGTCGTTCAGGACGGCGAATCCATCGCCGGAGCGGTCGATCCTGAACGCGCGGCCGTCGCCACCACGCACCCGCCCATCGTCACCAATCACCAGGGTGTGCCTGAAGTTGTAGCCGTCCCAAACGTCAAAGGAATGCAACAGCTCGTAGACAGCGGGCGCGGCGTTGGTGGCGGTCTCGGCCGATGCCGGCAAGGCCGCGGCGAGCGCGAGCGCGCACACCGGCCAGACAGAACAGCTTGAACGGCGGAACAGCGAAGCAAACAAGGTCATGAGCACCTCCTGCGGGAGCTCGCACTCTAACCTTCAAATAGGGTGCAACACCGCGTCGCCGGGAACCTTCTCCCTAACTTGCTGCCTGCTGACCTCCAGTGGTTTCAGCGCCGCCCGAACATCATCTGGCGCGCCAGGGCAGATTTGACCGGTGGCAACGCCTGCAGGGCGGCGATGCCCAGCCCGCGCGCCGCGGCCAGACCCGGCAGCTTCCAGGTGAAGCTGCGGGCGAGGAAATCGGTGGCGGCGATCATGCCCCAGCGGTCCGGCGCGCGCGACCACTCCACGCGGCGCAACGCACGGTCCAGATCGGCCGCATCGCGCAGCGACTGCACCAACGTGAACGCATCGCGCAGGCCCAGGTTCAGGCCCTGGCCGGCCACCGGGTGCAGCGTCTGCGCCGCATTGCCGATGCGCACCTGCCGGCCATCGACCAGCGTGCGTTCGGCGTTCAGCCCCAGCGCGAAGGCCTTCAACGGGCCGATGGACCGCAACGCCCCCGCCGCCGGAGGCAGCAGCGTGGCCAGCACCGCCTGGCGCTGCGCGTCGGTCAGCGGCGCGACCGGGTCGTCGTCGCTCGGCACACACCACACCAGCGCCGCGCGGCGCCGCCCGGGAGCGTCCCCGGCTTCGGCCTTCAGCGGCAGCAGGGCCACCGGCCCGTGGCGGGTGAAGCGTTCGAAGGCGACGCCCGGCGCGACATCGCCGTCGAGCTGCACCTGGCCCACCCAGGCGGTCTGGTGGTAGTCGCGGCTGAGGCCCTTGCGCGACTGCTCGGCGAACACGCCGCCTTCCGCGATGACGGCGAGATCGAAGACCTCGGCGATGCCGGCGTCCACCTCCAGCCGGTGATCGGGCAGGGGCTTGAGTGCCGACACAGGCGTGCCCAACCGGAAGTGGCAGCGCGCCGGCGCCGCCGCGCACTCGGCTTCCCAGGCACGCTGAAGCGGCGCCACGATCTGCCCGTAGCGCAGCACCGCGCCCAGCTGGGGCACGCCTTCATCGAACGCGTTGATCGTCAGCTCGGGCTGGATCGGCACGCCGGTCAGGGTGGGCGGCGCCTGCGACACATGCACCTGGGTGATCGCCTGCGCCTGCTCGGCCGGCCAGACCGCCAGCCGCTGCAGCAGCTGCACGCTGCCCAGGCTGAGCGCCAGGGTGCGCGGATCACCCGACACATCCTGCCCCGCGGCCCGGGCATCGAACAGGGTCACATCGGCCTCGGGCCACAACCGCGCGGCGAACAGCGCCAGCGTCAACCCCACCGGCCCGGCACCGATGACCGCCAGGCGCACCGCCGGGCGGTCACGGGACGGTGGATCGGATGGCCGGACCGACGGCCGCTCCGAGGACGCCTCGCCGGGCAGGGGTTGGGCGGCGGCGTCGCCGCCGGAGGAGGTCGGGGGGATGTCGGTCGGGCGGGTGTCGGTCGGCATGGCGTGCGGTGGGGCATCCAGGGCGGTGACGCGTATTATTCGTCGCGTCGGCAATCGCCGGCGACTTGCAATACCTTGGGGGACAGTGCCATGGGCCTGATGGATTTCATCAAGAAACAGTTCATCGACATCCTGGAGTGGACGGAGAGCGGCGATGGCACGCTCGCCTGGCGCTACCCCATGGCCGGCAACGAAATCCAGTACGGCGGCTCGCTGACGGTGCGCGAGAGCCAGATGGCGGTCTTCGTCAACGAGGGCCGCGTGGCCGACGTGTTCGGCCCCGGCATGTACAAGCTGACGACCCAGACACTGCCGGTGCTCACCTACCTGAAGAACTGGGACAAGCTGTTCCAGAGCCCCTTCAAGAGCGACCTCTACTTCTTCTCGACCCGCCAACAGGTCGACCAGCGCTGGGGCACGTCCCAGCCCGTGACCATCCGCGACAAGGATTTCGGCGCGGTGCGCCTGCGCGCCTTCGGCAACTACGCCTACCGGATCGCCGATCCGCGCCTGTTCCACACCGAGATCTCCGGCACGCGTGACCGCTACACCGTCGAAGACCTCGATGGCCAGCTGCGCGGCATGATGCTGCAGCACATCAGCGACGCCGTGGCCGGCAGCGGCATCCCCTTCCTCGACCTGGCGGCCAATCAGATCGAGTTCGCCCAGAAGCTGAAGGAGGCGACGGCCCCGTCGTTCGAGGCGATCGGCCTGAAGCTCGAAAGCGTGCAGCTGCAGAACGTGTCGCTGCCCGAAGAGCTGCAGAAGATCCTCGACCAGAAGATCGGCATGGGCATGGTGGGCAACAACATGGCCCAGTTCATGCAGTACCAGACCGCGCAGGCCATTCCCGCGATGGCCCAGGGCGCGGGCCAAGGCGGCGGCATCGCGGGCGACGCGATGGGCCTGGGCGCCGGCGTGGCGCTGGGCCAGGTGCTCGCCCAGCAGTTGAGCCAAGGCATGAACGCCGGTGCGGCGCAGGCGCAGGCGCAGGCGCCGGCCGCGGCAGCGGCGGCCCCTGCGGCCATCCGCCCCGACGAAGTGATGGCGACGATCGAAAAGCTGGCCGATCTGAAGGGCAAGGGCATCCTGACCGAAGACGAGTTCAACGCCAAGAAGGCCGAGCTGCTGAAGAAACTGGTCTGAGGAACCTCCACGGCCCCCTTTTCCGGGGCCTGCCCCCTCCCATGGGGGCCCGCGCAGCGGACCGGCGGGGCTGGATCCGTGCACGCCACTGGGCGGGCCCTCCTGTGCCCTCAAACATGCCTTTGATCGTTGGCCACTGAACCACCTTCATCGGGCCCGCCGCCGCGTGCTCAGCGGGCCTGGCGGGCTGCCTGCCCGGGCTGCGGCGCGCCGGTCGAGTTCGCCTCGTCGGCGTCGGCCAGCGCGGTCTGCAGCTTCTGCCGCTCCACCGTGCTGCGCGATGGCGCCACGCTGCGCCGCATCGGCGTTTCGGCCGAGCTGTTCGACGACCACTCGCCGCTGCAGCTGGGGGTGCGCGGCAAGCACCAGGGCGTGCCCTTCAGCATCGTGGGCCGCCTGCAGTACGCCTACGCCGACGGCACCTGGAACGAATGGCATGTGCTGTTCGATGGCGCGGGGGCCGACGGCGCCCCACGCGCCGCCTGGCTGAGCGAAGACAACGGCGCCTACGTTCTCTCGTTCGACCTGCCCACGCCGGCCGATGTGCCGCCGCTGGCGGAATTGCATGCGGGTGAGCGCCGGCTGATCGGCGCCAACGCCTGGAGCGTGGCCTCGGTGGTGCGCGCCAAGCTGCTGGCCGCCGAGGGCGAGTTGCCGCGGCCACCGCTGATGGGCACCGAGTTCACGGTGGTGGACCTGCGCAGCACCACCGGGGAGGTGGCCACACTTGATGACGCCAACCCCACCCAGCCGGCTTGGTCGGTGGGCCAGTCGGTGGCGCTGTCGTCGCTGGCGCTGAGCGGCCTGCGCGAGACGAGCGAAAAGACACTGCAGGGCCGCACTGTGCCCTGCCCCAGCTGCGGCGCCTCGCTGAGCCCGAAGCTCGAATCGACCCAGTCGATGAGCTGCCCGCAGTGCCGGGCGGTGGTCGACCTGAACAGCACCGCCGACGCAGTGGGCGTGGATCTGCGCTACTACGCGCAGAACAATTCCGGCCCGGGCGGGCTGGAGCCGCAGATCCCGATCGGCCGCACCGGCCGCCTGGCACTCGGCGACGACGGCCCGCTCGACTGGCAGGTTGTCGGCTACATGGAGCGTTGCGACCTGCCGCTGCCAGGCACCGACGACGAGGACGACGAGCAGACCTTCTGGCGCGAGTACCTGCTGTTCAACCGCACCGCCGGCTTCGCCTTCCTCGTGGACGCGGAAGACGGCTGGAGCTGGGTGCGGCCGATGACCGGTGTACCGCAGGTCAATGGCCGGGGTGCCACGTGGAAGGGCGCCGCCTTCCGGCAACGCTACCGCTATGCGGCCAAGGTCACCTGGGTGCAGGGCGAGTTCTACTGGCGCGTGCGGCGAGACGAACGCGCTGACGTCACCGACTACGACGGCCCCTCAGGCGGCAAGATGTCGCGCGAGCAGACCGGCTCGGAGGTGGTGTGGTCGCTGGGCCGAACAATCCCGTCCACCGACGTCGCCAAGGCCTTCAACATCCCGGCGGCGCTGCACGGCGCGTTCTCGCGTGACAGCAGCCCCTTGTCCGGCTTGTCGAGCAACCTGGGCACCAGCATCGGCAGCGGCGGAAGCAGTGGCCTCAGCCAGGGCGTGATCATCCTGATCGTGGTGCTGGTCGTCGTGGTGCTGATGGCCCGCTGCAGCAACGACGACTGCGACGAAACCAGGGCCACGTTCGGCGAATCGAGCGCCGAGTACCAGCAATGCCTGCGCAACCAGCGCTCGTCCGGCGGCTACCACGGCGGCGGCGGCTCGTTCGGCGGCTATTCGAGCGGCGGCGGAGGCCACAAATGAAGCTCAGGCGCCGCCGGCAGCCGCGCGGCCCGACGCCGGCTCACCAGACGAACGCCATTCACAGGCGCGACGGAAAGGAATCAACATGATGGGAATCGAGTGGCTCAAGCCCGAGGTGTTCTTCGGCTCGTTGCTGTTTGCACTGCTGGGCGTGGCGATCTTCTGGATCTGCTTCGTCATCGTCGACAAGATCACGCCCTACGACCTGTGGGGCGAGATCTGCGAGAAGAAGAACACGGCGCTGGCCATCGTCGTCGGCTCGACGGCGATCGCGATCGGCCTGATCGTCTCGGCGGCCATCCACGGCTGAAGCGGCACGCCGCCCTGGCGCCGCCACGCGCGGCGGGTGGGCCCGCGCCTGCCGACCAGCCGCGCGCCCTTCACACGCTCTGGCATGACCCCTCTGACGCCTGAGGCCCCCGACGCCACGCCCCGGGTGGCCCCTGCCGAGGTGCTGCTGCTGGCATCGGTGTTCGTCATCGCCGCTTGCGGGCTGGTGTACGAACTCGCGGCTGGCGCGCTCGCCAGCTACCTGCTGGGCGACTCGGTGCTGCAGTTCTCCACCGTCATCGGCAGCTACCTCGCGGCGATGGGGCTGGGCTCGTGGCTGTCGCGCTTCATCGAGCGGCAGCTGGTGGCGCAGTTCCTGCGCATCGAGCTGCTGGTCGGCCTGGCCGGCGGGTTGATGCCGGCCGCGCTGTTCGCCGCCCACGCCAGCCTGCCCGCTGCCAGCATGGGGCCGTTCCGCATCCTGATGTACGGCGGCGTGGTGCTGGTGGGCACGCTGGTGGGTCTGGAGATCCCGCTGGTGATGCGGATCCTGAAGCGCCAGTTCAGTCGGCGCTACGGCCTGAAGGATCTGGTGGCCCAGGTGCTGACCTTCGACTACCTGGGCGCGCTGGTCGTCGCGGTGGCCTTCCCACTGCTGCTGGTGCCGCACCTCGGGTTGGTGCGCACCGGCATCTTCTTCGGCCTGCTCAACGCGGCGGTGGCGGCCTGGGCGCTGTGGATGTTCCGGGGCGAGCTGCCGCGGCTGCGCAGCCACATCGTCGCCTGCGCCGCGGTGGTGCTGGTGCTGGCCGGCGCATTCGCCCAATCCGAACGGCTGACCACCTGGGCCGAAGAGCGCTTCTACGGCGAGGCGGTGCTGTTCCGCGAAACCAGCGCCTACCAGCGCATCGTGGTCAGCCGCGGCGCCGGCGGCGTGCGGCTCTTTCTCAACGGCAATCTGCAGTTCCATTCGAAGGACGAATACCGTTACCACGAAGCGCTCGTGCATCCCGCGATGGCCGCGCACGGCGCGCCCAAGCGGGTGCTGGTGCTTGGCGGCGGCGATGGCATGGCGGTGCGCGAAGCGCTGAAGTACCCCTCGGTCGAACAGGTGACGCTGGTCGAGCTCGACCCGCGCATGACCACGCTGTTCAGCCAGCAACCGCTGCTGGCGTCGCTCAACCAGCAGTCGCTGACGAACCCGAAAGTGAAAATCGTCAACGCCGACGCCTTCGGCTGGCTGGAACAGCACCCCGACGAGATGTTCGATGTGATCGTCGTCGACTTCCCGGACCCCAGCAACTTCGCGATCGGCAAGCTCTACACGACCAGCTTCTATGCGCTGCTCGACCAGCACCTGGCGGCCAGCGGCTATGCCGTCGTCCAGACCACCTCGCCGCTGATCGCGCGGCACAGCTTCTGGACCGTGGCGGCCACGGTTGAAGCCGTGGGGCTGACCGCCACCCCGTACCACGCCCATGTGCCGAGCTTTGGCGAATGGGGTTTCATCATCGCCAGCCGCCGCCCCTGGCACCGCCCGGCCGCGCTGCCCAGCGGCCTGCGTTTCCTGACGCTGCCGGGGCTGGACGCTCTGCTCGACTTCCCGCCCGACATGGCGCGCGTGCCCGCCGAGCCCAACCGCTTGTCCAACCAGGTGCTGGTGCACACCTTCGAAGAAGAATGGGGCCGGGTGCACCAGTGATCGCCGTGGGCCGACGCCGCTGGCTGCGCACCGCCCTCGCGGCACCGATCGCGGCGGGCCTGGCCGCCTGCGACCGCTTCGAGGCGGGCTCGCCGGTCGAAGCCCGCTGGGTAGGCGCCGCGCACGAGCGGGGCCACCGTATTCGCGCGCTGGCATCGAAATCCGGCAGCCTGCCCACGCCGGGGCGCCAGCGCAGCGCCGAGGCGCTGGTGATCGGCGGCGGCATTGCCGGCCTGTCGGCCCTGCGCGGGTTGGTACGCGGCGGCATCGACGACGCTCAACTGCTGGAGCTGGAAGACGAGGCGGGCGGCAACAGCCGAGGCCATGAGCTGGCGGGCTTCGCCTGCCCGCTCGGCGCGCACTATCTGCCGGTGCCGGGGCCGCAGACGCGCGAGGTGAGCGAGTGGCTGCATGAAATCGGCCTGATGCGCCTCGATCCAATCCGTCGCATCAGCGTCCCCGACGAACGCCACCTGTGCCACAGCCCGCAAGAGCGCCTGTTCATCGACGGTGTGTGGCAGGAAGGCCTGCTGCCCAACGCCAGCGACCGGCCCGACACGCTCGCGCAGTACCGCCGCTTTGCCGAGCGCACGGCCGCGCTGCAACGCGACCTGGGCTTCGCCCTGCCGACCCACCAGGTGGGCTGGACGGCCGGCCACGCGGCGCTCGACGCCCAGACCTTTTCCGATTGGCTCAAAGCCGAGGGCCTGCACGACGACCGCCTGCTGGCCTACCTCGACTACGCCTGCCGCGATGACTATGGTGCGGGCCTGTCCACCGTCTCGGCCTGGGCCGGCATCCACTACTTTGCCAGCCGCCATGGATTCCATGCGCCGGGCGAACGCGATCCGGCCACCGAGGCGGGTGAGAGCCCCGTGTTCACCTGGCCCGAAGGCAATGCCTGGCTGACCCGCCGGTTGACCGCACCGAACGCTGCACGCATCCACGCGGGGCGCACGGTATTGCGCATCGAAGAAGACCGGCACGAGGTCCGCGTGCTGGCCTGGAACGAGCAGGCGCAGCAGGCCGAGGCCTGGTCTGCACCACGGGCGGTCGTGGCACTGCCCTTTTTCATCGCCGCTCGCGTGCTGGCGAATCCGCCGTCGGCGCTGACCGATGCCGCGTCACGGGCGCGTTATGCCCCTTGGCTGGTCAGCAACCTTCACCTTGACCAGCCCCTGATCGACCGGCCCGGCGCGCCACCGAGCTGGGACAACGTGGCCTATGCACCCGCCGGCTCGAACGCCTCGCTCGGCTATGTGGACGCGCGACACCAATCCCTGAACCCGGTCCGCGATGCCACGGTGCTCACCGTCTACACCGCACTGCCCGAAACCCAGCGCACCGCGCTGCTCACCGACACCGCGCCCACCTGGGCCCAGCGGGTCATCCACGACATCGCCACCACCCTGCACCCCGATCTGCCCCGCCGCGTGAAACAGGCCGATCTGATGCGCTACGGCCACGCGATGCGCATCCCTGTGCCCGGGGCGCGCAGCGATCCCGCCCTGCAAGCTTTGCGCGAACGTCGGGGGCGGCTGCGTTTCGCGCATGCCGACCTCTGCGCGTACTCCGTGTTCGAAGAGGCCTTCTGCGAAGGGGTGCGGGCGGGCGCCGTCGGTGAAGGCTGACGAGCCGACCGGACGCATGGAAGAATCCCACCCACAACCATCGAAAAACGATCGGGAGGGACGGCCATGACACATGGCATTGAACTGGACGAGCCCCCATTCGGCCATCAGCCACCGCCGCTGGAGCCGGCGTCGTTCCCGCGGCGCTACCGTGCGCGGCTGCGCTGGAAGGTCGTCGCTGCCGCCATCCTGCTCGCCGGGCTGGTCCTGGTGTACTTCCACCCCGCCGCGTGGCTCCTGGCTCTTCTAGGCGCGCTATGCACCCTGGACGCGCTGCGTCGCGAGATCGTGTTGCGCGTGGACGCCATCGAAGTGCAGGGCATGCTGCGACATCGCGTCATCGCGGTGGGCCAGATCGAGGGCGTCCGCACCCAACCGCAGCCCTACGGCATGAGGGCCGTCACGCGGCTCGTCGTGGCTCGCGCTGACGGTGGCTCGATGCGACTGGATGGTGGTTGGGAAAGCGATGCCGCCTTCGAAGCCTGGCTCGCCCGACTCCCGGATCTGGACGAGATCAATCAGCGGGCCGCCCGAGACGCCATCGTCTCCGATCCGGCTTGGGGTGACGCCACCGACGAACGCTGGCCGCGCTGGCAACGCTGGCACGCCACCACACGCGTCGCCGTGCTCGTGCTGTCTGCCCTCGTGATCGCGTCGGTGTTCTGGCGCCGTGACCTCGAAGCACCGTTGTTCGCCGTG
Organism: Ideonella lacteola; assembly: GCF_038066555.1. Taxonomy (NCBI): domain Bacteria; kingdom Pseudomonadati; phylum Pseudomonadota; class Betaproteobacteria; order Burkholderiales; family Sphaerotilaceae; genus Ideonella; species Ideonella lacteola. Next base: position 15,079 of record NZ_JBBUTG010000003.1, on the reverse strand, counting down.
GCCCTGCTGCCGCTGATCCTGCTGGCCGCCGTGTCAGTCTCGTCGGGTCGTCTGCGTCTGGACAGCTCGCCCAGCGACCTGAGGCCCAGCCTGTACGGCCTGCTGCTGCTCTCCAGCGCAGCCTTGGCCATCCGTCAGTTCTCTGAAGTGACGCTGGAGCACTGGGCCGCCATCTTGCCGGCGACCGCCTTGCTGGGCGCGCTGTTGGTGGCCTGGGCATGGCGCTTGTCGCCCGGCCGGATGGAAGATGCCCAACGCTGGCCGATGATTCCGGTGTTGGTCGTCTATGCCAGCGCTGTGCTGGTGTTGCTCGACACACGCCTGGACAACGACCGTGGTCACGCGGATCCCGCGGTCGTCCTGGCCAAGCACTTCAGCGGCGGCCACTGGCGGCTGTTTTCGGTCGACGTCAGTCCGCTCGATGTTCACGCCAACAAACGGACGTACAACGTCTCGCTGGCCACCTACAACAACGTGAGCCCCGGCGAAACGGTGTGCGTGCGGCAGCATCCCGGCCGCTTCGGCTGGGCGTGGACCGACATCCAGCCCTGCAGCGGCGCAGCCGTCAGCGCCGGCACCGGCGCCTGGCCCGACCCGCTCTACCGCGCGCTGGTGCTCAACGCCTACACGCCCGAGCGACGCGGACCGTTGTTGAAGCTGCTGTTCGCCGCACAGTACGACGAGCTCGACACGCGGCTGAGCGACCTGCAGCGCCGCTTCGAGCGGCGCGAGATCGGCTCGATGGATGTGCTGGTCGCGTACCGTGACTTCTACGACCCGAATCCCGAGCTGGACACCCTGTTCGATGCGTGGGTCGCGGGCCACCCGCAGTCCTACGGCGCTCGCCTCGCGCGGGGCATACACCGCAAGTTCCAGGCGACCGCCTTGCACCGCGCAGGCTTCGAGAAGTGGGTGTCTCCGTCCGCCAATGTCGAGGCCGTGGTGGACAAGCAGATCGAGGAACTCGAACAGTCGATTGCGCTGACGGCCCAGCCGATTCTGTCGTACGTGCACCTGATGGACGCGGCGAACGATCGCCGCGATCGGCAGCAGATGCGCCAGTGGCTGGACCGCGGCCTGGCGGTCGAGCCGGGCAGCCTCGCGCTCACACGCAAGTACATGGCCCTGCTCGGGCAAGAGCGCGCGCGCGACGAGTTCCTGGCCGAATGCCGTGCGGCCGGCATGCCGACAGCCACGCTGAACACGCTGGAGGCGATGGCGCTGGTTCGTCGTGCGCAGAACCTGCGCCACGACAAGAGCGAAGACGCCGCCCTGGCCCTCGCGCGGCAGGCCATCGCGCTCGAGCCCTTTGCCGACGACCTGACCATGGCCCTGTACGAAGCCGCGTGGATCCTCGCCAGACAAGGTCAACACCAAGCCGCCGTGGACCTGCTGGAGCGGGCCGTTCGCACCAGCCCGACCGACGGATCGGTGCATGCGCTGATGGCGAGCTCTTTGTGGCGACTTGGTCGCCGGGACGAATCCCTTCAGCAGGTGCGCGAGGCCGCCGAGTTGGGCTGGGCACCGTCCCAGGCCTACCTGGGCGAATCGCTGCTCAAGGGCCAGGAGGTGCCCCAGGACGAGGTCGAGGCCCGCCAGTGGCTGTCCAAGGCCGCCGCTGCGGGCAATGAACGCGCGCGGCAGCTTCTGCGCGACCACCCGTCGCCGCGCTGAGACACCAAGGCGCTCCATCCACTTCAGCGTTCGCAGACACGAATCCATGGTTTGGGCCCTCCTCACCTTCGCCGCCTGGTTGGCCCTGAACCTCTGGATCACCCGGCGCTTGCTGCGCGCGGGCGATGCCATCGATCACCGTGGTGTCTTGATCGCGGCCATCTGGCTGATTCCGTTCCTCGGCGCCTTCACCGTGCGCGCGCATCTGATGGACCGGTTGCCCGAGGCCCCGGGGCACGAGCCGGCGCCGGAACAAGCGCCGGCACCGGCGCTGATCGAAGTGCCAGGTCGCTCGGCGGTCGATGTGCACGAGTTTCTGCGGCTGGCCCAAGGCTGGCCGGTGTTCGACTGGACCGCCGTTCAGGGTTGGCTGGCCGATGCGCCCGGCTCGGCGCGGGACGGGCGTCGCATCGCCGAAGAGGCCTGGCTGCTGCACCTGCGCAACGCCATGGGCGAGCACGCCTGGCTGCACGAAGGCGACGGTGTGTGGCTGCTGTCGTCCCTGACACCGCGCGCTGCCCAGAACACGGCTGCGTTCGTTTCGCGCACCCGACAGCGGGTCGCCCGCGTGCTCGACGGGCTCGCCCCCCGGCGCGAGGACGACCGGAGCATTCTCATCGCCCTCGACGATGAAGAGAGTTACTACGGCTACACCTCGGCCTACGAGCATGCAGAGGGCGAGCTCGCCTTCAGTGGCGGCATGTTCATCGACGCCGGCTGCCCGCATTTCGTGACGCGCGCGGACAGCCTGTCTCAGATCGAGCCGGTGATCGCACATGAGCTGACCCACGCCGCGCTCGCCCCGCTGCGCCTGCCAGTGTGGCTGGACGAAGGCATTGCGGTGAACACCGAGCAACGCCTCACCGGCAACCGACCGGGCGCGCACACCCCGCATGAGTTGCAGCAGATGCATCGCCGCTTCTGGGGCCCGGAAGAGATCCAGCAGTTCTGGACCGGCGCCTCCTTCCGCCGCCCCGACGAGGGCAACAAGCTGTCCTACGACCTGGCGCGCATCATCGTCGAGCAACTCGCGAAGGACTGGCCCACCTTCACCCGCTTCGCCCCGCAGGCCCGTCGCGACGACGGTGGCGCACTGGCGGCACGCGAGACGCTGGGCGTCAACCTGGGCGCCATGGTCTGCGCGCTGCTGGGCCGCGCCCCGGATGCCGCCTGGGAGCCGGCGCTGGTCGGCGCCCATGGAGCAAGCCCGGGCCACCCCCATGGGCCTCATCCGACGCGGGGAACCTGACGCGCCAGGCCCCTCAGGCGGCGGACGAACTCACCCTGCGCCAACCCGTCGCGGCGGGCCGCGCGCTCGCCGGCTCGGCCGAGGAGCCGGGCCGGTTCGGGCTGGCGGGCAAGAAGCGGACGATGGCCTGCGTCAAGCGACGGCCAGCTTGAATTGGCGAACGGTCTCGGCCAGGCGAGAGGCCTGTTCACGCAGGCTTTCCGTGGCGGCGGCACTTTGCTCCACCAGCGCAGCGTTTTGCTGGGTCACCTGGTCCAGCTGCGCCACCGCCTCACCGACTTGACCGATGCCTGTGCTTTGCTCGGCGGCGCTGTTGGAGATCTCGCGAATGAGCGTGCCCACGCGTTCCACGCGATGAACGATGCTGCTCATGGCCTGGCCCGCGACATCGACTTGCCGCGCGCCGATGTCGACCCGCTCGACGCTGCTGCCGATGAGGGTCTTGATTTCCTTCGCCGCCTCTGCCGAGCGCTGGGCGAGCAGCCGCACTTCACCAGCGACCACGGCGAAGCCGCGGCCTTGTTCGCCCGCGCGTGCGGCTTCCACCGCCGCGTTCAACGCCAGGATGTTGGTCTGGAAGGCAATGCCATCGATGACGCCAATGATGTCGTGGATGCGCTGTGAGGACTGGGCAATCTCGCGCATCGTCGACACCACCAGGGCGACCGCATCGCCCCCGTGGCGCGCGGCCTCGACGGTATCGTCGGCCAACTGATGGGCTTCGCGGGCCGTTTCTGCGCTGCTGCGAACGGTGCCGGCGAGCTGCTCCATCGACGCTGCGGTTTGCTGCAGATTGCTGGCCTGCTCTTCAGTGCGCTGGCTCAGATCGGCGGTTCCCGTCGCGATCTGGCTGGAACCGGTGGCGATGCTGTCGCTGCTTTGGCGCACTTGGGCGACCACCGCCACCAGGCCCTCGTTCATGCTCTTCATGGCGTACAGCAACTCAGCGACTTCGTCCTTGCCACGGGGCGAGATGCGTGAACTCAAGTCGCCGCGCGCCACGGTGCGCGCGAGCGACACCGCATCGCCCAAGGGGCGAACAATCGACTGGGTGATGCCGATGCCGACCACGACACCGACGGCGGCGCCCAGCGCGGCCAGCGCCAGCAGCCACGCGCCATCTTGCGTGGCCATCTGGTCAATGTGTTGCGCGGTGGCCGTCATCTCGGCCTGTTCATGCTGAACCAGCGCATCCACCGCCTTGAAGTAGGTGGCCTGCACCGGCCGCACCTGCTTCAGCAGCGCCGATATGGCCGCCGGATCGTCCCCCTGCATGCCGAACGCGACGGCCTGGTCCATCGCCTCTTTATAAGGCAACGCCGCCGCCGACACCGCCTGGAGCAAGGGCCGCCCGGTTTCCGTCGTCACCATCTCATTCAAGCGCTTGAACAAGCCGTCGATCGCCTTGGCGCTCTCATCGATGCGCTGCTTCTCAGACTTCTTTCCGGCCTCGTCGGCGATGAGGATGATGTTGCGCGCACCACGCGCCATCACGTTGAGGTTGTCCTTGACCTCGGCGAGCACCGCGACGGTGGCCATGCGCTGGCCCGCCAGCGCCTTGACCTGTGCGCTGAGCTCCTGAAACTCGGAACGGGCGAAGAGCGCCATGGAGACCGTGACGAGCACGGCGATGGTGAAACCAAGACCCAATCGGGGCCCGATCCGGAGGTGACTGAGGCTGATCATGGAATTAGGCGGTTGAGGTGAAAAGGGGGTGCCGTGGGCACCGGATACCCCATGGAGTTTCGGCAATGGCGGCCCAGCCGAAAGGCGGACGAATCTCCAAAACGCCAAGCATTTCCACTTCAACAGCCCGGATGTGGTGGCCAACTGCTTCCAAAATCAGGATACGCATAAGCATGCGCGCCGAACCAAACGAAAGCGTTGAAGCCCCCTTCGCGACAGGCTCGCCGTCAGCCGCCGCCTGTGGCGACCATCCCCTGCGCCGCGGCCCAGGCCCCCACGTCATCGCGGCGTATCGCCGCGGCCATCAGGCCCGGGAAGGCATCGGGCGTGCAGGCGAACGAAGGAACACCCAGCGCCGCCAGCTTCGCCGCCAGCGCATGGTCGTAGGCCGGTGCGCCTTCGTCGCTCAGGGCGAGCAGGGTGATGAACTGCACGCCGCTTTCCACCAGCTCCATCGCACGGCGCAGCAACCCGGCCTCGACGCCGCCTTCGTAGAGATCGGAGATCAGCACGAGGATGGTGTTGCGCGGCTCGCGGATGATCGACTGGCAGTAGCCGACCGCGCCATTGATGTCGGTGCCGCCGCCCAACTGCACGCCGAACAACAGCTCGACGGGATCGTCCAGTTGCTCCGTCATGTCGACGACCGCCGTGTCGAAGACCACCAGCTTGGTGGCCACCGCCGGCAGCGTGGCCATCACCGCGCCGAAGATGCTCGAATAGACCACCGAGTTGGCCATCGAGCCGCTCTGGTCGATGCACAGCACCACCTCGCGCTGGGGCCGACGCGATTTGCGGCCGTAGCCGATCAGCGTCTCGGGGACGATCGTGCGGTGATCGGGTTGCCAGTGCTTCAGGTTGGCGCGGATGGTGCGGTGCCAGTCGATCTCGGCGTGGCGCGGCCGGCGATTGCGCTGGCTGCGATCCAGCGCGCCGCTGATGGCCGAGCGCAGCGGCTCTTCGAGCTTTTTCATCAGCTCGTCGACCACGCGGCGAACAACCAGCCGCGCCGTGTCCTTGGTCCCCGCAGGAATCACGCTAGACAGCGACAACAGGCTGGCGACCAGGTGCACGTTCGGCTGCACACTGGCCAGCATTTCAGGCTCCAGCAGCATGTCGCGCAGGTTCAGGCGTTCGAGCGCGTCGCGCTGCATCACCTGCACCACCGAGCTGGGAAAGTACTTGCGGATGTCGCCCAGCCAGCGCGCCACGCTGGGCGCCGATCCGCCGCGCCCACCGCGCCGGTCCTTCGACTGCAGGCCGCCAGGGCCTTGCGCTTCGTACAGCGCGGCCAGCGCCTGGTCCATCTCCACGGCCGCGCCGGTCGGTGCGCCACAACTGGCATCGGCCTCGCTGCCCAGCACCAGGCGCCAGCGGGCGCGGCGCTGGACGTCGTTCAGCGGCAAGTCGGTCATGCGTTCACTCCCAACAGCTGGCGCAGCAGCGGCAGCGGCAACATGGCGCGGGCTTCATCCCAATCGGCCTCGGCGGCCACGGGGGCCGCGACACGCACCCCCTGCGAAGCGCGCTGGCCCAGGTCACGCCGCTCGCCGGCCTCGAACGCCGAGAAGGTGCGGCGGACCAGCGGCAGCACACGAATGAAGTGCTCGTCGCTCAACGAGGCCAGCCAGTCGTCGACCAGGCGCCAGACCTGGGCGTCGTGCAGCAGAACGACGGCATTGCGGTTGAGGAAACCGTCCAGCCAGGCGGCGGCCTCGGTCGGCTCGGCGCCGGCCGACAGATGCAGCGACAAGGCGGTGGCCACCTGCTCGGCACTCCAGGCCCCGGCGTCGAGCAGCAACCGCGTCGCCACGCCCTGCAGCAGCTTGTGCGCACTGGTCTGCGATGCCAGCTGCGAGAGGGCGCGCTGCCATTCGGCCGTCTGCGCTTCGCCATCTCGCAGCCCGATGGCGGCATGCGCGGCGAGCAGATGCTGGCGCAGGCCCTCGGCGGCGGCATCGTCCACGGCACTGCACGCCAGCGGCAAGCCGATGGCGGCCCGCACGATCAGGCCATCCAGCACATGGCCCACCATCGACGCATCGGTCTGGCGCACGTTGCCATAGCGGTAGACGTTGGCGAGCGCCGGCAGCGCAGCCAGCAGTTGCTGGGCATCGCCCGTGCGCGCCGCGCGGTCTTCCAGCGCCTGGGTGGTCACCGCCACCGCGGCCTCCAGGTCAGCCAGCAGCACCTGATCGACCAGCTTCGACAACTCGGCCAGTGTCTGCACCTGGGCGCAACGCTCGGCCACCCGCGCCGTCGCCGCTTGTGCGACCGTCTGGCCCCACTGGCTGGCCTCGATCAGCAGCAGCTGGAACTCGGGCTGCCACTGCAGCGTCCAGACTTCATGGAAGGTCCCACGCGCGGAACGGCCCACCTTGGACAGGCTGCCCCACGGCACCTCGAGCAGGTTGAGCCGGTGCAGCAGGTGGCTGCGGGCCAGGTCGTTGGCGTTGCGCAGGTCCAGGTCGAGTGTCTTTTGCAGGGCCTCGGGTTTCAGTCGCAGGCTTTTCTGTGCCTGCTCGACATCGCGCTGCAACGGCACGGTGGGCACATCGGGCGGCACGCTGCCCAACTGGTCGCCCACGACCAGCGCATCGTGGATGAAGTGCAGCACCGAGTCGTCGCCCAGCGTCAGCACGGTGCGCGCCGCCTCGTGCAGCTCGTCAAGGCCCGGGGCAGGCCGCTGGCGCAGCGCCGCCAGCGTGTCGGCCAGGCGCGCGGCCTCGATCAGGTGGGCGGACGAGCAATCGAGTTCGCGCTCGCGCATCAGCCGCGCGATGCGGGCCAGCCAACCTATGGCGCGGGGCCGAGGGCTGTCGTGGCTGTTCCACAGGTGCTCGTACCAACCAGGCGATTCGATGCCCGCGCCATAGCCGCTGGCGCGCGCGAGGTGCCGATGGGTCCACGGCACCCAGGTGGTCTGCACCTTCAGCTTCGGCAGACCCTTGAGCAGCGCACTGTCGGCCTTGGCGGTGGTTTCGGACTTCAGGCCGCGCAAGTGCCAGGCACCGCAGACCACGGCGATGCGCTGGTGGCCTTCTTTCTGGGCGGCCCGCACGCACTGGCGCATGTGGGCTTCGCGCCAGGCCTCGCGTTGCGCCTCGTCGACATCGCGGGCCCGGGGCGGCTCGGCTTCCCATTCGGCGCGCAGCAGCGTCATCGCTTCGTCGATCGCGGCAAACAGCTCTTCGCCGTCACCGCGCTCCTCGACCATGTGGTTCCACCAGGCCTCGCCGTCGGCGTACCCGGCCGCGTGCGCCAACCAATCGAGCGGGTCGCCCGTGGCCACGCTCGCGGGTGAGGACGCTGCGGGGTCGATGTCCGCAGGGTCGGTGTCCACGGGGTGGGTGTCCTCAGGGTGAGTGTCGTTTGGCCCGGCGTCGACCACCGGCGACAGCGCAGGTGCATCGGCTGGCGAAGCAGCGCCCGCCTCAGGCTCCTCCGCGGCCGCAGCGGCCCGCGCTTCAGCCTGCATGGCATCGCGGCGGGCCTTCTCGATCGCCAGCCCGTGCGCCACCGGCAGATCGATGAAGCGGATGGGCACACCGGCCCGCACCGCCCAACGCAGCGCCTGCCACTCCGGCGAGAACACCGCGAACGGGTGGTACACGGCCCACTGAGGCTCGTCGGGGCAGTAGCTCAGCAGCGCCACCGGTGGCCGCATCGCCTCGTGCAGCGCCATGGCCAGCAGGCCCTCCGCCTCGGGCGGCCCTTCGATCAGCACGCAATCCGGCTGCAGCGCCTCGAAGGCCCGGCACAGGCTGCGGGCACAGCCCGGCCCGTGGTGGCGGATGCCAAACCAATGCGGGGAAGTCATGCCAGCCCCTCGTCCATCGCCTGCTTCGGCAGCTTGGCTTGGTCGACGCGGGCCGGTTCGCGGGCGCTCTGACGCGCAGCCCGTGCGCTCACTGCTGCTCCCGGAACGCGCGGTAGAGGTCCTTCCACTCGGCGCGTTCCTTGACGACCGTCTCGAGGTATTCGTTCCAGACCACCTGGTCCTGCACCGGGTCTTTGATGACGGCGCCGATCAGGCCCGACGCCATGTCGTGTGCGCGCAAGACACCGTCCCCAAAGTGGCCGGCCAGCGCCATGCCGCTGTTGATGACGGAGATGGCCTCGGCAGTGGACAGCGTGGAGCTGGGCGACTTGACCTGTGTCTTGCCGTCTTCCGTCCTGCCATTGCGGAGCTCGCGGAAGATCTGCACGATGCGGCGCACCTCTTTCAGCGCGGGCGGCTCGGCAGGCAGTTGCAGGGCGCGGCCCATCTCGGCCACCCGCTTGACAACGATCGCCACCTCGTCGTCTTCACTGGCAGGCACGGGCAGCACGACCGTGTTGAAGCGGCGCTTCAAGGCGGCCGACAGCTCATTGACTCCCTTGTCGCGATTGTTGGCCGTGGCGATGACGCTGAAGCCGCGCACGGCCTGCACCTCGCTGCCCAACTCAGGCACGGGCAGCGTCTTCTCGGACAGCACGGTGATCAGGCTGTCCTGCACATCGGCGGGGATGCGGGTGAGCTCTTCGACCCGGGCGATCTTGCCGGCGCGCATCGCCTGCATCAACGGGCTGGGCACGAGCGCCGCCTCCGACGGGCCGTGGGCCAGCAACTGCGCGTAGTTCCAGCCGTAGCGCAACTGCTCTTCGCTGGTGCCCGCGGTGCCCTGGATCAGGCGGGTGGAGTCGCCGCTGATGGCCGCGGCCAGGTGCTCGGACACCCACGACTTGGCGGTGCCCGGCACGCCGTAGAGCAGCAGCGCCCGGTCGGTGGCCAGCGTGGCCACGGCGATCTCCATCAGGCGCGGGCTGCCGATGTACTTGGCGCTGACCTCGAAGCCGTTGTCGAGCTTGCCGCCCATCAGGTAACGCACCACCGCCCAGGGCGAGAGCAGCCAGTTCTCGGGCCGCTGGCGATCGTCCTGCTTGCGCAGTTCGGTCAGCTCTTCGGCGAACTGCTGTTCGGCGTGCTGTCGCAGGACGGGCGTGGCATGGGTGGGGGCGGTCATGGCGTGTTCGCAGAAACGAAGAGGTGGAGGGCACGGCGCAGCGCGACGACTTGCGTCAGCGCATGCACGTGGTTGGCGTAGCTGGGGGTTTCGTCGGGCGGCCGGGGCAAATCGGCCAAGGGGGCGAGGGCATCGACGTGCAGCACGGCGCCCAGGTCCGGCAACTGCTGCAGCAGGTGCCAGTCTTGCCGCAGTGCTCCGGTGTTCAAGGCGCCCGGCTCCGCACGCAGGCGCACGGCCCGGGCGACCTCGTGAGAGAGCTCGACCGACAAGGTGTCGTCGACCGCGCAAGCGGCCAGCATGCGGGAAACGAGATGGGCGAGGTCGATGGAGCCGGTCTGCAGCTGCTGGCGCCAATAGCGTTCGCGACGCTCCGTCGGCAGCAACGCCAACACGGTGGACGGATCGTCGCGCAGCAGCTTCTGCGGCCAGGCATCGAGCAGGGCTTCGCACCAGGCCACGTCGGGCGCGGCGAACAGCACATCGCGCCAGGCGCGGAACAAAGCCTCGGCCCAATCGGTGCCGCCGGCCCATTCGACCAGCTCGGCCGCCTGGAGGCCGGTGTGGGTGGTCCACCAGCCCAGCGGCACCTGCCGCACCAGTTGGTACAGCCACCAGGCACGCTCGCCGAGTGACTCGTGGGTGGGGCGCGCCGCATCGAGCTGGTCCGACTTCCAGTCCGCCGCGGCCTCGGTGGGTGCGTCGATCTGCCAGCGCTTGCGCAGCAAGACCCGCTCGTGCCGCATCAGCTGCGCCAGACGCTCGCCGGCACGCCGGGGATGCTGCGCTTCAGGCAGCCGCAGCAACAGGCCCAAGGCCACCTGCCGCACTTCGCGGCTGCGATCGTTGCGCAACTGGTCGAGCAATGGTTCGTCGTCCGGGCCCAGGCTCACCGCCAGGGCACCCGCCAGTTCGGCCCGTTCTTTCGCCGGCAACTCGCCGAGCACCGCCGACAGGCGCTCGCGCGCCGCGGCCGGATCCGCGGCACGCTCGGCGGAGAGGAATGCCCGCCGCTGCTCGATGGTGCCGTCGGTCCAGCGCGCGTCCTGCGTCTCGGCCGCACTCACGCCGGCAGCGTATCGCCAGTCGTCACGCTGGGCAGCCAGCCACAGGCCGCGCTCGCCCAGCACCTCCACCAGCGCCGGCCTGAAGGCCAGCGAACGACGCCCCAGCTCGAGCGCCTGAGGCAGCAAGGTGTCGGGCAGACGGTGACCCGCTCGGGCCAAGCCGAGGCAGATGGCGGCATGCAACCGCGCCGGGCCCTCACTGAAGGCCCATCCGATGAGGCGCAGCAGGGAGGGGTCGGACAACGCGGGCAGGGTGTCCTCGGCCGCGGCGGCCGGCAGCGGCGCGGTCCAACGCTGCCCTTGCGCGCCGGCCAGGCTGCAGACGGCCAGCACGGCGGCGGCGCGCAGAGCGTTGGCCGGCGGCTCACCTTCCTCGGTGGCCTGCGCCACCAGTCGCCCCATGTCTCCAGGCCACACCGGCATCGGGCTGGGCTGGCGGTCGGTGCCGACCATCGCCGTCGGCAACAAGGCGGTCCACAGGCTGCTCATGCGACGCTCCTCTGCCAGCACGGCGCCAGCGCTCCCGTGCGCCAGCCCGTGAGTGGCCGCAGCACCTGCCCGTCCCATTCGCCGAACAACTGCAGCGGGTGGCCACCGCAGGCGGCCCACAGCGCCCACGCATCGGTCTCGCCGACGGCCAGCGGCAAGGCGCGGTCGCCCGCCACAGCGAGCAGCCGTTCGCCATCACGCACCGGCACGGCGTCGGTCAAGGTCAGCGGATGCCAGGTCACCCAGGGGCACGCGGCAACGCGCGACGAGATCGCCTGCCACTCGTCGACCCACGTCGGTCGGTGCCACGTCGGCCCTTCAGGCGCGCCGATCGGGTCGACCGCCAAGGCCCGCAAGCCGCTCGCGCCCGGAAAGAACGCAAGCTGCGCCTCGACCCCCATCCCGGTGACCCACCCCTGTTCGAAACCGCGGCCACCGAACGCGTGATCCAGCAACCAGGCCTGGCGCCCGCTGCGCTCGCCACGCAGCCACACCCGGCGCTCCACCAGCTTTTCATCGCGTTCGTCGTGGATCACCCCCAGCACGGTCCAGCGATCGGCCACACGTTCACCACCGGCCAACACTTCGGCCTTGTCATGCGGCCAGCCCACGATGGCGCGCAGATCGGCCTGCAGCGGTGCACCCAGGGTGGCGCGGCGAGCCAGGGCCTCGCCGGCCAGCTGCAGCAGGCCCAGGCGATGCAAGGTGCGCTCCGGCCAATCCTCGCCCTGGCGAACGCCATCGGCCGCATCGCGCACCCGCTGGCCCAGCCCCGGCGCCTGTGCGTCGACCATGCGTGCGGCCATCGTGTGCCAACCGCGCAGAAGCTCCGGGGTCAAGGCACCCAGGCCATGCGCCAGCTGATCGGCGAGCCAGCGGCGCAGCTCATCACCCGCGGCTTCGATGCGGCGCCAGCGCTGCGCCTCGCGCTTCTCAACCGCTTGCGGATCCACCGGTTCGGCGGCCTTTTCGGCCAACCGTTGTTCCTTCTTCTGCGCCTTTTCGCCGCGCGACGCCAGCCACTCCGTGACCCACGTCGGGGCCTCTCGGCCCTGAAACAGGCTGCTGTCCTGCGCACGCATCAGCAGCAGCGCCAAGCCGTGCTTGCACGGGAACTTTCGGCTCGGGCAACTGCAGCGAAACGCGGGGCCGTTGAAGTCGACCTGCGTCTGGTAGGGCTTGGATCCACTGCCCTGGCACTCGCCCCAGGCCGCGCGTTCGTCGGCCCCCAGCAAGGGCCACTTGGCCGGCGAGGTCAAACCCCGCGCCGCCTTGGCCGAAGAGTCATCCGGCGCCAAGGCCAACACCCCCTCCATGGTCAGCTGCATGCTGGCCCGCTCCCTCTGTCTGACGATATCTTGCCGGCAAGTCTAGTGCAGTGACGCCACGGCACACGTCTTTGTGGAAGACACAGCGCGATCCATTGACGAACGTGTGGTCGAACCGTAAAGTATTAACAAATGAGTTAATCGTTGAATTTTCTGACATGGTGGGCTCTCTCGACAAGGTTTTCGAAGCGCTGGCCTCCGGCCCGAGACGCCAGATCCTGGCTTACCTTGCTGAAGCCGAGTTGAGCACCAGCGAACTCGCAGAGCGATTTCAGATGAGTGCACCGGCCATCTCGCGGCATCTGTCGGTGCTCGAGAACGCCGGCTTGGTGACCAGTGAGCGGAAGGGGCAGTTCGTCCTTTACAAGCTCAATGCGGACAGTTTGGCCAGCACGCTCACCAGCTACGCGATGGAACTGTGCCCCGTCGGCAGGCCGCTCAAGCGTGAGTCCCGCGCTGCGGCGTCCAAGCGGCGCAAGGCCTCATGAGTGGTCAGGCTGAATCCGGCGGCAGCATTCCAACTGCCCACCGTGTGCAGTCGGATTGCCTCTCGCAAGTTCGGGAAGGCTCGGTGCACTACGCGCCATCGAAATCCATCTGGTTCGCAGGTATGGCGCTGGCCGCCGCCGTGGGTGGCGCAGCGACGATCAGCGTCGGCCACGTTCTTCTCTTCGTCATCAGCACCGGGCTGGTGCTGTTGTTCGGCCACTCGCTGGGCAGCCATCGAAAGCTGGTGCACAACAGCTTCCAATGCCCACGATGGTTGGCCCGCCTGTTGGTCTATCTGGGCGTCCAGGTGGGGCTGGCGGGTCCCTTGAGCCTGTTGCGCCAGCACGATCTGCGTGATTTCGCACAGCGATTGCCGGACTGTCACCCCTACCTCCGGCATGGCCGCCCGTTTTGGGTCGATGCATGGTGGCAGTTGCACTGTGACCTGCGGCTTGCCCGTCCGCCGCGCATCGCGCTGGAACCGGCCGTCGCCGAGGACCCTTTCTACCAGTGGCTGGAACGAACCTGGATGGCGCAGCAACTGCCCCCGGCCTTGCTGCTCTACGCCATTGGCGGTTGGGGATTCGTCTTCTGGGGCGTGTGCGCCCGCATCACAGTTGCAGTGTTCGGCCATTGGCTGATCGGATTCCTCGCCCACAACCATGGCGAGCTGCACCACACCGTCCGGGGCGCCGCGGTACAGGGCCGCAACGTGCGATGGGCTTCGCTGCTCACCATGGGCGAGTCCTGGCACAACAACCACCATGCATTCCCGGGTTCTGCCCGGCTGGGCCTGTACGCCGGCGAGTGGGATCCGGGCTGGTGGGTGCTCCGCGGCCTGCAGCGGGTCGGCCTCGTCTGGAATCTGCGCCTGCCGGCCGATTTGCCTCGCCGTGCAGAGGTTTGGCCACCCTACGTCTCGCCAGAAACGCCAGCCCATTCCGAGGTGCGACATGTCTGAACGCCCCGCATCGCCAGCGAGCGATGCCCAACGCCGCTACCAACGTCTTCGACAACTGTGGCCCGTGGCCGCTGGCGCACTGACTGGTGTGGCGCTGCGCCTGGGGTTCTCCGGCCGTGGCGGCGAGGCCTACACGCCGATGATGGCGAGCTTCCTGTTCCTCGTGCCGACCCTGGTAGGCGCCACCGCGGCCTACTTCGACGAACGCAACGGACCCGGTCGCCCCAGCACCCAATTCGTGCTCGGGGCTCTGGCCAACTTGGCCTTCGTGGCGGGCACGCTGGCGGTGATGATCGAGGGGCTGATTTGCGCCATCCTCATCGTGCCCCTGTTCATGCTGGTCGGCGGCCTGGGGGCGCTCTTGATGGGTTGGGTGTATCGACGGTTCCGGCGTCCCGACCGCACCCTTTACACCCTGGCGGCGCTGCCGCTGCTGCTGGGCGCCTTTGAGCAACACGTGCCGCTACCGGTCGAGGTTCACAGCGAGGAAAGGTCGCGCATCGTCCAAGCGACGCCCGAACGCGTCTGGCAGCAGTTGGAGAACGCAAGGGAAATCCAGCCGGATGAGGTCGAGCATGCCTGGATGTACCGGATCGGTGTGCCCTTGCCCGAGGCCGGCTTGACCGAGCAGACGGCAGATGGGCCGGTGCGTCACGTCACCATGGCCCGTGGCATTCACTTTGACCAGGTGGCGACACTGTGGCGGCCACAGGAGCACGTCCGATGGACCTACCGCTTCGCTGCAGACTCGTTCCCACCCCACGCGCTGGACGACCACGTGCGCATCGGCGGCCACTACTTCGACCTGATCGATACCGACTACCAACTGACACCGCGCCCGGACGGCTCGACCGAGCTTCAGATCCGCATGCGCTATCGGGTCAGCACGATGTTCAATTGGTATGCGCTGCCCATCGCCCGGTGGCTGATCTCCAACTTCGAGGAAGTCATCCTGGGGTTCTACGCCCATCGTGCTGAGGCCACTGGCTAGTCCAGTGAAACGGAGAAATTGGAAGTTCGTGGACACCTGCCGGCGATGCAATCAAGGCGCCAAGCGCAGCCGGGTTGGACACCCGGCGAGCATTGGCAACGCCGAGTGCGCCGCTGGCAGGTGCCCACCCTGTGGGCCG